>JAFGMM010000091.1 GCA_016927535.1 Anaerolineae bacterium
CTCCCCCACAAGGGGGGAAAGGGGGCCGGAGCGCGCTCCGAAAGTCCCCTCTCCCCTTGTGGGAGAGGGGATTTAGGGGAGAGGGGGGAAGGTAGCGACAAGTCGTTCATGCACCCCTAGGTCACAAGCTGTTTTTGCGATAGATCAATACATCCGTCCGCCCGCGCAGTTCGCGGACGCTGCGCATGCCCAGCCGCCGCAAGATGTCTTGCAGTTGGAGCCGGAATGACCGGTACATGTTGGTGATGCGCGCCTCGCCCCAGTCGGGATCGACCAACTGCGCAAGTTCGTAGTCGGTGGTCGTGAGACCATACGGGCAGCCCCGGCCTCGCTCGCAGTTGCTACAGCGCGTGCAGCCCAGCGCCACCAGTTCCGCCGTGCCGAGCGCTACGCCGTCTGCGCCCAGCGCGATAGCCTTGGCGATGTCGTAGGCGGTGCGGACGCCGCCGCTCGCCGTGATGACCATCTCGTCGCGGATGCCCTCGCCCAGCAGGTACTTGTGTACTTTGGGGATGGCGAACTCGACCGGCATGGCGATGTTCTTCTTGGCGATCTCCGGCGCGGCGCCGGTGCCGCCGTAGCTGCCGTCGATGTTGACGATGTGCGCGCCGGCGTAGTAGCTGCCGACCGCCACCATGTCGATATCGGTCGGCGTGGAGACCTTCACGATGACCAGCGCGCCGGGGTTGATGGTCTTCACCCAGTCGAGATGCTTCTTGTGATCCTCGACCGAGTAGACCGAGTGGAAGGGGAACGGCGAGAACAGGCTCACCCAGGGCACGGCTTCGCGCATCTTGGCAACCGCCATCGTCGCTTTGTCGCCCAGCAGGTGCCCGCCCAGGCCGGGCTTGGCGCCCTGCGCATATTTGAACTCGATGATCGGCGCGTGCTGGATGGTCTCCTCGCGCACGCCGAACATGCCGGTTGCGATCTGGGTGATGACATGATCTCGCAGCGGGACCAGCGAGTCGGGGTAGCCGCCTTCGCCGGTCGAGGAGAAGCTGCGCCAATTCCGCGCGGCGCGCACCCGCGAGAGCATTACCTGCTCGCTGACCGAGCCGAACGACATGCCGCCGCCGTAGGCCGGGAAGGGGATTTCGATCGCGCGGTCGAAGCCCCGGCGGTTGAGCGAGATTGAAGTGTCGATCTCCACGCCGGCCGGCGTCCACCGGTCTTCGGGCAGCCATTGGAAATCCAGCACGTCGAAGCCGCCGCCCGAAGCGCCGATTTTATGTTCTAATCCCAATTCGGGCGCGGGCGGCGCGCCGGTCTCGGCCTGTAGCCAAGTCGAAAGGATAAGATCGGCGGTCCAGCGGTAATCGCCCAGCGCCGGCGGGCGGCGGCCAGAGCGCGGCCAGTTGTGAAGGCCTTTATGGAGGGCGTGGGTGTGGCGCTGCGTGAGCTTCTCGATGAGTTCGGGCGTTTTGTCCTGGTATTTATCGCTGGTCGTCATAGCCGGCAATGCCTCCAAAAGCTTCGCGTTCGAGGTCTTCCTGGAACATGGCGCGCCCCAACTCGCCCCGGAGCCGGCGCACGTCGCGCAGGCCCATCGCGCCGAGGACTTCGAGTAATTGGTCGTGCCACGAGGCGGTTAGGTTGATGAGGCGCTGCACGCCCCAGTCATGCGGGATATCGGGCGGCATGACGAGCGCGCCGGCGCCGGGCGCGATGCATTCACCCCGAAAGCGCGCGTCGAGCGCCACGAGCAGCGGGATGTCGAGCGCCGCCGCGTCCAGGCCGCAGATGATGGCCTTGGCGACGTGCTCGGCGGCGGCGATGCCCCCGCTGCCGAGCAGCGTGATCTCGTCGCGGAGGCGCGCATCGACAAACGCGCCGTGCACCGCGCGGATAACCTCGCGCATGAACCGGCCGTCGGAGGCGCGCCCGTGGTAGTCGCCGGCGATGTGGAAGACGCGCACGCCTTGCTTTGCGTAGTCAAGAAGCGCAGCGCCGGCGGTGTCGGCGGGCAGGCGCAGCGCGACCAGCGCTTCGGGGAAGCGCGCCGTGACCGCATCGTACAGCGCCGGGTCCCAGCCGTCAAGCTCGACCATGTGCGGCGCTGCACCGGGCACATCCAGCCGGTCGCCCGGTTTGACCAGCGGCGCCAGGTGCGCGCCGCTTAAGCCGGCCGCCTGCATGACCGGCAGGGGCACGATTGCCAGGGTTTGGGCCGCCGCCGCCGCCGCGCCGAGAATTTGCATCAGTTCGGGCGTGCGGTGGGCGATGGGCGGCAGGTCGAACAAGAAAGGGACCTGGGTCGTGATGACGCGCGGTGGCTTGGCTGCGACCGTGCCGTCGCCGTTAAACCGCAAATAGCCCGGCTTGGCGCCGATGTCGATGGCGGTCGAGATGAACTCGCGCCCGTGGATGCCGTCGCGGGTGGGGCGCACGATCTCGGACATGTCGGTCCACATGCCGTCCCAGCCTTCGCCGCCGAACTTGCCCCGGTAGCCGGCGCCTTTGACCGGGATGCGCCCGGTTTCGGCCTGGTAGGCGACGTGGGCGAAGTACTCGGACGTGAAATACGAGTCGCCCAAGTGTTGGTGGTCCGGGTTGTGGTGAATCTGGATCAACTCCGGGTTTTGCATGGTGCAGCGCAGGCATGCTACGCAGAGGTGCGGGCGCGCCATCATCCCACCGAGGGGGCTGTCGAGCACGCCGTAGACGCAGGGCCGGTCGGAGGTGACGTTCCAGTTGCCTTTAAATTCTACAAAGTCTGCGATGATGTGCCAGGCCAGGATGGGCCTTTTGACTTTGACTAAAAAACGGTCGGGGAGGGGGACAATCGGTGGGGCGGGTTGGGTATTTAAGTGGTAGCGGTGGTAGCCGCCGGGTTCTTCGGGCGCTGCGGGTCGGGTTGGGACAGTTAGCATACTTCAAACTCCAAAAGCGCGCTCTTTCGCCGATGCGCCAAATTTTACCAAGCGAATAATTTAACAGGTAGCTCTGCAATATAGCGTGGTCGCCGGGCTGGTGGGTACCCACAGTATTTTAAACGATGTTCAGGCAAAATGGAAGAACGGCAACGGCGCGGATGCCTCCCGGCGGCGGGGGGTCTTGGGGCGCGGGTTCGATTTGTGGTATAATCGCGTGCGAGTTTCGAGTGTGAACGTATATTCATCGGGTGTTTAGCGCGCTCCCAACCGTATCCCATCGCCACGTTTCAGATATCGACACCTCAACAACTTTGCTTATATTACTCTTAACTACCACTAAGCGGCAGATGACAGAGTTTGTTTTAAGGATAAGCGGGCATGTTGGCGCGTCCTGTCGTGTACGACTGTAGTTTTTCGCAGCGCTCGTTAATGCAAAAGGGAGGATAGTGTCTATGCAGAACAACCATGCAGGCGAATTACGCATTGCCGTCATCGGGGCGGGACACGGCGGGCGTGCGATGGCCGCCGACCTCGGCGCGCGCGGTTACCATGTCAACCTTTACAACCGCACGTTGGATCATATCAGGCAGATCCAAATGCGCGGCGGCATCGAGCTGCACCTGTCGGAGCAGGACGAGATCATTTTTGGCCGGCTGCAACTCGTCACCGACCAAATCGAAGCCGCGCTCGACGGGGTGAATCTGGTGATGGTCATTGTGCCGGCCTCGGCGCACGCCGATATCGCCGGTCTGTGCGCGCCGCACTTGCGAGACGGGCAAATCGTCTTGCTGAATCCGGGACGCACGGGCGGCGCATTGGAATTCTGTCACGTGTTAAAGGACTTGAACTGCGAGACCGACGTGACTGTCGCCGAGGCGGAGACGCTGCTCTTTGCCAGCCGCGCCGAAGGGCCGGCCGAGGCGCGCATCTTCCGCCGCAAGAACGCAGTGCCGCTGGCGGCGCTCCCGGCTACCCGGACGCCTGAAGTCCTGGACGTGGTATCGGAGGTCTACCCGCAGTTCGTCGCCTCGCCCAACGTGCTCCATACCAGCCTTAACAACATGGGAGCGGTCTTTCATCCCGTGCTGGCCCTGCTCAACGCCGGGTGGATCGAGCGCACCCAGGGCGATTTTCAATTCTACGTGGACGGCGTGACCGCTTCGACCGCGCGTGTGCTGGAGGTGGTGGACCGCGAGCGGGTGACCGTCGCGTCGGCGCTGGGCGTTCGTGCGCAGACGGCCTGCGAATGGCTGGCGACCGCGTATTCGGCGACCGGCGAAAATCTCGACGAGGCCATGCACGACAACCCCGGCTACCAGGGCATCAAAGCGCCGCGCTCGCTGCGGCACCGCTACCTTTTCGAGGACGTGCCCTTCAGTCTGGTGCCCATCGTCGAACTGGGCAAGCGCTTCGGCGTGAACGTGGCGACGATTGATTCGATGGTCCAACTGGCCTGCATCATCCACGGCACCGACTACAGCCATCGCGGGCGCACGTTGGAGCGCATGGGCCTGACCGGGCTGAGCGTGCGCGAGATCACCAACTGGGTCAATCATGGCAGCATCGAGTCGCCCGAATCGCCGAATAAAAATAAGACCGGCAGCCGGTAAAACAGGAGATACCCATACCTCAGCGCTACAAGAGGATGAAAAATTTAACCGCGAATAACACGAATAACCGCGAATTAGGAATCTTTATTCGCGTGATTAGCGTTATTCGCGGTTAAAGATCTTATCTTCAAGGAATGGAGGGAAGCGAAGGGACAGCTATCGATGAAAGTACTAGCCGCTTGCCTGGGCGATTGCGTCCATGTGGCCGGCGCGACGCGCTTCTTGCGCGTGGCCGAAGACCTGGGCTACGAGACCTATTTCACCGGCCCGGCGACCGACCTGGAAACGCTGGTCGATGCTATCGTCGATCAAAACGCCGATATTATCGGGGTCAGCTACCGGCTGACGCCCGAAAACGTGCGCCCGCTGCTGCGCGAACTGCGCGATATGCTCGCCGCGACCGGCATCGACTTGCAGAAAAAACGCCTGGCCTTCGCCGGCACGCCGCCGGTCGTCGCCGTCGCACGCGAGTTCGACGATTTGTTCGAGATGTACTTCGAGGGCGGCGAGCCGGTGACGGAGGTGCGGCGCTACCTCCGGCGCGAAGGCGGCGGCGACGAGGGCCCGGCGGATTACCCGCAGCGCCTGGTCGAGCGCATCCGGTGGAAGGCGCCGGTTCCGCTGCTGCGCCACCACTACGGCGAACCCGCGCCCACCATCGAGCCGACCGTGCGCGGCGTCGCCCGGATCGCGGCGAGCCGCGCGCTGGACGTGATCTCGCTCGGCGCCGACCAGGACGCCCAGGAGAACTTTTTCCGGCCGGCGCGGCAAAGTCCTAAGTCCAAAGGGGCGGGCGGCGTGCCCTTCCGCACTGAGGCCGACCTGCGCCGGCTTTACGAGGCGTCTCGATGCGGCAATTATCCGCTGATGCGCTCGTATTCCGGTACCGCCGACCACCTGCGCTATGCGGATATGCTGGCGCGGACTCTCAATAATGCCTGGTGCGCTACGTCGCTGTTCTGGTTCAATGCGATGGACGGGCGCGGGCCTTCGCCGCTGGAACAGTCGATCCGCGAGCACATCGAGCTGATGGCCTGGCACGGCGCGCGCGATATCCCGGTGGAGGGCAACGAGCCGTATCACTGGGGGATGCGCGACGCGCCGGACGTGGTGGTGTGTGCGGCGTCGTACATCTATGCGCGCGCCGCCCGGAAGGCCGGCGTGCGTGATTACATCACGACCTACATGTTCGAAAGCCCGCCGCATCTGAGCAACGCGATGGACCTGGCGAAGTGCCTGGCCCAGATCGCGCTCGTCGAGTCGTTCGCCGGGCCGGATTTTCGCGTCTGGCGGCAGACACGAACCGGCCTGCTCAGCTACCCGCTCGCCGTCCCGCCGGCGCGCGCGCACCTGGCGCAGAGCGTGATGCTCCAGATGGCGGTACAGCCGCACATCATTCACGTGGTCGGTTACACCGAAGCCGATCACGCCGCTACCGCCGGCGAGGTGATCGAAAGCGCGCAGATGGCCGGCTACGTGGCGGAGGTCGCGCTGCGCGGCAGCCCGGACATGGCGGCGGATCCGCGCGTGCAGGCGCGTAAGGAGGAGTTGATCGCCGAGACGCAGGTTTTGCTCGACGCGATCCGCGCGCTGGGCGCGCGCGCCGGCGTGGACGACCCGCTCACCGACCCGGCGACGCTGGCCCGTGCGGTGAAGATCGGCCTGCTCGACGCGCCGCAGTTGGTC
The DNA here is from genome assembly GCA_016927535.1 of Anaerolineae bacterium. Classification (GTDB taxonomy): domain Bacteria; phylum Chloroflexota; class Anaerolineae; order Aggregatilineales; family JAFGMM01; genus JAFGMM01. The sequence goes on from JAFGMM010000091.1 coordinate 6,173, forward strand.
AATAATGCTTATGCGCCGGGGGCCATCCGCACGCGCAGCATCGGCGGCGCGATATGGGCGGTGGACGACGCCGGGCACCCGCTCCGGGAGCGCGAGCGCGTCGCGGCGGCGCAAGGGCTGATTTAGGATAACCTCACCCCCTCTGTCCCCCTCTCCACGGCGTGGAGAGGGGGAGGCGCGCGCTGCGCGCGGGGGTGAGGTAAAACAACGTTAGAACGAATCAACCCTCTCGCGCCGGCGCCGGAACTGGACCTTTGACACGCCCGTGTAGTATACTTCGACTCAATAACTTGCTAAGACTTGTCGATTAAAAGGCGCTTTAACAAATGAATGCGCGAGAACAGACCTTCGTCGAGACGCTGCGCGCCAACAATTATAAATTGACCCGCGCGCGTCGTGCTTTGATTCATGCCCTGGCCGGCGCGTCGAAGCCGCTGACCATCAATGGCCTCCACGCCCGCGCCAAAGAGATCGACCCGAAGATCGGTCTGGTGACGGTCTACCGCACGCTGGAACTGCTAAGCGAGTTAGATTTGGTGCGCTCGGTCCACCTGGCGGACGAGTGTCACGGCTATGCAGTATCGACGCCGGGCCATACTCACCACCTGATCTGCCGCGCGTGTCACGCGCTGGTCGAGATCGACGGCTGCAACCTCGGCGCTTTTTTGAAGGAAGTTGAACAGCGAACCGGCTACCGTATCACCGGGCACTGGTTGGAGTTCGAGGGGCTGTGTCCCAAGTGTGCTGAAGCCGAGAAATAGCGCCGTTCGCCTTGAGGAAGAATTAAACCACGAATACACACGAGTATACGGATCTGCACGAAGCGCGACGGCAGTGTTGCCTTTGCTTCATTCGCGTTATTCGCGTTATTCGCGGTTGACCCTCTTGGCGCGCTTCTACGGTAGAGTCAGGTAGGTGCGCACTTGGTCCAGCACGTATTGCAGGTCTTTGGGCCTGTGCACAAAGTCCAGCGGGTCGGTGTTGACAACCATGATCGGGCACCGGCTCCAGTTGGCGACCCATTCTTCGTACAGTTCGTTAAGCTGGCTGAGGTAATCAATCGAAATCTGCCGCTCGTAGAACCGTCCGCGCTGATTGATGCGCTCGGCGAGCGCGCCCACGCTGGCCTTGAGGTAAATCACCAGGTCCGGCGGCGGCAGGAACGCGCAAACGCCGTCGTAGAGGTCGCAGTAGGTGGCGAAGTCGCGCTGGCTCATTTGCCTCTGCCGGCACAGGTTGGCGGCGAAGATTTCGGCGTCTTCGTAAACGGTGCGGTCCTGGACTACGCTGCCGGGGAAGTCGATAAGCTGCCGGTGGTGTTGCAGGCGGCGGCTGAGGAAAAAAACCTGCGAGTGAAAGCTCCAGCGCTGCATATCGGTGTAGAAATCGGCGAGATAGGGGTTGTCGGCGTGCGGTTCGATGAACGGCTCCCAGCTTAACTCGCGCGCCAGGAGTTCGGTCAGGCTGCTTTTGCCGACGCCGATGTTCCCGGCGACGGCGACGAAGTATTGAGGGAAACGTTCTTGGTTACTTTTCATTGACCCATGCCGGGACTTTAAGACTGAAGATCGACCCGACGCCTTCCTCGCTCTTGAACTCGATGCTGCCTCCCATCGCCTCGATCTCGGCTTTGCTCAAGAACAGGCTCAGCCCGTAGCCGAACTGGCTGATGACTTGGGGCTGCATGGCGCGCTGGAAGGGCTGGAAAATCTTTGCCAGTTCTTTTTCGCGGATGCCGCAGCCCTGGTCGATTACGTCGATGCGCACAAAGCCGCTCTCGGCCAACGACACCGCTTGCAGGATGATCGGTGAGTTGTCGAATGTGTAGAGCACGGCGTTGCGCAGCAGGTCGCGCAGGATGGTGCCCAGGTGGTGCGGCGACGCCGACAGGTAAATGTCGTCCGGGATGTTGATGACCAGGCGTTCGCGGTAGTCGATTAACCCGATTTCGGGATCAGCCAGGCTTTGATCGAGCAGGGCTTCCAGGTAATCCTCCAGCCATTCGGTCAGTTCGATGCACCGGTTGCGCTGCTTTATCTCCTCCTCTAGCTGGCCGGTGAGGATGATTTCCCAGCGCTGGAGCAGTTCGATCAGGATTTCGAGGCGGTACATGTGCGAGGTCATGATCTCGGAGAAACCCAGCACCCGCCCGGCGAACTGGTCTACGGTCATACCTTTGGGCCGGTTGAGCGACAATTGGCTGAGCAGTTCGGCGTGCCCGCGCGTGGCGATGATCGCCTGGCGCGCTTCGCTGCGGAACCGGTCCATCAGTTGGGCCAGGGCGGTCCAGTCGGCGTTTTCCAACGTGACCTGGGTGAGCGCCTGGCCGGTCTGCGCGTGAAGCGCCGATATCCAGCCGGGGATGAAGACGTGGTTCAGCGCCGTGCTAAAACGGACCGGTTGGGCAGATTGGGCGGCTCGCTCGCGCAGTGCGTCCAGATCGGGCGCGCCGCCGGGTATGCCGGGATTCAGAAGGTCCGCGCATGCCGGCCAGCCGGCTTGCCGGATGTGCGCCATATCGGGGCCGAGCATACGGCGCGCGCCGACGTTATCGGCGATCAGGGCGCCCTCCGGGTCGAAGATCAAGATTCCTTGTCCCATCCCGTCGATGAGGGCCTGCACATCCAGGTGAGAGGTAAGTTCACGGGTTGTAGCCATGATGTTTGCCCTAACCAAATCCTATCTACGTAGTACCGGAATCCTTACCCTTTATTATCGTTGAGTTTGCAAGAAATGCGAGTCAAAAGGTGCGCTATACTTCAGATCAGCACAGAATCTTTATTTCTTGATGGTAGAACGAATATGAGCGAAGAAGTTGACATTATAGAACCGGACGAAGCCCGCGCGATTCTCGACCAGGCGATGGCCCCTTACCTTGAGGCGGATTGGCGTCTGCTGGACTACGACGACTACACCGCGCATTTGATCAAAGGCGCGCGCAATCTTTACATCCGGGTTGGGTGGCTGGGCGAGGTCGAAGTCAAAGAGGCGGCGCTGGACGCCACGCAGACCAACGGGCGCTTGGTGGCCTGGGTGCTGCTGATAGCGATGTTGTTGGTGGTGTTCGCGCTGGCTGCTGCGCTGGGCCTGCTCCCCTGATGGAGAAAACAAACGAATTGGCAATACCTTACCTCCTGACCCCTGCGCTACCAGGTGATATCGTCGGTGAATTGTAGGGGCCGGTTTCAAACCGGCCCATATGCATCAACTTAAGCGCTTTTTCCCCCTCTCCCCCGACCCCTCTCCCTCAAGGGGCGAGGGGAGTCAGACTCGTGCTAGC
>JAFGMM010000092.1 GCA_016927535.1 Anaerolineae bacterium
CGTGTAGCAAGCCGCCGGCGGCTCGCGCAGCACTTGCAGGATGGCGATACCGTAGGCCAAGATGCCAAACTGCTCTTTGTGGGTGCGCTCGGTTCCTTCGATAACCGCCGCCTCAAAGCCGGTACTGGCGCGCAGCATAAAGGCTTGCTCGTGCGCCGGCGGCGCATCCCCGCCCGCCCTGACAACCTGGCCCATATCCACGGCCTGCACCCGGTGCGGCGCGGCGCGGCAAGCAAGCGCCGCCGCGTGATGCAACTGCCAGGGGATGCCGAACTCGACCGCCAACACATTGCCCGTGCCGCCGGGCAGAATCGCCATCGGCGTCTCGGCGCCGACCAGCGCGCTCGCCGTTTCGGTCACCGTGCCGTCGCCGCCGTAAACCGCCACCACGTCCACGCCCGACGCGGCGGCCTCCTGCGCGCGGCGGTAGGCATCGCCGGCGCCGTGGGTGACCGACACATCCCACTGCGCGCCGTGCTCCTGGAAGACGCGGTTCAGGATGTTCAGAACCGGCGCCTTGGCGCTTTTCGCCGGGTTGATGATGACGTGAACCTTCATGACTCACCGTTGACCAGCGCGTGCGCGATGGCGTTGTGGCGCGCTACGACCGGCTCGATCTCCAGCATGGTAAGACGCCCTTCCCTAACTACTATACGTCCGTTGATAACCGAAAGTTGTACACTCTGCGGCGCGCAAAGGAGCAGGCTCGCCGCCGGGTCGTGCCAGCCGCCCGCCCACGCCACCGGGTCCGGCTTGACGGCGATGAAATCCGCCGCCATGCCCGGCGCAATAACGCCGATATCGTCGCGGCCCAGCACCGCCGCCCCGCCGCGCGTCGCAATCGCCAGCGCCTCGCGCGCGGTCATGCCGGCGGGGTTGCCGGTCACGCGCTGCAACAGCATTGCCAGGCGCGCTTCCGCCAGCAGGTGCGACGAGTCGTTGCTGGCACTGCCGTCCACGCCCAACCCCACATCGACGCCGGCATCGCGCATGGCGCGCACCGGCGCGATGCCGCTCGCCAGCCGCAGGTTCGAGCCGGGACAGTGCGCCACGCCGGTCCCGGTGCGCGCGAACAGATCGATCTCCCGGTCGTCCAGCATCACACAGTGCGCGTGCCACACGTCGTCGCCCACCCAGCCGACGTCCTCTGCATATTCGCCGGGCCGCATCCCGAACACCGCCTCGCTGTAGTCGATGTCCTTGACGTTCTCGGCCAGGTGCGTATGCAGCCGCACGCCGTAGCTCCGGGCCAGCGCCGCGCTCTCGCGCATCAAGTCGCGGCTCACGCTGAAGGGCGAGCACGGCGCTAAAGCCACCCGCAGCATGGCGTAACGCGCCGGGTCGTGGTATTCCTCGACCAGCCGGCGGCTATCGCGCAGGATAGCCGCCTCGGTCTCGACCACCGAATCGGGCGGCAGACCGCCCTTGCTCTCGCCGACGCTCATGCTGCCGCGCGTGGCGTGGAACCGGACCCCGATCTCCTGCGCCGCCCGGATCTCGTCGTCCAGGCGCGCGCCGTTCGGGAAGATGTACAGGTGGTCGGAGGTCGTCGTGCACCCGCTCAGCATCAACTCGGCCAGGCCCACCAGCGCGCTGATATAGACTGCTTCGCCGTCCATGCGCGCCCAGATTGGGTAGAGCGTCTTCAGCCAGTTAAACAATTCTTCGTCCGGCGCCAACCCGCGCGTGAGGGTCTGGTAGAGGTGGTGATGGGTGTTGACCAGGCCGGGCAGCACCACCCAGCCGCTCGCGTCGATGACCTCATCGGCGGCGGCGGGCAGTTCGCCGGTCGGGCCGACTGCCTCGATGGCGTGATCGCGGACGAAGATCGCGCCGTTTTCGATCTCGCGGCGCGCGTCGTCCATGGTTATCAAAACTTGCGCGTTTTTTAAAAGTAATGTGCTCATAGATTAACTCCTCGCCAGGAGTTTAGCACAGCTTAGCCGCGCAGTTCAACATGGCTTTATATGCGTTATAATCAGCCGCCGGACTTGAGGAAAATAGAACTCCCCGCGTCCATCTCAGATGAGACGCGGGGAGTCAGGCCGGGTGGTTGATTTGCTTTGTCACGAGGTTGCTGCCCTTGAGATGGACTCTATGGTGAGGATAATTCCAAGCAGGACGCTGACCGCGCCGATGATCTGCAAAGCGACCCGGTTGGCCCTGGTGTGCCCGACTTCGCCGCCGAAGATGCCGGCAATGACCCTATCGACCATCCACATCCAGTCGGGGTTGGTCAGAGGAAGCAGGCCGACGATAACGAGGAGCGCACCGACGATAAGCTCTTGATGACCCATTTTAAACTCCTTAACATTGCCATAAAAATCCCTTTTACGAGCAGTGCTTCATTATACTATGATACTATTGATGACAGGCATGCTATGCATCTTCATCTACATCCTATAGGAAGATCGCTTCTGTGTCAATGCACAAATTAAATTGGCCTTTAATTTATATTATACGGATTTAACAAAGGTTTAACAAACGTGCCTGCGAAGCATATCCTGTTTCTAACGCCTCAACTACCCTACCCGCCCCACCAGGGGACGGCGCTGCGCAACTTTGGCCTGATACGCGGAGCAGCCCAGGCCGGCCATGCCGTGACCCTGCTCTCGTTCTGGGAGCGCGGCCAGCCCGACCCCAACCAATCGCCGCTCGCCCGGCTGTGCCACGAAATCCTAACCGTGCCGGCGCCGCCGCCGCGCCGGCGCATCGTCCGCGCGATTGACCTGGTTTTCACCGGCGAGGCGGATATGGCGCGCCGGCTGCGCGCTACGGCCTTTGATATCGCCATACAGCGGCTTTTTGCGCGCAAGACCTTCGACGCGGTGCAGATCGAAGGCATCGAGATGGCGCGCTATCGTCCGCTGATTAAGACCTTGCAGCCCAACGCCGGGTTTATCTACGACGCGCACAACGCCGAATTCGACCTCCAGCGGCGCGTGTACGAGGTTGCGCGGGCCGAGCCGAAGCGCTGGTTAGGCGCGGCGTATTCGTTCGTACAGTGGCAGCGGCTCATGCAGTTCGAGCGCGAGACCTGCCGCGCGGTGCGGTATGTGCTGGCAGTGTCGCAGGCCGACGCCGAAGCGCTGCGCGCGTTGGCGGGCGTGCCGGTCACGGTGATTCCCAACGGCATCGATGTAGACGCTTATGTCAGATCGCCTGCCGACCCAGAAGCGGTTGATCTCGGCCCGGCGGCGCTGGTCTTCACCGGCAAGATGGACTACCGCCCTAACGTCGATGCGGCGCTCTGGTTCGCCGACGAGGTGTTCCCGCTGATTCGCGCCGCCCACCCGGAGGCGCGCTTTGTCA
>JAFGMM010000093.1 GCA_016927535.1 Anaerolineae bacterium
CGGGGCGAGGGGGAAAACGCCCCACACGGCGGGGAAAAGTCCCCTCGCCCCTTGTGGGAGAGGGGCGCTACGCAGAGGGGAGAGGGGAAGAATTGGCATTGTCAATCATCGTCTTGACCAACACAAAATTTTACCAGTTGCATCATCTTCGTTTTCTCCTTTGTTGTGTAGCGTTGCTCTTATTATACGGCACTTTGGGGCGCCCAGGTCGGTGTCGAGTCCATCTAGACCGGCGGCAGGATGCCCAGCGCCTTCGCCCTGGCGATGGCCTGGGTCCGGCTGCCGACGCCGAGCTTGCCGTAGATGCTGCCGTTGTGCCGCTTGACCGTATTCGGCGAAAGAAACAGCTTCTCCGCGATCTCGCGGTTCGAGAATCCCTCGGCGAGAAGCCGCAGCACTTCAAGCTCGCGCTCGCTGAGGGGTTCGATCATTTCGCCCGAATCCGGCGCGTGCGGGTGCGCCGGCAGCGGCGCCGAGCCGGCGAACGCGGCCAGCAAGCGCCCGGCATACTCCGGCGCGACGCCGTGCGCGGCGGCTTCATAGAGCAGGGAGGCCATCGGTTCGCCCTCGTCGATGAAAACGCGCGCGTAGCCCTCCGGCTCGCCAAGCGCCAGCGCCCGCCCCAGTGCGGCGAGCGCGCCGCCGGTGTCGCCCTGCCCGTGCCGCGCCAGCGCTTTGAGCGCCCAAAGCTCCAGCGCGATGCCGGCGCGCTTTAGCCGCTCCGCCGCTTGCAGCAGCGGCTCGATTAGGGCGAGCGCCTCGCCGTACCGCGCCTGAGCGATGCGCAGCCGGGCCTGCGTCGTCTGCTCAAACTCCTGCAAGATATAAAAGTCGAAGTCCGGCTTCGATTGGGATGCTTGGGCGGCGCGCGCCACCCACTGCTCAGCCGCTTCGAGGTTGCCCTGGGTGAGCTGCAGGCGTGCATGGTACATGTCTACCCAAACGTCGTCAAGCTCGCTGGCGTCGAACTCCCTGGCGAGTTGGCGCGCCCGCTGTATGGCTGCGCCGGCGCCTTCGGCGTCGCCCTGCGCCTGCCGGATACGAGCCAGGATGATGTAGCTGCCCAGATTCCAGATCTCTGCCCATTGGCCGGCCAGTTCAATCCCTTCTAGGGCAAAACGGGCCGCCGTCTCCAGGTCGTTCCATTCGCGCATCACGTCGCCCAGGCTCACGAGCGCCAGGCTGGCGATGGGCAAGCGCCGCCCCTGCTTATCGACGGCCAGCGCCAGCGCTTGCTCGTTGATCTCGCGGGTCTTGTGGAGCTGTCCTTTGATCTTGTACAGCGCCGCCAGCCGGTTTAGCGTGATGACGGTGCTCGCCAGGTTGCCGGTCTGCCGGCCGATGCGCACGACCTCGTCAAAGAGCCGGATGGCGGTCTCGACATCGCTGGTCATCGTATAAGCGGCCCCTAGATTCCGGGTGACGGCGCTTCGGAAGACCAGGTTATCTTCCGGCAGGAGTTCAAGCGCCCGGTGCGATAGGGCGATGAAGCCGGATATATCGCCGTGAAAGATGGCGCGCATGGCGTCGAACACGACCAGCGCGCCGGCGACCAGGCCGCTGGAGTCGCCGGCTGCCGCATCGCGCAGGCGCGCTTCGACGGCATCGACCGGGCGCCCGCTCAGCAGCAGCGCCCCGGCATGGTAGGCGCACAGCAGGGGGCGGGTGCGCACCATCACCTCCGGCAGTGCCTCGATCCACTTCATAAAAGTAGCGTATTCGCTGCGCATCAGGGTGCGCTCGGCGGCCTGCTCGACCAGGCGCGCCGCCCGCTCGGAGTCGGCGCCGTCCAGCGCGTGATCGATGGCTTCGGCGGTGTAACCGTGCTGCTCGTACCACAGGCTGGCGCGCCGGTGCAGCGCCGGCACACGGTCCGGCTGGGTCTGCTGCAAACGCTGGCGCAGCAGGTCGGCAAAAAGGCGGTGGTAGCGATACCACTCGCGCCGGTCGTCGAGCGGGACGATAAACAGATTGGCGTTCTGCAAGTGTTCGAGCGTCTGCTGCCCGCCGCCCTGCCCGGTGACGGCATCGCACAGCGGGGCGGTCAGCCGGTCCAGGATGCAAGTCTGTAACAAAAAGGCTTTCAGGTCTTCGCTCTGCCGGTTGAGCACTTCGTCGGTGAGGTAGTCCACGATGTATTCGTGACTGCCGGCGAAGGCCGCGACGAAGCCCGGAATATCGCGCCCTTGCATCGAGACCGCCGCCATTTGCAGCCCGGCGATCCAGCCCTCGGTGCGGGCGGCGAGTGCGGCGATATCGTCCGGCGCGAGGGTCGATCCCGTGACCCGGCTGAGAAATTCGCCGGCTTCTTCGACCGAGAAGCGCAGGTCGGCGGCGCGCAGTTCGACGAGTTGGTCGCGCCCGCGCAGGCGCGCGATGGGCAGCGGTGGGTCGGCGCGGGTGGCGATGACTAGGTGCATCTGCGGCGGCTGGTGATCCAGCAGAAAGGTGATTGCGTCGTGGATGGGCTGCGCCTCGATCACGTGATAGTCATCGAGGATCAAGGCAAAGTGGCCCGGAAGCCGGGCGATTTCGTTGATGAACCGGGTCAGGATTACGTCAACCGGCGGCGGCTGCGGCGCCTGGAGCATCGACAGGGCCGCTTCACCGATGCCCGGTTCGACGGTTTGCAGCGCGGCGACCACGTAGGCCAGGAAGCGAACCCGGTCGTTGTCGCCCGCGTCCAGCGAGAGCCACGCCGCCGGCGCTGCGTTCTGGCGGCGCCACGCGCTTAGCAGCGTGGTCTTGCCGAAGCCGGCCGGCGCGGAGATGAGGATAAGCTTGCGCTGCCGTCCGGCATCCAGGCGCTCGATCAAATGGGGGCGCGGCACCGCTTCGGGGCGCGCGGGCGGGATGTACAGCTTGGTCGCCAGCAGCGTGATCGACACGGGCGCTCCTTGCCCAACTCCCGAACGTTTTCTGAAAAACCTGCTTCTAACGGATTCTGTGGTCGGCACAGTGGCATTGTGTTATTCGCACTCCGCCGACTTATGGACTTTGAAAAAATAATCAGGTAATGGGTACAATTTTTGTCAAACCGCTACATCTGGAGGTAGGGGCGGGTTTCAAACCCGCCCCATATGCATCAACTTAAGCGCTTTTTTTCCCTCTCCCCCGACCCCTCTCCCTCAAGGGGCGAGGGGAGTCAGACTCGTGCTAGCCCATATACCACAAAAAGCAGCGAG
>JAFGMM010000094.1 GCA_016927535.1 Anaerolineae bacterium
AAGCCGCGTTCGAGACCATCCAGGCGGCCTGGGAGGCGTCGGCGCCCGGCGATCTCATCATCATTATGCCGGGCGAATATCGCGGCGTGCAGGCCGAGGAAAAGAGCGGCGCCGACGGCGCGTATATCCACTTCAAAGCGTGGGGCGAACCCGGCTCGGTGGTGGTGAGCGGGACTGCCTTCCCGGAGAAGGATTGGCTGCGCGATGATTTCTACTTCATCGACGCCAGTTACTACATCATCGAAGGGATCGCTTTCCGCGATGCACCGCGCGCCGGGCTGTTTTTCTCCGGCTATTTCGCCGGCACCGGGCGCTTCATGACCCACATTGTCGTGATGAACGTGTACAGCCACGACAATTTCCGGTGGGGGATGCACTCTACCGCGACGAGCTACGTCGTCGTGCAAGACTCGGTGTTCACCAACTCGGCGGACGAACACGGTGCGTACCTGTCCGGCTCCGGTGATTATATGCTGGTGCGGCGGAATGTGTTCCAGGGCAACAACAGCAGCGGCTTTCAGATGAACGCCGACCCGCTCTCGGCAGAGGAGGCGTTCTTCGAATGGCTGGGCCAGGCCACCGGCGGGGACACGTGCGGGCTGAGCGAAGACGATATCGGCTGGGGCAGCCGCGCCGGTTGGGATGATATCAAAGCGTGCTACGACCGGCACGGCCTGCCGGACCTCGGGCCGTACATCGAAGACGGCATCGGCGAGCACATCATCGTCGAGCAGAACGTTTTCACCGGCAACGGCGCGGCCGGCGGCGCAGCGGTCAACCTGGCCTCGGTGCGCGATGCGGCGATACGCAGCAACTTGATCTACGGCAATGCGGCCGGCGCGGTCGCCTGCTGGGATGACAGCTACCGGGACACGAAAGGGCTGGACGTTTCGCCCTACGGGTGCCGGCGGTTGGAAGTGCTGAACAATACGATGGTCGATACCGAGGGCAGCCGTACTGCCCTGGCACTGAACGGCGACGCCGGTGACGCGGTGGTGGTCAATAACATCATCGTGTGCCCGCGCGACGACGCCTATGAGGTCCTCGATACCTCAAGCCGGGGGTTGGTTTCCCACCACAATTACTACTACCAAATGTGGGTCGATGATCCCGGCCTGGCGGCTCAACTTGACGACGACCCCGCGCTGACCGGCTTCGCCATTGATGCGGCGCTGGCGAACTTCGCCGCGCCTGGCTTCGAGCCGTGGGTGCTGCCCGACGGCGAGTGGTACCGTCTCAACCCGGCGCGCCCTGACTATCACCTGCTGGCCGGTTCGCCGCTGGCGGGCGCCGGCGACCCGGCATACCTGCCGGCGTTGGACGTGACCGGCGCGCCGTGGCCGGCGGCCAATATCGGCGCGTTCGCCGGCGCCGAGTAAAGTTGCGGCTGGACCGGGCGGGCCACCGGCTCGCCCGGCGAATGGATAAATCTAACCTGGAGCGTCCTAGAGTTTTCAAGGGGGGGATGTATGCGACGCACCGTTTTGTTCTTAGCTGTGATAACGGGCCTGTTAGCGCTGACTCTGGCCGGCGCAACACTCCATGCGGCAGGCGATATGAGCGGGCAGGTCGATCCTACTACCTGGCAGACCATCGACGCACTGGTGGGGCAGCGCTTTACCCAGACCGCCGCCGCGCCCTTCGACCCTGCCGCCCAGTCGATGACCGAGACGGCAGACTTCCAGGCGCTTGTCGATGCGGTGTTCGAGCAGGCGGTCACGGCAACCGCCGCCGTGACCGCCCAGGCCGCCTACACGGCCACCGCCGAGGCCGCGAGCGTGGCGCGGGCCGTGCAGCCGGCCCGCTTCGACAGCGACGTCTTCCTTGACACGCATTTTCACCTGCAAGAGTACTACACGGGGGTGCTGTGCGTCTCGGCGCAGGACGACTGCCCGGATTCGGTCGAGGCGACCGTGCCCTGCCTCACCGCGTCGTGCAATCACCCGACGCAGGTCTACCCGGTCAATGCCAAGCTGAATAACCTGCAACTGGCCGCCATGACCGCCATCCCCGGCGACCTGATTATCGTCATGCCGGGGCGGTACAACGGCGTCCTCATCGAGCGCAAAAGCGGCGCCGACGGCGCATACATCCACTTCAAAGCGTGGCAGCCGGGCACGGTCCTCGTCGATGTGCCGGTTAATGCCGATGCCGAAGAAGGTTTTAACTTCCAGATCATCGACGCAAACTATTATATCGTTGAAGGTCTTACTTTTAAGGGCGCCTCCGACGCGGGCCTGTACGTCACGGGCGCTTTCGAGGAAAGCGGGCATTTTGCTACCCATATCATCTTGACCAACGTCTACAGCCACGACAATATCGCCTGGGGGATGCTCACCGGGCCGACCAGCTACCTGGTGGTGCAGGACTCGGTGTTTACCACCTCGGAGCTGGAACATGGGCTTTACCTCTCCGGGTCGAGCGATAACGTGCTCATCCGGCGCAACGTCTTCCAGGGCAACACCGTCTCCGGCTTGCAGATCAACCCGGATCCCCACGAGGCAGCGCTCCAGCTTTTCGGTTGGCTGCGCACCGCCACCGGCGATACCTGCGGCATCTCGTGGGAGGATGCGTCGTTTGAAGGCCGCAAAACCTGGGCCGATATCAAAGCCTGCTACGACGCCCAGGGCTTGCCGGACCTGGGCAAGTTCATCACGGACGGCATCAGCGAGAACGTCATCGTGGAACAGAACATCCTCACCGGCAACGGCGGCGAGGGCGGCACGGCGCTCAACATGGCGGCGCTGCGCGACGCCGTGATCCGCGATAACTTGTTTTACGGCAACCAGGCGGGCGGCATCGACTGCGGCGACGACTATTACGCGCAGGCAAAGGGCCTGGAGGTCTCGCCCTTCGCTTGCGAACGCATACAGATCGTCAACAATACCGTGGTCGATGTCGGAGAAGCTTATCCCTCCGGCGCTTTGAGTCTCTACAGCGACGCGCGCGATATCGTCGTCGCCAATAACATCTTTGTGCGCGCCCGCGAGGATGCTTACCAGGTGCTTGACCAGGCGAGCCAGGGGTTGGTCTCGCGCCGCAACTATTACTACAGCATATGGATATCCAGCCCCGGCGGCATGGCCGCCCCGGATGATTCGCTGACCGGGTTCTCTATCGACGAGGCGCTGGCGAATTTCGTCGCGCCCGGCTTCGAGCCGTGGCTGCTGCCCGGCGATGTGTGGTATGAACTGAACCCGAACCGCCCGGATTATCACCTGCTGCCGGGGTCGGTGCTGGTGGGCGCGGGCGATCCCTTGTCCACGTCCCCGCTCGACCTGGAAGGCACGCCGCGCGCCGGCGCCGACCTCGGCGCGCTGGTCCCAAGTGGAAATTAACCGCGAATAACGCGAACTTTCTTATTTGCGCATTTGGCGTTATTCGCGGTTAAGCTCTTATCTGCATCTTCGAAGGAGGCTGGTAGATGCTGCCGATTACCCACGCAGCCATCGATCTGGACGCCATCACCGACAACGTGCGCGCGATCAAGAACCATACCGGCGTCGATGTGATCGCGGTGGTCAAAGCCAATGCATACGGTCACGGCATGGCGGAGGCGGCGCGCGCCGCGCGTAAAGGCGGCGCAACCCGGCTGGCGGTGGCGCGCACCGAGGAGGGCGTCGCGCTGCGCGCGTCGGGCGCCGCAGAGACCTGCCCCATCCTGGTGATGGGCTACACGCCGCCTGAGGTCGAAGCAGCGGACGCCGTGGTCGCGTCCGGCCTCACCGCCGCCGTGACGACCTGGGAGACCGCGCAGGCGCTTTCGGCGCGCGCCCAGGCCGCCGGGCGGCGCGCGCCGGTCCACGTCAAAGTCGATACCGGCATGGGGCGCTTTGGCCTGCTGCCCGGTGAAGTCGTGCCGTTCGTCGATCAAATCGCTGCGCTGCCCGGCCTGGACCTGGAAGGGATGTTCACGCACTTCGCGGTCGCGGACGAGGTGAGCGCGGAGAGCCGCGCCTACACGCGCCGGCAGTTTGCCATCTTCCGGGAGGTGTTGGGCGCCGTCGAGGCCGCCGGGGGCCGCATCCGGCTGCGCCACGCCGCCAACAGCGCCGCGTCGCTCGCCTTCCCGGAAAGCCACCTCGACGCGGTGCGGCCCGGCATTTCGATTTATGGGCTGGCGCCCTCTACCGAGATGACGCTGCCCTTTGCGCTGCGCCCGGCGCTGACGCTGCGGAGCCGGGTCGCGCGGGTGCGCACGCTGCCGGCCGGCGCGAGCATCAGCTACGGGCGCACCTACATCACCCCGCGTGAGATGCTGGTCGCGCTGGTGCCGTGCGGCTACGGCGACGGTTATCACCGCCGGCTCTCCAACCGGGGCGCGGTGCTCATCCGGGGGCGGCGCGCGCCCATCGTCGGGCGGGTGTGCATGGACCAGTTCGTGGTCGATGTGAGCGATATCCCGGATGCAGCGCAGGACGATGAAGTGATCCTGGTCGGCCGGCAGGGCGACGCGCAGATCACGGCAGAGGAGGTGGCGGCCTGGGCACAGACGATCAACTATGAGGTTGTCACAGCGCTGCTGGCACGTGCCAGGCGTGTGTATAATCTATAATTAAGGGGAGCGAGAATTATGGATAATAGAGGTAAACAATGGCCGACTCAAGGCGAGAAGTGCGCTATCCTGATCTCCCCGATGACCAAACCGCCGTGGTTGCCGTGCTGGGCACGATCCGGCGGCGCGTCGCAGATGCCTTTGTCCAGGTCGAAGCGCTCCAGGCGAGCATGACTCACAGCACGATCAGGCTGGTCAAAGTGCTTGAGGCGCTGCAAGAAGACCTGGCCGACATCCAAGTGACCCAACTACCCGCGCTCGAATCGATGTTCGGGGTGATGTTCGTTAATATTGACTTCGACGGAAGCGTGATGTACGACCAGTTGCCGGAGTGAGCAGCCCGGTTCCCGGCGAGCTACCTAACCGGCTGAAGGATTCTCCATGGTCTCTGTGTCTCTGGGGTGAGTTATTGTTAAGGGGAGCCAACATGGGCGCTGAGATTATCGCGCTGCGCTGCCCGTCGTGTGGCTATGCCGAGAATGCCGTAAAGCAAGAACTGCGCTTCGGCTACGAGTTCACCTGTGCGCGGTGCGGCACGGTCTCGATGTTGATTCTCAACCACCAACTGTATATGCCCCGGCCCGGCGAAATCATCTGCATGCAGTGTGGGCGGGTAGCGGCGCGCGGCGCGCGGTTCTGCCAGTGCAGCGCGCCGCTGGTGACCCGGTGTGTCAACCCCGACTGTCTGCGCGAGTTCCCGGTTCACCACGCGATATGTGATTACTGCGGCTGGCCGCAGGAGGTCGCGCCCTCCAGTCCTGGCGCGGTGGGCATCAAAATCGAGCGCGCCATCCTCCGGCTCTTTGATCCCGATAAGAGCGTCCGGGACGACGCGCTCGGCACGCTGCGCCGGATCGAGGGCGCGGCGCCGTCCGTCGTCGCTGCGATGATCGAAGCGCTCAAGCAGGGGCCGGACCGCCGGTGGGCGCGGGCGTGCTGGGTGCTGGCCCAGTTGGAGGACCCGGCGGCGGTCGTCGAGGCAGCGCCGGCGCTGCTGCGCGCGCTGGCGGCGCACGACGAGAAGGCGCGCCGCTACGCACACCGCGCGCTGGTCGGGGCCGGCGAGGCGGCAGCGCCGGCGCTTGGCGATGCGTTGAAGCACAGCCAGGACCCAGACCCGGACCTCCACCTGGCGATTTGCAACGTTCTCGCCGACCTCGGCGCGGCGGCGGCGCCGGCCGTGCCCGCGCTGATCCAGGCGCTCTTGTATGCGCCGCGCCCAGACGTGCAGGAGGCCGCCGCCCGCGCGCTGAGGAAGGTCGGGCCGCCGGCTGCGCCATCGACGCCGGCGCTGATTCAGGTCTTGACCGAGCAGCGCGGTCCCGGCGTCCGGCAGGCGGTGTGCGACGCGCTGGTCGGCATCGGGACGCCCGCCGTGGCCGGCCTGATCGACCTGTTGGCGCGCCGCGCGCCGGACGAAGTACTGACCACGGTGTGCGAGGCGCTGGGGCGCATCGGCGACGCGGCGGCGGTTGGCCCGTTGATTGCGGCGGGCCGGCGCACGCCGGCCGGTCCGGTCGGCGCGGCGGCACAGGATGCGCTCGCGCGCATCGGGCGGGCGGCGGTGCCGGCGCTGGCGAAGCTGGCAAGACCGCTCTCGCGCGACCGGAAGTGGGCCAGGGCAGCGCTCGCAAAAATCAACCGCTAGTTTCATAATCTACCCATGCTCAAAACGCTGCTCACCCGCGCGAAGTTTCGCCGTGCGCTGCCGTGGCTGGTCCGCGCGCTGGCGCTGGCGCATGTGCTGTGGTGGATTGCGCCCGCCCCGCCGCGCGCCGTGATGGGGCCGCCGCAGACCGTCGAGACCGCGCACCCGGTCATCTGTGTACACACGCGCCTCACCGACGAGATCGAGCCGTGGAAGATTCAGCGCACGCTGCAACTGGTCCGCGAGATGGGCGCGGCGGCCATCGTCGAATACTTCCCATGGGCGTATATCCAGGAGACCGAGGGCGCGTTCGACTGGTGGCACGCCGACCAGATCATGAGCCACGCCGCCAACCAGGGCCTCCGGGTGCACGCGCGGCTGGGCATGACGCCGGACTGGGCGCGCCCCGACCCCGACGTGCTCGCCACCTCGACCAACTACATCGACGCGCAGGGCTACGAAGCCTTCGCCGCGTTCGCCGCTGCGTTCGCCGCGCGCTACGCCGATACGCTGGAAGGGCTGGTTATCTGGAACGAGCCGAACCTCAGCTTTGAATGGGGCTATCGCCCGGTCGATCCCGCCGGCTATGTCGAACTGCTCAAGTTCATCTATCCCAGGGTCAAGGCCGCCGCGCCGGGTGTGCCGGTGCTGGCCGGCGCGCTCGCCCCGACGCTGGAGCCGGCCGGTAGCCCTAACGGGATGAACGACTTGACCTACCTCGAGGCGATGTACAAAGCCGGCGCAGCCGGTTATTTCGATGCGCTGGCGGTGCACACCTACGGCTTCAAGTTCCCGCCCGACGCTGAACCCGGCCTCGATATCCTCAACTTCCGCCGCGCCGAGTACATCCGCGACATCATGATTCGATACGGCGACGGCGACAAGCCGGTCTACATCACCGAGGCGGGCTGGAACGACCATCCACGCTGGACGCGCGCGGTGCGTCCGGGCCAGCGCATCGCGTATACCTTACAGGCGTTCGAGTGGGTCGAGCAGGAGTGGGACTGGGCAGAGCGGCTGTGTATCTGGGCGTTCAAGTATCCAGAGCGGCAAGGCAACTGGCGCGATTACTTCACCTTCGTCACGCCCGACCTGCGCGTCAAGCCGATCTACGAGGCAGTGCAGGCCTACGCGCGCGGCTGGGAGGATACAGAACCTTGATGCAGTCTTTCAGACGCCGGAGCCGCCGCGCCCAAATTGCCATCGTGTTGTTGGCGGCGCTGCCCATCGCTGTGCTGCTCGTATGGCTGGTCTTCGGCAGGCAGGGCGATGACATCTTCGACGAGGTGCACCGGCGCGGCGCGCTGTACGTGGGCATCGAAGGCGATAACCCGCCGTTCAGCCTGCTGGAGAACGACCGGTTAGCCGGGCTGGACGCAGACTTGGCGCGCGCGCTGGCCGAGGCGCTGGGCGTGGAGGTGCATTTCGTGGTGATGGGCTACGACGGCCTGTACGATGCGCTGGCGGTGGGGCGCGTGGACGTGCTGATATCGGCGCTGCGCGTGGACCCGGATTGGTGGGAGGATTTTCGCTACTCGGTCCCCTACTTTGACGCCGGGCAGGTGTTGGTCGTGCCGGACGGCAGCGGCATAGCCGGTCCCGCCGACCTGGAGGGACGGGCGGTCGCGGTCGAGTTCGGCAGCGAGGGCGACGTGTGGGCGCGTGAGCAGCAGCGCCGCTTGAAAGAATTGCACATCCAACCCTACGACGCGCCGGTCGCCGCGCTCGATGCGCTGGCAGACGGCAAGGCGGACGCGGCGATCATCGACAGCATCTCGGCGCGGCTGTATGGGCGCGCGGGCATTGAGGCGGTCACGACGGTGAGCGCCGAGCCTTACGCCGTGGTGACGCGCGTCGAGAGCGCGCACCTGCGCGCGGCGCTGGACGCGGCGCTCCAGGCGATGATCGAAGATGGGCGGTTGGATGCGCTGATTGCGCGCTGGTTTTAAAACGCGGCGCTTCTTCTTTTTATAATCTGTATTATACATTAATATTTAAAACGATCATATTCAACGATTCTTGCAGTTTTCGACACGATAATCTGCAATCTGATGTAGAAACTTTCGCCGACTCTGCTAAAATCATAAAGGATTCCGAACAAACCCGGTCGGTGTATATGCCGAGGATGAAGACATGGACTGGGAACAACGCTTACAGGAGGCGCTTGAAGCATTGAACGGGAAAGATTACAACAAACGTGTCACGGCGCTCGATGTTCTTGCCGAACTGAAGCCTTTACGTGCGCTGCCGGACTTATTGGGCGCTCTGCGTGAAGCCGATTCGACGATCCAGGCCAAAGCCGCGCGCGCGCTGGGTGAAATCCACGACCCCAGAGTCGTCCCTGATTTGGTCGAGGCGCTGTCCAGCCAGGATGGTGCAGTGATTGCAGAAGCGGCAGCCGCGCTCGGCAAGATCGGTCACCCGGACGCCGTGCCGAGTCTGCTTGAGGTGCTGCGCGCCGAGGATATGCGCCGGCTGTTCGACCAGGAGCGCCAGCATCCCAACTGTTTTGACGATGCGGTGGCGCTGGGCGAGTTTGCCATCGAGATCAGCCGGCTGCGCGCCGCCGCCGCGCGCGCGCTGGGCCGGATCGGTCATCCAAGCGCGGTCGAAGGGCTGGTCGAAGCGATGTATGACGTGCACATCACCGCGCCCAACGACGAGGCGGCGAAGGCCCTGGAGCGGATTGGCACCGAGTTGGCCTCCGAAGAGGTGATGCAGTGGCGCGACCTCTGGGGGTGATTTCTTAATTTCTTGACAATCCTGGTCTCTCTGGATACAATACCGGGCGGTTGAGGGCTTCGGCAAAGCGTGGTATAATTTCGCGGCGTTGCCGACGTAGCTCAATCGGCAGAGCAACGCTCTTGTAAAGCGTAGGTTATGGGTTCAATTCCCATCGTCGGCTCTGGTCCTTTTTCAACATGGGTCGGTGGCCCGAGCGGCAAAGGGGAAGGACTGTAAATCCTTTGGCGGTACGCCTTCGTAGGTTCGAGTCCTACCCGGCCCACTCCACACAGCCGCTACCAGAATAGGTAGCGGCTTTTGTGTTTCTACCACCACGGAGAAAGCGAAGACACTGGTCACCTGCCACAAATTAGGCGATAATAATGGATAGTGTGGGTATGGTTACCCATACCCCCGGTTGATCGGCTCTCTGCACACAAGGCGCAAAGAAACCAATGGAAGCTATCGGCACCTATCGCGGCCAGGGCACCCTGATCATTGATGCAGACCTCCAGGCCGCCTGCCAATTTGAATGTATCCAGCAGTCTGACACACAGATTACCTGCCGGTGCCACATCGACGCCTTCGAGGACGGCGCGCAGCACAGCCGCCTGCTCAACGCTGCCGGCGAGCTGAGTCGGGCGCAGCGCCTCACCGGGCATACCGACGCCGGCGTCGCGGTCGAAGCCGAAGACCTCATCTGCACCGGCGCGGAAATGATCCCCAACGAAGCCTTTACGCTGATGTTCATGGCGCGCAGCCTGCGCGCCCGGATGACGCCCGACCTCCCGCACGGCGAAGCGGTGCTGCGCTTCGGCCTGACCAACTTCGAGTTCGAGGGCACCGACTACGACGAAGCCGGTCACCATCTTCTGCTCAAGCTGGCCGGACGCTCGGTCGCCATCCGCCCGCTCGCCGATTACACCGCGCGCAAACGCACCCTCTGGACCCTCAAAGGCACCCAGGTGACTTGCGAGGCGGTCGTCACGATCCGCAAGCCGGACGAACACGAATTCATCGACTCGCTCATCAATGATCTGGCGCTGCTGCTGTCGCTGGCGCGCGGCTGTCAGGTGCAGTGGGTCTACCGCGACCTCATCGCGCCCGACGGCGCGCGCGTTGAGCGCTGCCACGTTCACATCCCGGTAAAGCCCTACAGCCCGCTCGCGCTCATTCCGGTGCGCCCGCCCGCCGATACGCGCGATTTCGTCGCCCAGACCTTCGAGCAGTTCCGCATCCGCAAGACCGGCTGGGAACTCCATAAGGCGATCCCGCTCTACCTGGAGGCGAAGCTGGACGACGACTACAGGGTGATAAAGGGGCTAAAGGTCGTCGTGCTGATGGACTTTCTCACAGGAATTTATTTCCGCAGCCACGCGACCGACCAACCCGACGAAGCGCCGATTCTCAAAACCCTGCGGCAAGCGCTGCGCATCGAGACCGCCGCGTCGTACAAAGACACCCTGCGCGTGATGTGCGATGCGCTGCACCTGCACGCAAGCGACGGCGACCTGAAGGACTTCGCGGCCAGCCGCGATGCCCTGGTGAGCTATGCGCGCTTCGCCAGCGAGAGGGCTGCTTGGCAGGAGTACCTCGCCATGATGGACCTGGTGAGCCGCGTCTTTCTCGCCATCCTGCGCTACGAAGGCAAGTACAACGATTGGACGCTGCCGGCCGACGAGATGCGCGTGGCGTTCGCGCTGAGACCAAGATAGGAGAAATGCGTGAAAGAAATCCGTACTTATCGCGGGCAAGGTACTTTAGTTTTCAATGAAAATAGTAAAATCCCTTGCAAATTTGAGTGTATCCAGTGGTCAAATGCTTGGATCACCTGCCATTGTCTTATTGACGAGATCGAAAGGCACACTCCTCAAGTACGCGAAGCGTTTTGGGAGTTTAAAGATGCTAAATGTTTAGAAGGACAAACAGAGAACGGATTTGAGTTGGTAGCTCATGACTTACAACAAGGAAGCACACCAAAGGAACCTGGGATCACAGCAGGCCAACCATCTTACACTCTGTTCATATTTCGGGCGCGTGAGATATCTGTACAGACGCTTGGCAAATCTTGCCTGATGCGCTTTGGGCTAACAAATTTTGAATTCTTTCTCATCATTCGCGTAATGAAATGGGCAAAAGGCGAATATCGTGTCATGCTTGAGGCATGGAAAACGACCTCACAATTACGACAG
>JAFGMM010000095.1 GCA_016927535.1 Anaerolineae bacterium
CGTACAGGAACATATAGAACGCCACCGCCGACGCACCTTGACCGTCCCGCGCCATGACCGCCGCCACGCCGGTCAGCGCGTAGCCGGCCTGCGCGATGCTGCTGTAGGCCAGCAGCCGTTTGAAGTTGCGCTGCACCAGCGCCAGCACGTTACCCAGCGTCATGGTGAGCACGGCCAGCGCCGCGACGAGCTGCACCCAATACCCGGCGTAGCCGGCGCTGGGCGGGAACACCGCCAGGAAGAAGCGCATCAGCAGCGCAAAGCTCGCGGCCTTGCTGCCCACCGAAATAAACGCGGTGACCGGCGTCGGCGCGCCCTCGTACACATCGGGCGTCCAGAAGTGGAAAGGCACCGCCGCCACCTTGAAGCCGAAGCCGACCGCGACCATCACCATGATGACGAGCACCACCGGCAAGCCGATAGCGCCGCTCGCCAGGGCGTCGGACAGCGTGTAAAGGCCGGTGCTGCCGCTCAGCCCGTACAGGAAGGTGAGGCCGTAGAGCATGACCGCCGAAGTAAACGCGCCGAACAGGAAGTACTTCAAGCCGGCCTCGGCGCTGAGCGCGTTGTTGCGCAGGTAGCCGGCCAGGATGTACAGCGAGATGCTGGTCGTCTCCAGCGCCACCAGCAGCATAATCAGGTCCGCCGCCGCGCTCATCAAGCACATGCCCAGCGTGGCCGAGAGCAGAATGGCGTAGTAATCGCCGCGCCGCCCGACGCCCGGCATATCCGCCGAGAGGAAGCACACCAGCGCGCCGGCCAGCAGGATCATGGTGCGGAAGATTTGCGATGCGGCGTCGTGCCGGACCATGCCGCCCAGCGCAAGCTCGGCTTGCAGCCCGCCCGACGGCGGCGGCGCCAGGAACAGGTTAGCGATCAAGATCAGCAGCACGCCCGCGCCGGCGATAAACGCAATCTCGCGGCGGCGCGACGGGCGCCAGAACAGATCGAAACCCAGCACTGCCACGATCAGGACCAACAGCAGCGCTTCTGACAGGACGGCTTGCAGACTCGCTACGAAGTCTATGGTATCGAAGGTCACTTACATCCCTCCTCCCAGCGCGGCGACAATCGGCGCGACGCTCGATTGGATCATCGGGGCCATGATCGCGGGCTGGATGCCCAGGATGAGCAGCGCCCCCACCAGCAGCGCCAGCGCCGACTTGTCGATGATGGTCACATCGCCCACTTCGGGGAACTTCTTAGCATTGAACTCGCCGAAGAAAACCAACTGCACGACGCGCATGATGTAAGCGGCGGTGACGACGATGCTGATGACGCTCAGGATGGCGATCCACGGGTAGTAATTGACGATCATCGAGCCGCCCAGGTGCAGCCCCGCGCCGGAGCCGGGACCGTTCCACAGGCCCATATAGATGGGAATCTCGGCCACGAAACCGCTAAAGCCCGGCATGCCCATACTGACCAGGCCGCCGATGATGAACGCAACCGCCACCAGCGGCATCTTCTTCGACATCCCGCCCAGGCTGGGGATATCGCGGGTGTGGGCGCGGTCGTAGACCATGCCGACGCAGGCAAAGAAGAGCGCCGTCATCGCGCCGTGGCTGAACATTTGCAGGCCCGCGCCGGTCATGCCGATGACGTTCATCGTGGCAAAGCCCATGCTCACCAGCCCCATGTGGCTCACACTGCTGAAGCCGATGACGTACTTAAAGTCGCGCTGGCGAAAGGCGATGAACGCGCCGTACACCACGTTGACCATCGTCAGCAAGATGATCCAGGGCAGATGGACCCGCGCGCCCTCCGGCATCAACTGTACGCCGGTGCGCAGCGCGGCGAACGCGCCCAGCTTCATCAGCACGCCGGCGTGGATCATTGAGACGGCGGTGGGCGCGGCGACGTGGCCGTCCGGCGACCAGTTGTGGAACGGGAAGACGCCTGCCAGCACCCCGAACCCCAAGAACACGAACGGGAACCAGAATTTCGCCAAGCTCACGCCGTCCAGGCCCAGGTAGTTCGAAGCGCCGAACGCGCCCAGCATCGATGCGCGCTGGATGTGCTCGAAGTCGAAGCTGTAGGCCGGCATGCCCGGCGCGAGCAGGTCCGGGTTGGCGGTGAAGAACTCGCCCGCCGCGACGTACATCGCCAGCACGCCGACCAGCGCGACCATGCTGCCGATTAGGAGGTACAGCGTCAGCTTCATCGACGCATAGACGCGCGTCACCTTCCAGCCCCAAACCACGATCAGCACGTACATGGGGAAGATGGCGAACTCATAGAAGAAGAACAGCACGAACAAATCCATCGAGACGAACACGCCGACCACACCGCTTACCAGCAGCATGAAGAACGCCATAAACTCGCGCGTGCGGTCCTCGATGCGCCAGCTTATCAGCACGCCGGTGAAGCCGACCAGCGCGGTCAGCAGCACCATCGGCGCGCTGATGCCGTCTACGCCGAGCTTGTAATGGATGCCCAGCGATTCGATCCACGGCACATCTTCCACATAGCGGAAGGTGCTTGGCATGTCCAGCGCGCTCACCCCTTTGTACTGGCCGTTTGCCAGGGCGTAAAGCTCGCTCTGCGGGTCGCTCACCTCGGCGTTGTAGCCGAAGTAAACCGTAAGCGCCAGGATCAGGCAGATGCCCATGGTCACGGCGGCGACGATGCGGGCGGCGTCTTTGCGCTCTTCGGGCAGCAGCAGGATGATCAGCGCCGCCGCAATCGGCGAAAGGACGATAACGCTCAGTACACCAAAGAACGGGACTTCGGCCATTTATCCCCCCTACCCGAAGAAACCGGACGAGAACTGGTTAATGACGTTCACCAACCACCCCGGCGACAGCCCGATCAGCAGCATCAGCGCCATCAGCGGCGCCAGCGCCGCCAGCTCGCGCCACTCGATCTCCAGTTTAGCGCCCTGCCAGCGCGTGTTAAGCGGGCCGTGCAGCACCTTCTGGATGCCTTTGAGGATATACAGGCCGGTGAACAACAGCCCCACCATCGAGAGCCCCATCACGAGCGGGAAGAACGTAAAGCTGCCCGAAACCACCATCCACTCGCTGACGAAGCCGCTGAGGCCCGGCAGGCCTAGGCTGCCCATCGACGTGAAGAGCAGCACGCCGCCGTACATCGGCGCTGCCAGCCACAGCCCGCCGAAGTCGGTGAGCTGGCGGGTGTGCGCTTTGTGGTAGAGCGCGCCGACCAGGAGGAACATCGCCGCCGAACTGATGCCGTGCGTAAACATCTGCAAGACCGCGCCGTTTGTGGCGTGGATGGCGTTCTGCAACTGCTGCGCCGCGTCGATGTCAAGCTCGGCCCCGCCGCCGCCCACGAAGTACATCGCCGTGGCGATGCCCATCACCACAAAGCCCATGTGGTTGACCGAACTGTAGGCGATCAGCTTCTTGAAGTCGGTCTGCCCGTAAGACGACCACGCGCCCAGCACGATGCTGAGCATACCCAGCACCGCGATGAACGGCGCGGCGGCAGCGGCCTGCTGCGGGAAGAGCGGCGCGACCAACCTCAGCATGCCATACGCGCCCAGCTTCAGCAGCACGCCGGCCAGCACCATCGAGCCGGCGGTGGGCGCTTCGGTGTGCGCGTCGGGCAGCCAGGTATGGAAGGGCCAGATGGGAATCTTGATGGCGAAGGCGATGAAGAACGCGACGAACGCGACGTTCTTCACGAGGTCAACCGGCGCGCCGAACAGCGTGCCCTCCGGCGTGGTGAACTGCGGCCACGCCTCATGCAGGTAGGAAATGCTGAAAGCGTCGGCTCCTGCACCCAGCGACAGCGCCGACAGGCCCACGACCTGGATCGCCAATAGCAGGCCCAGCGACCCCGCCATCGTATAGAGCAAGAACTTGATCGAGGCCCAGCGCCGGTCTTCGCCGCCCCACTGGTTGATGAGGAAGTACATCGGCACCAGGCCGACCTCCCAGAAGATGAAGAAGATCACCAGGTCCAGCGCGATGAAGACGCCGATCATGCCGGCCTCCATCAGGAGCAGCAGCGCCATGTGCATCTTCACGCGGTCATGGATCTCGAACGAGATCAGGACCGCCAGCGGGGTGATGATCCCGGAGAGCAGAATCAGCGGCGCGCTCAGCCCATCGACGCCGGCGCGCCAGCGCGCCCCGATGACATCGAACCACTGGTGATCCTCGACGAAGCAGTAGCCGGCGGCATCGCGCGTGCAGGTCTGGTAGTTGAAGAAGACCCAGGCCGCCATGCAGAACACGACCAGCGAGAAGCCGAGCGCCGCCCACTTCGCCAGCCGCTCCATATCACGCGGGACGAGCAGGACGACAAGCGCGCCGATTACGGGCACAATGATAATCGCGCTCAGTATCCAAAAGTCCATAGGCTCTATCTCCTCGGTAGGGGCTGTAGCCCTGAGGCTGCCTTCACAACCCTACAGCGCAAAAGTAGCAACCTCCACGGGACGCGCAACCGCCAGGTTCTTGCGATTAAGCTTGATGTACTCAAGCTGCCGCAGTGTCTCTGCCGTCAAGTAACTCTGCCCGCAATTCGGGCAAACGATTGCCGGGACATTTTCGATCACAAGCAAGCTCTCGCCTTTGCCATAGACCCTGGTAATCCTTTGGTGCTGCGCGCCTTCTTTCCCACAAATGTCACAAAGCATCTCTTTTTCTTATCGCACCGCAAGCACAAAAATTAAGCCGATGAGCAGCGCCGACAGCGCCGCCACCAGCAGGTATTGTTGAATCTTCCCGCTCTGGATGGGGCGGAACCAGCGCGCAAACTGCCCGATCCCAATTGGGATGCCGTCGCCCACGCCATCGACCACGCCGGTATTGAACGCGCGGAAAAAGTTTCCGATGGCCGACATGACCGGCGGGACCGCCTCGATGATGCGGTCGATGATGCCCTTGTCGATGATCTGGTAAGAGAAGCGCTCACTGAGCCACTTGGCCGGGCCGACGAACGCCCAGTTATAGAACTCATCGACGTAGTACTTGCGCGCGACGACGCCGTACAGCCAGTCGCCGACCACACCTTGCACCCAGTCCCGATCATGCGGGGTCTTGTAGCCGCCGCGCATCTTGAAGTCGAAGAACTGCACGGCGTAGATGAGATAGCCCAGCGTCAGCCCGCCCAGCGCCGCCACGAGCGACGTAAACAACGCGCCCCACATAAACTCCAGCAGCGCCGGCTCGTGCAGCACAATCGGCCCCATGAAGTCGTGGAGGGGGTTATGCTCGTAGAGCAGGCCGATGATGGGAAAATCGGGGTGCACGCCGACGAAGCCGATCACCAGCGTGAAGGCGGCCAACAGGTACAGCGGCGCCCACATGGTCCAGTGGCTCTCGGTCGCGTGCGTGGCGGCCTCGGTGCGCGGCTCGCCCAAGAAGACCATCGCTATCTGGCGCATGGTGTAGAAGGCGGTCAGGAAAGCCGCCGTCGCCAGCAGGATGAACACGAACAGCCCCAAGAAGCGCCCCTCGGCGCTGTGATACAGCGCGTCGGCCAGGATTTCGTCCTTGCTCCAAAAGCCGGACGTGATGATCGGGAAGCCGGAAAGCGCCAACCCGCCGACCACAAAGGTCCGGTAGGTGTGCGGCATTTTCTTGCGCAGGCCGCCCATGTTGCGCATATCCTGCGGGTCGAAGTACTTAGGGTTCACGCCGTCGGTGAGGGGCTTGTGGCCGTGCTCGCACTCGTGGGCATGGTGCTCGCCGTGCTCCATGCCGTGGATGATCGAGCCGGACCCCATAAACAGCAGCGCCTTAAAGATCGCGTGCGTGACCAGGTGGAAGGTCGCGGCGACGTATGCGCCGATGCCCAGCGCTGCCAGCATATACCCTAGCTGGCTGATGGTGCTGTAGGCCAGCACGGCTTTCACGTCGTTCTGCGTGACCGCAATCGTGGCCGCCATGAACGCGGTAAACGCGCCGATCAGCCCCAGCACGATCATCGGCGGCGCAAACTCGCCGCGATGGGGGTCGAAGCCGGCGCTCATCAGCGGGAACATGCGGATCACCATAAAGACGCCGGCGCTCACCATCGTCGCCGCATGGATCATCGCGCTGACCGGCGTCGGGCCTTCCATCGCATCGGGGAGCCAGACGTGCAGCGGAAACTGCGCGCTCTTGCCGACCGCGCCGCCCACCAGCAGCACGCCGGCCAGCGCCGCCACCGACCAGCCCGGCACGATCACGCTGTCGGTAGCCGCGAGCTTGTCCAGCATTGTTTCACTGTACAGGATGCCCTGGAAATCGAGCGTGCCGGCTGCCGCGTAGAGCAGGCCGATGCCCAGCAGCATGAGCATATCGCCGACGCGCGTCGTGATGAAGGCGCGCACGGCGGCCTTGCGCGGGTTCATGGTCTTGCCGGATTCTTCGGGGTAGTCCTTGTGCGCCCAGAAGCCGATGAGCAGGTACGAGCACAGGCCCATGACCTCCCAGCCGACGAACAGCAGCAGCAGGTTATCGGCGACGACGAGCGTGAGCATGGCGCCGGCGAACAGCGCGATGTAGCTGAAGAAGCGGCTGTACTTTTCGTCGTGGGCCATGTAGCCGTGGCTATAGATGAAGATGCACCCGGCGGTGAGCGGCACGAAGAACAGCCCGACCACCGTCAGCGGATCGACCATCACGCCCATCCCGAAGCCGCCGGCGAGGCTGGTCGGGTACCAGTTGATGCCGGTTGCGATAGGGTGGTGGGCCAGCGCTTCGCCGCCCCGGTTCAGCCCCTCGATCACGACGATCCAGCTAAATACCCAAGAAATGACAATCGCGCCGATGGCAATCAGCGCGTTGATGGTCCGCCAGCGCCGCTCCCGTAAGGCCGGCCAGTTGTCGAATACGGTGATAATGAAGAAGGCCAAAACAGGCGGCACCGGGACGAGCCAGGTGAGCATTTCGAGCGTTTGTTCAGGCATATGCTATGCTACCCCTATCCCTTCAGCAGGTCGATGTCTTCGGCGGTCACGGTCTGCCGGCTGCGATAGACGGCGATGACCAACGCCAGGCCGACCGCAACCTCGGCGGCGGCGACGATGAACACGAAGACGGCAAACGCCTGTCCGGCCACGCCGCCGCGCTCGGCGATGATGCCGGCCTCGGTGCGGTAACGCCAGAAGGCGACCAGGTTGAGGTTAACGGCGTTAAGCATCAACTCGACGCCCATCAGGATGGCGATGGCATTGCGCCGCGACAGAACGGTAAAGATGCCCAGGCAGAACAGCGCCGCTGCCACGAGCAGGAACATCCACAACGGTACGCTCATAACGGCGACCCCCCTCAGAAGATGAGAAAGAAGCTGCGCTTGTTACCGGCCACCGCGCCGGGGCCGGTATCAGTCTTCGCGCGCGATGGATATCGCGCCGACCAGCGCCACGGTGAGCAGCAGGCCGGCCACCTCGAACGGCACCAGGTAGCGCCCCGGATCAACCAGGTCGGAGCCGAGCGCGGCGATGCCGGAGTCAGATACCTCCGGGGCGAGCGGCTGCGGCTGCAAATAGGGCGCATCGCCCCCGCCCAACTGCGCAATCACCATGAACAGCGCACCGAGCGCGACCAGCGCCGCCAGCGCGCCGAGTACCCACTGCCGGTTGTACGGCTCCGGCACGATCACCTGCTGGGTCAGCATGATGACGAACAGGATCAAAATGGCGATGGCGCCCATATAGACGAGAATCTGCACCATCGCCAAGAACGGCGCGCTGAGCAGGACGAACAGCCCCGCCGCGCCGAACAGCGCCAACAGCAGACTCAAGGCGGCATGAAAGAGGTTGCGCAGCACCGCCACACCCAACCCCCCACCCACGCACATCGCAGCGAAGAGGGTAAAAGCGATCGTCTCTAAGTTGATCGGCATGGCTACACCTCGACCGGTTCAGGCATGGGCGCCGGCGCCGAGTATTGGCCTTCGTCCACCAGGTCTTCGACCCGCTGGCGCTCGCGCCGGGCGACCTGGCGCAAAATCATAATGACGACCCCGACCAGGACCAGGTTTGCCAGGAAGAGAATCCCGGCGCGGGGCAGCGATTGAATGAAGCCGGGCCGTCCGGGATCGACCGGGAACAGGGCCGGCCAGAGCTTCTCCAGCGTGGCGGTCATCACCAGAACGACCAGCGCGATGGGCGTGAGGAACTTCCAGTTAAACGACATCATGTGGTCGATGCGCACGCGCGGCACGGTGTAGCGCAGCCAGTTCAAGATAAAGTAGCCGGCGTAAGTTTTGAGGAAGAACCACAGCAGGCCCAGCGCCGGCACCTCGACCGCGAACGGCCCCTGCCACCCGCCGAAGAACAGCGTCACGCACAGCGCCGAAAGCGTGAACGAGTGCAGCCACTCGGCCAGGTAGAACATGGCGAAGGCCAGCCCGGAATACTCGATGTGGTGGCCGGCGACGATCTCGCTCTCGCCCTCGATCAGGTCGAAGGGCGCGCGCGCGACCTCGGCCTGGCCGGCGGTGGTGAAGATCAGACAGGCGACCGGCGCGAGGATGAAGTACCACATCGCGCCCTGTGCATCGACGATATCCTGCATCGACAGGCTGCCGGCCAGCATGAC
Source organism: Anaerolineae bacterium (assembly GCA_016927535.1). Classification (GTDB taxonomy): domain Bacteria; phylum Chloroflexota; class Anaerolineae; order Aggregatilineales; family JAFGMM01; genus JAFGMM01. The sequence continues at coordinate 8,505 of JAFGMM010000095.1, forward strand.
CGGCACCAGCAGCGACAGCATCAGCGGCACCTCGTAGCTGACCATCTGTGCGATCACACGCAGGCCGCCCAGCAGGGCATACTTGTTATTCGACCCCCATCCCGCCGCCAGCACGCCGACGGCGCCCAGCGAACTGATGGAGATGAAGTAAAGCGCGCCGACGTTCAGGTCGGAGCCGATGGCGACCGGGCTGAGCGGCACCACCGCCCAGATCATAATCACGGCCCCCACCGCCAGGACCGGCGCGAGCCAATACGTCAGCCGGTCGATCTGAGATGGGATGATGATCTCTTTGGTGAGAAGCTTCAGCACGTCGGCGATGGTCTGGAAGATGCCCCACGGCCCGACCCGGTTTGGTCCCAGGCGGTCCTGGACGCGCGCGACCTGTTTACGCTCAAACCAGATGTTGAAAATCAGCGTCCCCATGGCGATCAGCAAGATCAGCACGGCGGCCACGATGATAGAAAGGGGTTCGTCGGGATTGGGTCCGCTCCCGATCTCGGCAGCGACAGGCAAGTTAGGCATATGCACGTCCCCTAAACGTGTTATCTCCACTCCAGCGCGCCCTTCCGCCAGACATAAACCAGGCCGACCGCCAGAATGAAGATGAGGAATGCACCCTCGAATAACGCAAAAAGCGGCAGTTGGTTATAGGCCAACGCCCAGGGCAGCAAAAGAACCACTTCGACATCGAATGCCAGGAAGAGCAGGGTGAAAATATAGTACTGAATCTTGTATTGTTTTTGCGCATCTCCCACCGTTTGCATGCCGCACTCGTAAGTCGATTGCTGGGTGGGATTAGGCCGGCGCGGGCCGATGACGCGCCCAACGATGATTGCCGCGACCGGCGTCCCCAGGGCGACGATGCCGAAAACGAGGATAAAAACCCACTGTTCTAGCACAAGGCGCCTCCTGTTGGTTAACGGATACTGCCGCGACTTTGTGTACTTTAGTACTAGCAGGCGCCAGTATAACATGTGGATAATTGATAGGCAATGATGGTCCGCGCGCTGCGCGGCGTCGTTAGTCACGTTTTGAGGGTTGACAAAAGGCCACGCATTGATTATAACGCTGCATAAGTCAAATCGTTTGACGTTGTGTTTTCGTTTCAAACAAGAGGAATAAGATCATGTCCGACCAAATAACCATCGCCAAAGTGGGCGTCAAAGCGCCTGAATTCAGCACCCAGGCCTATCACCACGACGAGATCATCAACGTAAGCCTGAGCGACTATATCGGCAAGTGGGTGGTGCTGTTCTTCTACCCCGCCGACTTCACCTTCGTCTGACCGACCGAGCTAACGGCAGTTGCCGACAAATACAAAGAATTCCAGGCGCTCGGCGCCGAGGTCCTGGCGATCAGCATCGACACGGTTTATTCGCATCGCGCCTGGCAGGAGAACGAGCTTAACTTTATGGTCGAAGGCGATGAAGGCATCCCCTACCCGATGCTCTCCGACCTGGGCGGCAAGATCGGGCAGCAGTACAACGTCTTCAGCGAAGCAGCCAGCGTCAACCTGCGCGGTACTTTCATCATCGACCCCGAAGGCGTCATCATGGCGATGGAAATCGTCAACGACAACGTGGGGCGCAAGATCGACGAGATCATCCGCAAACTTAAGGCTTTCCAGCACTCGAAAGCAACCGGCGAGGTCATCCCCGCCGATTGGGAACCCGGCAAGAAGACTCTCACACCCAGCACCGAACTGGCCGGCCACGTCATGGACGAGTGGAAACCGGGCGAGTAACACGTCCGACATATTCGCCCAAGACAGACCTGGGAGAGATTTTTCCCAGGTCTTTTTGTTTGCCCGGAACGCGCGCCGAACATTTGTTCTTACAGATACACCTAAAAAGCTCTTTCTTCGCCGGCAGCCCGGCGGTGAAACATACCGAACAGAAACTTTTATGAAACTGTTATAGTTTTTGACAAAAAATTCTCAAATTTCATTGTATTCTGTTTTAAAGTATTAATGGCTGGTATGCGCTGGATGTAGTAACAGGAGTAAAGTAAATATGGCACTGCCAATGCCAGATGTATCACCGCCTGTGATTGTTCAAGGTCCGTTCCCCGCAGCCGCCATCGTCCCTGCCAATCAGGTCGAAGCCGGTTCAGATCATGTCCGTATGCTCGTAAAAAGCGAGCTGGTCACAGTCTATACAGTAGAGCCGGGATTTTTCAAAGGGTGCGTCGTCTACGTCAAACCCCACGTGCGCACACTGGTCTTTTACCCGTCAAAAGACACACCGGAAAAGCCGCTGCCCATCGGCCCGCGCTGGGTGGGGGCCATGCAGTGGGGCCGGCTGCGTAAGGGGATGCGCTCACCCGTTATGATTGTAGAGATCAATGACCGCCAGAATCTTTTCCCGGTCCGGGTGACCGACCGCTCCAGGGACGGCATTCTGGTTACCCTAGATTTTAGAGTACATTTTTCGGTCCACATCACACACCGCGACCAGGTTCTAAAAATTATGAGTCCCATCCACGCCATGCTCGCAGACTACACGACCGAGGCGGGCAGGTATATTATCAAAACCTTGTATTCGCCGGCGCTCTTCCACCCGCGCGCACACAGCTATCTGCCCAGGTATCTCTGCTGCCGTCTGAGAAAATGCGTCACCCATGTCGGGTTAACGATTCACGACATCCTTGTTATGAAAATTACGAAAGCGGCTCGGTAAGGTAAAGGTAGCTCTACGAAGCGATGTTATTGGTGAAAGTAGGGGCAGGTTTGAAACCTGCCCCATGCACATCAACTTAAGAATTTTGACCGTTTGTGCACCTGTTCCCCCTCTCCCCAAACCCC
>JAFGMM010000012.1 GCA_016927535.1 Anaerolineae bacterium
GAGAGGGGGAACAGGCGCACAAACGGTCAAAATTCTTAAGTTGATGTGCATGGGGCGGGTTTCAAACCCGCCCCTACATATGGCGGTGCGCCCACCGACCAACCCCGTATCTGGGCGTGAACCTGTACGAGAAATCGGCGCCACGGTATTCTGTGGTGCTACCAGCTTCAGCGCCCATTCGTAGAATCGACGTGCAGATAAGCCGCCAGCTTGCTGCTTTCGAGTTTGCTTGCGTACGCTATGATGACATCGCCGGGTTGCAGCACCGTATCGCCGTGCGGGATGGTGCGCTCGTTGCCCCGGCGCACACTGACCAGCACGCAGTCGTGCGGCAGTTCCAGGTCTTGGATGGCCCGGCCGGCAGCACGCGATTCGGGCGTCAGCACGCACTCGACGAATTGCAGCCGGCTCTCCGGCGCTTCGAGCTGAGGCTGGGCGGCGCGCTGGGCGCGGTCGGTGCGCGCCATGAGCGCGGTGTTGTAGGCGCGCACGATATCGTAGCGCCGGATGGCGCCCAGCAGGCGCTTGGGATTGTCGCGCGCCACCACCGGCAGCCGCCCCACGTCGCGGATACCCAGCCGGCGCAGCGCGTCGCCGACCGGCTCGTCGGAGTATGCGACCAGCAGATTCTGCGACGTGGCAATGTCGGACACCCGGCGCTCGGTCCAGCCCGGCTCGCCCATCGCACGGTCCAGGTCTTGCAGCGTGACCACGCCGGACAGATTGCCGCGCGCGTCGAGCACGACGAAGCCGTGATGGTGCGAGCGCTCGAACTCGGCGACCAGCCCTTCGAGCTTCAGGTTAGCCGGCACGGTGTCTACGTCGCGCGTCATGACATCCTCGACCTTGACGGCCTGCAAGACATCGATATCGCGCCCCTGCCGCAGCCGGATGCCGCGCCGTACCAGCTTAGCGGTGTAAATCGACTCCGGTGCGATGGCGCGGGCGAGGATGGTGCTGACGACGGTCGCAAGCATCAGCGGGAGAATGATCTTGTAGTCGCCGGTCATCTCAAAGATGATGAGGATGGCGGTCGCAGGGGCGTGCGTCGCGCCGGCGAAGAGCGCCGCCATCCCGACCACGGCATAAGCGCCGGCCGGCCCGATGCCGCCGCCGAATATCGTATTCACCGCCTGGCCGAACGCTGCGCCCAACATCGCCCCCAAGAACAGACCCGGCGCGAAAACCCCGCCCGATCCTCCGGAGCCTAACGTGACGGCGGTCGCCAGCAGCTTGAAGACGAAGAGCACCAGCGCCGTGCCGAGCGCCAACTGCCCCACCAGCGCCGTCTCGATGCTGGGGTAGCCCACGCTGAACGCCGCCGGGTAATTGATGCCGTCGAGGTCGATGGTAAGGCCGGCCGAAACCATCAGCACGCCGATAACGCCCAGCGCCAGCCCGCCGGCCGAAGCCTTGAGGTATTCCGGGAAGCCTTTCCAGGCGTCGAACAGGTCTTCCATGCGGTTGACGGCGGTACTATATACGACGCCCGCCGCCGCACACAGCACACCCAACACGGCGTACAGCCCTAACTCGGCAGGGGCGACGAGCGTATATTCCGGTACATGGAAGGCGCTTGGCCCTTTGACGAACAAGACCGCCACCACGTCGGCGACGACCGCCGAGATGACCACCGCGCCGAAGTAGGCGGCGTGAAACTCGCCCAAGATCACTTCGAGCGCGAAGATTGCGCCGGCGACCGGCGCGTTGAACTGGGCCGCGATGCCGCCCGCCGCGCCGCACGCGACCAGAGTGCGGATGCGCGCATCCGAGAGGCGCAAGCGCTGGCCCAGCAGCGACCCCAGCGCCGAGCCGACCTGCACCACCGGCCCCTCGCTGCCGACCGAGCCGCCGCTGCCGATGCAGATGGCAGACGCCAGCGACTTGACGACCGCGACCCGTCCCCGGATGCGCCCGCCCCGGAGCGCAATAGCCGCCATCACCTCCGGGACGCCGTGGCCTTTCGCCTCGCGCGCGAAAAAGTAAATCAGCGGGCCGACGATGAGACCGCCGATGGCCGGGATCACCAGCACGTAGGACGGCCCCAAGAAAGCAAAGACCTGGCCGCCCACGCCGAAGAAAAGCTGCTCGGCCTGCGTGATCAGCCAGCGAAAGACCACCGAAGCCAAGCCAACGCTGACGCCGACCACCAGCGCCGTGCCCATCACAACCGACCACTCCGGCGCGGACTGCTGCCTGAGCCGGGTGCTTGAAAACCATTTTACAAAACGCTGAAAAACGGCAGATGTCCCTGTATTTTTTACTTGACCATCCATGATCTCTTTATCTTGTCATAACGAATTAGCTGGGCTATTCTACTTCAGCTTTAAGCAGTCGGGGTAATGAACATGCATCTTCTAAACGGTTGTCTGCATCTGTTCTTATGTCTGTATCTGTGTCTGTGCCCCTTGATGAGCGCCGCCCCGCCGGCCCAGGACGGCGCGCGCATCGAGGATTTGCTCGCCGCGATGACGCCGGAGCAGCGCGTCGGGCAGATGTTCCTCGTCACGCTCTGGGGCGAGGAGCTTTCGGCGGCGAGCCGGCGTCTTATCGAGACTTACGCGCCGGGCGGGGTGGTGCTGTTCGAACACAATATGGGCACGCCCTGGGCGGTGACGGCGCTCACCAACGCCATGCAAGAGGCCGCCGCTGCGTCAGGCGCGGGCGTGCCGCTGTTTGTCGCTACCGACCAGGAAGGCGGGGTCACGTCGCGTCTACTGCTTGAGGATGGCTTTACCGCTTTCCCGGTGAGCCAGGTGCTCACCGCCGCCGGCGACCCGGCGAACGCGGCGGCGGTCGGGCGCGCCATCGCGGAGGAACTGCGCGCAGTCGGCATTAACATGAATCTCGCGCCGGTCGCCGACCTGGAGACGAATCGCGGCAGCCTGGTGATGAAGCGGCGCACCTTCGGCGCCGACCCGGCGATGGCGGCCCGGATGGTCGCGGCGTTCATCGAGGGGACGCAGGCGGCCGGCGTGGTCGCTACCGCCAAGCACTTCCCCGGCCACGGCGACACCGCGCAGGATTCACACACCGGCTTGCCCGTCGTCGAGCACGATCTCGAAGCCTTGCGCAGGCGCGAGCTGGTGCCCTTCCAGGCCGCGGTCGATGCGGGCGTGAGCGCGGTCATGGCGGCGCACATCTGGTTCCCGGCGCTGGAGCCGGTCGAGCGCCGTCCGGCGTCGCTTTCCTATCCCATTCTGACCGGGCTGCTGCGCGCGGAAATGGGGTTCGACGGATTGATCGTCACCGACGCGCTGAGCATGAACGCCATCGACCGCGCTTACGCATACGGCGAAGCGGCGACGCTTGCGATTGAAGCGGGCGTTGATTTGGTCGCGTTCGGCATGGTCGGGCTGGAAGACCAGCAGGCCGCAATCGATGCGGTGATCGAAGCCGTGCGCGCTGGCGCGATTCCTCAGGCGCGCATCGACGCTTCGGTGCGCCGGATTCTGGCGGTCAAAGCGCGCTTCGGCTTGCTGGATTGGGCGCCGCTTGACCCGCAGGCCGCAGCCGGGGCGCTCAACGCGGAGGCACACCGCGCGCTGGTCGCCGGGCTGTTCCCGCAGGCGGCGACCCTGGTCCGCGACGATAGCGCGCTGCTGCCGCTGCGCCAGGACCAGAACAATTTGCTGGTGTTCCTCACCGGCTACGGCGACGTCGCCGGCGACTGCCGCCGGCGCATACTGGGGCTTCGCCTCGTCGAGATGTCCGGTGTGCCGGGGCCGGATAACCGCGCCGCCATCCTGAATGCCGCGCAGTATGCCGATACCGTCGTCATCCTTACCGACGACGCCATCGACACGCCGCAGCAGGCCGCGGTCGTCCGGGCGCTGCCGCCGGAGAAGACGGTGGTTATCGCGCTCCGCTCGCCCTACGATCTGCTGGCCTTCCCGGAGGTCTCCGGGTACGTGGCGCTCTATACGCCGCTGCCCGGCGCGCGCGCGGTGATTTGTGACTTGCTGGCGGGCGATATCGAGCCGCGCGGCGTGCTGCCGGCGCCGCTCGGCGATTTGTATGCCGCCGGCGACGGGCTGCGGGGTTTCGCGCCGCGCCCGTGATTCTTGTTATAATGCTTTTTAAATATCGCCACAGTTGGAGGTCATGTTGTCCGACTCAACCCAAGCTCAACTCCGGCAAGTCCTGGAACTCCTTCAGGCCGGTCGCAACCAGGAAGCCTACCGGATTCTCAATCCCCTGCTGCAAGCTAACCCCAACAACGATAACGCCTGGTGGCTGATGGCGCACACGGTCACCGAGCCGGGCTATGTGCGCCTGGCGCTGGAGAACGTGGTGCGGCTGCGCCCGGACTACACGCCGGCGCTGGACATGCTCAATGACCTGAACCGGCAAGCCGGCCTCCCGCCGGCGAGCCGTCCGCCCGCGCCGCCGGTCTATGACACGTCGCCGGCCGCTTACGAGTACGAGAGCTATGCTGTTCCTACCGAAGCGCCGGCGCGCTACTTTGGCCTGGGAAACTTCCTCGGTGGTGCGGCGCTGGGCATCCTCGGCGGGATTATCGCCGGCGTGCTCTGGGTGCTGTTCACCATCCTGCGGGCCGGCGAGGAAATGGAAGTGCCGGTTGCGGTCGTGGTTTTGATCGGGGGCGCAGTAGGCATCGCCGTATATGTCGGCGCTGGGCGCAAGCGCAGCGTTATCATGGCGCTCTTCAGCGCTGCGATTACTTTGCTGGTGATGGCGGTCGGCCAGTTCGTCGTCATCCGGCACTTTTTCATCCAGGTGTTGGGCGCGGAGAATGTCAACCTGGGCGATCTGATCAGCGCCACGTTCGAGACCGTGGTCAACGATCCGGTCAGCCCGCCGACGCTGGTCTACTGGGGGATTGCGCTGCTGCTCGCTTTTGTCGTGCCGATGCTGGGGCGCGGCAGGGGCAGAAACTGAATTCTTGACAGCGCACCCCGACATAGCTACAATACATCGCGCAATACGAAAGGGCCTGTAGCTCAGCTGGGAGAGCGCTACAATCGCACTGTAGAGGCCAAGGGTTCGAATCCCTTCAGGTCCATCTTGATGAAAAGTCCTGCTAAACCTTAGCAGGACTTTCGTTCCTCCGGCAAAAATGTGGGGGGCAAAATATGAGTATTACAATCGACTTCCTCTACTGGCCGGAGTGCCCGTCGCACCCGGACGCCTGGGAGCGGTTGCAAAAGGTCCTGGCCGAAACCGGCGTCGAAGCGCAGGTCAACACGTGCGTGATCGAAACTGAAGCTGAAGCCGAGGCCGCCGACTTCCTCGGTTCGCCCACCATCCGGGTAAACGGGCGCGACGTAGACCCGCAAACGCCCGCCGGCGCGCCGGCGCGCCTCACCTGCCGCCTCTACTTCCGCGAGGACGGGCGCCCTTCGGCGATCCCGACCGAGGCGATGATCCGTAATGCTTTATCAGATGTACAAACACTTAAGGAGAAATAAGATTTATGAAGATCGGCGATAAAGCCCCTGATTTCACCTTGCCAAATGTTGACGGCACAAAGATAGCGCTCGGCGACCTGCTGGGCAAGAACAAAGCCGTCGCCGTGATCTTTAGCTGCAACCACTGCCCCTATGTGCGCGGCTGGGAAGACCGCATGATCGCCATCCAGGCCGACTATGCCGGCAAGGGCGTCCAGTTGATCGCCGTCAACGCAAACGATCCGGTCAAATATCCTGAAGACAGCTTCGAGGCGATGAAGCAGCGCCACGCGAGCGAAGGGTTTAACTTTCTCTACGTGCGCGACGAGTCGCAGGAAGTCGCACGCGCGTATGCCGCCGAGCGCACCCCCGAAGTTTTTCTACTCGATAACACCGGAACACTGCGCTATCACGGCAAGATCGATGACAATTACGAGGACGCCGGCGCCGTGAAAGCGCACTACCTGCGCGACGCGCTGGACGCCGTGCTCGCCGGCAAGACGCCCCCGGTCGCGCAGACCGAGCCGCAGGGTTGTACGATCAAGTGGAAGTGAACTGAAGCTGCATTCACCCGCCCAGGCTGCCCTGGGCGGGTTTTTTGATTTTAGGCTGCGTCTATGCTATGAGCGCCATGGCCTCAATCTCGACCAGCCCACCCAGCGGCAGGTCACGGACGGCGATGGCAGAGCGCGCCGGCGGCGGGTCGGCGCAGCACTCCTTATAGACGCGGTTCATCGCGGCGAAGTCGTCGATGTTGTGCAAAAACACCGTCACCTTGACGACGGTGCCGAACGACGCGCCGGCCGCTTCCAGGATCGCGCCGAGGTTCTTAAGCGCCTGGCGCGTCTGCGCCTCGATGCCGCCCTCGGCAAGCTTGCCGGTCGCCGGGTCGAGGCCCAACTGGCCGGCGGTGAAGACAAAACCGTTCGCCTTAATCGCCTGGGAGTATGCGCCGACGGCGGCAGGCGCTTTGTCGGTGCTGACCACTTCTCGCATCTAAATCCTCACTTGCAGATAATCCGGTTCGACGAATGGGCGTATTATAACGTGCGCGGTGAATTGTCGAAATCGGCGCATGCGCTTTATCACCGAGCATTGGTAAACTTTCTAAGTACAATCAGAAAAATTCTCTTGAATAGCTTGATCTACTCGGATGA
>JAFGMM010000013.1 GCA_016927535.1 Anaerolineae bacterium
GAGAGGGGGAAAAAAGCGCTTAAGTTGATGCATATGGGGCGGGTTTGAAACCCGCCCCTACCCCAAGCCGGCGACCACGCTATATTGTGGAGCTACCCACGAACCGGCACGAATGAAGAAAAGACTTTTATTCGTGCTTACCCGTGTCATTCGTGGTTAAATAATCCCGGACCACGCGCCCCGCGCCCAACCGCAAATCTAGCCGCGTGCGATACACCGCGCGCAGCGATAGGCCCGCGTCTGCCAGCGGGCCGCTTGTTACTTCGAGCACTGGCGCGCGCGCTTCCGCAACCTGGTGCCAGCGCAGCACGCCGAACGTGGCGCGCGTGAGGCAGTCGATGGCACAGGTGAGGTCGTCATACGTCGCGCCGGCGGCGAGCGCGCGCTTGTGATTGTAGACATCCACGCGCCGGTAGCCCGGCAGCCGCATCGCCCGGCGCAGCACCTCGCCGGCGCGGAAGGCCAGCGCCGCCGCGTGTTTCTGCAAGCCGAGTATGTCCATCAGCGCGCCGACCAGGCTAGCTTCACTGCTCGGCTCGGCACGCCGCCAGCTTAGATTGATGTGCTGCTCGCCCGCCACCACCAGCGATGCCGACTTGGCGGTGAGGGTCGTTTCTCCCAGCCGCTTTGGGAAACCGTAGATCTCGCGCCCCAGCAAAATCGGCTCCCACGCCGACGGGTAGATATACGGCACGTACAGCCCCACCGCCGTCCCGAAGCGCACCGGCACAAAGCAAGTCGTCTCGGCGTAAGGCGCCATGCGCGCGCCGGGGTTGTCGATTGGGTGGGCGATGGGGAAGTCGGCTAGCGCCAGCAACGCCGGAGCCGCCGCGCCCGGCGCCCGGAGCAGACTCAGACCGGGCGGCAAGAGCGCGCACACGGCGTCCAAATCGGCATCGCAGAAGGCGAAGACCATCGTCGCGTCCTCGAACAGGTACGGGCCGGGCAGCAGGCCCGCACCCGGTTCGCAGTATTGGACGCGCGCCGCCGATTCCAGCGCATCGATGCGGGCGCGCGCCGCGCGCAGCGCGGCGGCGAGATGGCGGCGCGCTTCCGCCGCGAACGCCTCCGAGCGCCACAGCGCCTCGACCTCCCAGCCCAACAACTCGCAGTCTTCGAGCGCCGTCGCTTTGACGCTGTGCGCCGGCCCGCCGAGCACGGCCTCCAGGTCGAGCAAGTCGCCGGGCTGCGCTTCGCCGCGCGGATCACTGCCCAGCGCCAGCCCGATTCGCCCCGACCTGAGCAAATAAAGCGTATGGGTCGGATCGCCGGCGTAGAACAGCACTTCGCCGGCGGCAGCGCGGCGAAGCTGCGCCGAAGCGCAGAGGTCGGGCACGAGCTTGTTCAGAATCGGAACGCCGTCCAGGTCCACTGCTCACCGCCCCCGCAGCAGCCGCGCCGCGCCGTAGATCGGCGGCCCCAACACACGCCGCGCCGCGTGCACCACGCCGCCGATGCCACGCGCCAGCCACTCCGGCCGGCGCGGCGGGAGGATGGGGAACGGTTCGGCGCCGTTGGCTGCCAGCACGTGGTTCGCCGCCGCGATGCCGGTGATGCAGCAGCGCTCCATCCAGAACGCCGGCGACGAGTAGCCGATCCAATCACCGCACGCCAGGACGCCCGGCCACGGCGTCTCGACGCGCAGGCTCGCCGCATCCGGCACACGAAACCGGGTTTGGTGCCGGCCGTTGCGCCGCACCGCGCCGGACACGAAATGGCCTCGCAGCGCGGGGAAGGCGTGCATCACCTCGCTGGCGGCGGTGATGATGAGCACCTCGTCGCTCCGGTCGAGCACGTCTTCGGCAGCGTAGAAGTGCATCTCGATGGCGCTGCCGCCGGCCTCACCCCACTCGAAGAACTCTTTATAGAGGCGGTGCAGCCAGAAAAAGTTGTCCATCGGGAAGTCGCCGGTGAACATGCCGCCGGGCGCGCCGGCGCGCGGCTGCGCGTCGAACCAGAGGCGCACGGCGGCGCAGGGCAGCGCGTGCGGAAATTTGATCCGCTCCGCAAGTTCGGCGGTATCGGCGCCGGCTAAAAGAATCTGCTCGGCAGCGGGCGGCTCCACGGCGAGAATCACGCGCCGCGCGCGGAGCGTGCGCACCCCGCCGCGCTGCGCATCCTCGACGCGCACGAGCCACCCATCCGCGCCGTCGAGCCGCTCCAGACTCACCGCACGCGCGCCGAGCATTACCATGCCGTCCCGCGCTTCGATCTTGTCGATCATCGGCTGGATCAGGCAGTCGTGCGGGTTGCCGGGTAGGTAGGCCATCCGCCACGAATCGCGGCGCAGCATAGTATAGAAGCGGAGCGCGGCGATGAACGCGGTCAGCGAGATAGACTCGGACGGCGCCGCGAGCAGGCTGTGCGCCAGTCCGGCGAAGGTCGCGCGGAGGTTGGGCGTCCAGAAGGGGAAGTAATCCTCTAAGATCATGCCGTCGAGCGGGCGTTGTTCCATGATGGGGTCAAAGCCGACGGTAAAGATGATGCTGTACAGGAAGCCGGGCAGCGAGAGGAAGTCGAGCAGGGTGATGGTGCCCCAGAAGCGCGGGCGCAGCAGCAGTTGCAAGTAATGGAACGGTGCAGGTATCCATGTCTTGCGGATCGCGGTCCCGGCCTCGACCGCGCACACCTCACGCCCCCAGCGGTTGATCCACTCCTCGCCCTCAGATTCGCGCAGTTCGACACCGACAAAGCGGTCGAGCACGGCGCGCATGTTGTCGTAGCCGCCCCAAAGCGCATGCGCGCCGTGTTCGGAATTGAACGACCATATTCGCCCGTTGTGCTCGAACGTATCGGGCGCGCCGCCGGCCAGACAGCCGCCCGGCCATTCGGCGTCGGCTTCGAGCACGAGCGGCGGCACGTCCCGCGCCGCGAGGTGGAGCGCGGCGGTCAGGCCGGCCAGTCCGCCGCCAATGACGACTGCGGGGAAGAGGTCCTGGTGAGTCACCGGGTTAGTACGTAATCGTAATCTTATGCAGCCCGCGCGGGTTGTCGATATTGTGCCCCTTCGCCAGCGCCAGTCCCATGGCGAACAACTGGCCCGGCAGCACGCTCACCACCGGCGATATCCACTCCGGCACGTCCGACGGCAGGCAGAACGGCGACCGCGCAAAGTTCAGCGCTTCGGCGCTGTCGCTGATGACGATGAGTTCGGCGCTGCGCTCCTTCAGCGCTTTGAGCAGGTCGATCATGTCATCATAGACCTTGCCTCGAGTAGCGACGACCAGCGCCGGGAAGCCCGCACCGACTACCGCAATCGGCCCGTGCCGGAAATCCGCCGAACTATAAGGCTGCGCCACGACGTAAGTCAGCTCTTTGATTTTGAGCGCGATCTCAAAGCACGTCGCATAGTTATAGCCCCGGCCCAGCGTGACGCAGTGTTCCATGAAGGCGTAGCGTTCGGCGCGCGCTACCACGCCTTCGCTCATTTGCAGAGTCTCGTCCACCCAACCGGGCAGCTTTTCCAATCCATCCGCCATCTCCTGGTGGTCTACCAGCGCCGCGACCAGCATCGCCAGGGTAGTCAACTGTGCGGTGTAGGTCTTGGTGGCGGCGAGGCTCAACTCCTGCCCGGCGCTGAGCGGGATATGGTACTTTGCGGTCTGCGCCATCGGCGAAGTCTCATCGTTGGTGATGGCGAGCGTCAGCGCGCCCTGCCCGGCGGCGGCGGTCAGGACCTGCCCTACGTCGGTCGAACGGCCCGACTGCGAGATGCCGATCACCAGGGCGTCCTTGAGCAGGGGCGGCGAGTCGTAGAGTGTAAACACCGAGGGCGTCGCCAGCGCGACCGGCAAATTGGCCCAGACGCCAAACAGATATTTGCCGTAGAGTGCGGCATGGTCGGAGGTGCCGCGCGCGGCAATCGCCACATAGCAAGGATTAGCCGCGCGGATATCGGCGGCGATGGCAGCAACCCCATCGCGCCGTTCGGTGACCAGGCGTTTGATGACCTGGGGCTGCTCGAAGATTTCGCGCTCCAGGTGCGAGCCGGTGGAAAAAGGCTTTTGTTGGGTCATTAACATCTCTCACTACAGCGCACTTTGAAACAATATCCTGACCGTCACGGCTGAAGCCGGAACAGCAGCGCAAAGGCGCTCCCCTCCCCGGCGGCGACGGGGCTGGTGAATTCTACGCAGCCGCGATGCAGTTCGACGATCTGGCTGACGATGGATAGCCCCAGCCCGGTGCCATCAGGGTTCATCTCCTGCGCGGCTGCACCCCGGAAGCGCCGCGCGAACATCGAAGCGCACTCGCCGTCCGGGATGCCCACACCGGTATCAATGACGCGCACGGCCACGTAATCCCGGTCGTCGCGCCTGGCCGTCCCGGTTTCCAGCGTGACCTGCCCGCCCGGCGGCGTGAAGACGAGCGCATTTTCGACCAGGTGTTTGAGCGCTTCGATAACTAAGTCTACGTTGATGAGGACCGCCGGTAGGTCGGGGTCAAGTTCTTGCACCAGGGTAAGATCGCGCTCGCGCGCCAGGGGCATAAAGCGCGCAGTCATCTGACTCACCAAACTGTCGAGATCGGCGGCGCCTCGGTCGAGTCGTTCGGGGGTTAGCTGGTCCAGGCGCATCAGGAGCGTGAGGTTGGAGATCATGCGCTCCATGTGGACCAACTGGCGCTCAATCATTGCAAAGTATTCGGGTTGTTTTTCCGGCTTGCCGCGTTTGAGCAAGGATTGATAAACCCGCATGCGGGTGAGGGGAAAGTAGAGGTCCCGCAAAGAGTCGCCGGCAAAATCTAGGCTGAGACGCTGAGCGGTTTTGAGGTGCGAGATATCGCGCTGCACGCCGACGAACTCGAAAATGTGGCCTGCCGAGTTCATCAAGGGCGTGATAATCCACTCAGACTCGACCGTTTCACCATCAGGATGAGAACTGCTCAATGCTTTTTGCCAGGGCCGCCCGGCGCGCAGCGTGCGCCACATATCCGATGTATCATACGTCGAGAACAGTTCGGTCAGTTCTTTGCCGACGACTTCCTGGGCTTTTTGCCGGTTCAGTTTTTCATAGGCCGGGTTGACATATCCGACGATTCCGGCAGCATCGGCAAGCAGCACGGCGTCGGCCATGTGGTGAAGCACGGTGCCAGGGTACCATGTTTGCAGGTAATTCTGGTTCAGGAGGGTGTCTTTATCTTGAGTCAAAGACATATCGCGCTGTTCTCTCCGACAACTTAGGTTGTACGTGCTGAGCCTGATGACGAATTGCCTGAGAGTTTAGCATGAGATTCGCATTTGCGCATAATAGACCCATAAAGAGACAACAAAAGCCGGCCGCGCCGGGGACGTCGGTCGTCAAGGCGCGCCGACCTCGACCACGATATATGGCGGCCCACCGATGGCATACTGTTCGCCGTCCGGTAGGCCGGGGACGGCTTGGTTGGTCGCAGCTTCCAGGACCAGGGGCGGGTACACGCCGCCCGCCGTCGCGTAGATGGCGCCGGCGTTGCCCCGGATATCGTACAGCGTGGCGGTACCGGCGTGGGCCGGCACCGTCACCGTCACGTCTTCTCCGCCGCGATTCCACAGAACCAGGATTCGGCTGCCGGTTTGGGGCTGGTAGAAAGTGATCCAGGTTTGGCGTTCGTCCGCGCCGCGCTGCTCGTGCGCGACCAATTCGACCGGCCCCGCGCCGAACACCTTGGCGAGCACCTGGAAGGTCTGGCGGGCGGGTCGGGCGGTCCGGGGATGGGCGTGCCGGCGGAAACACAGCGCGTCGGGCGGGTTGCGATACAGCCCGTGGGCGTCGCCGAAGCATAGTTCATCGGTCGCGCAGAGTTCGCCGTTGTGCGGCGCGAAATCGGTGCCGGCCGGCTGGTTGCCGCAGTCGTCGTAGAGTTGGTGGTAGAAAAAGCGCTCGGCGCCCGCCGCGAACGCATACGCGGCGCTCTGCACCACAAAAGCCGCCTGCTCCTCCTGCGTGGCGCGGAAGTCGCGCGCTGCGTCGCCGGCCTGTGACCAGGTAGGGCCGGGATAATCGTCCCAGGCCGGCACACCGCTTTCATTAACCCATATCGGCTTCGCCAGGTCGAGATCATCCAGGGTTTGGCGCACGCGCTTCACAACGTCCCAGGTGCCCAGCGCATAGGTGTAGTGGTGCACCGCCACGGCGTCGAAGTACCAGTCGTAGCGGGCGTGGTCGGGGTCGTCGGCGATGAGCGCGAGGCTGTCGGCGAGCCAGTCGATAGGCCGGATGTACGCCAGCCCGCCGAAGATCACCGTCGCGCCGGGGTCGGCGTGCTTGACCGCCAGGTACGCCGTCTTCAGCAGGCGCACGTAGTGCTTTATGCCGCCGGCCCAAAACGCGATCAGGTCCGGCTCGTTCCACACCTCCCATACCCGTATGCCCAGCTTGTCGCCCAGCAGCGGTATCCGGGCGCTTAGCTCGCCGCCAGGCTTGTAGCGCTGCACCGCGCGGTAGACAAACGCCGCCCAGTAGTTGTCGGGGTTGAGGGTCTTGTCCGGGCCGGGGGTATCGGTGCCGTCGTCGAAGACCGGCGCATATAGGTTATCGGGCACGCCGTTGTTACGATACGCCGCCGGGATGCCCAGCAGAATCGCGTCGATGTGCAGTCCGTGCGCCAGGTCCGCCGTGACCACCCGATCATAGGCCGGCCAATACCACGCGCCCGGCGTCGCCTCGACCTCGTTCCAGTACAGCGGCCAGCGGTTCCAGCCTGCGCCGGTCGCAAGCGCGTCCTCGTAGCGCGCCTGGTCTGCGGCCAACTGCCCCGAACTCATGAAGGTGACGCCCAGGTTATCGGCTAAAATGGGCAAGTCTTGCCGGAGCGTTCCTGCAAATTCAAATTGGGCGTCTGCGCAGGGTCTAGCCGCCGGCTTGCCCGGAGGAATCTGGAGAAACGACGTCAGCATACACAGTATGCAGACCAAGCAGACGAATGATGCGGTCAGCGAATTCCCCCCTATCCCCAACCCTTTCCCCCACAAGGGGGGAAAGGGGGCCAGAATCGCGCCGAAGTGCGCGTCTTCCCCCTCTCCCCAACGTGGGAGAGGGGGCCAGGGGGGGAGGGGGAGCGAGTTCGCCAACAGCATCACATATGGCTGCACGCGAAATCGACAGCACGGTATTCTGATGCTGTTGGCGAATTCCCC
>JAFGMM010000096.1 GCA_016927535.1 Anaerolineae bacterium
AGGCTGCGCCGGCGGTGGGGCGTACTGCGGCGGCGCGGCTTGCGGCGGAACCTGACGCGGTGCGCCAGGCTGCGCCGGCGGTGGGGCGTACTGCGGCGGCGCGTCCGGCTGTAACGGTGTGCCGGGCTGCGCCGGCGTCGGTGTCTCTGGTTGATAAAGCTGCTGCTGATACGGTTGTTGATGAAAGGATGTCCCAGCCTGATAAGGCGGCTGAGGCGGAACCGGATCATAAAGGTTCGGGTCGGGAGAGGGGGGCAGGAAATCGGAGGCAGGAGGATAGGCATACGGCACCGGCGACCAATGCAAAGCACGCCATACTGCTTCGTCCCAACTGAGCCGGGGTCCAGCCGGCGCCGGCTGGACAACTGCATTGGGCAGGCGATAGATGCTGATGCGCGCCCGGCCAAAACGCGCCAAGCGCGCGCCGAGCGATAAAAAGGGTCGCCGCCGAAACCTGCGCACGATCAATCCTTCAACTGCAAGCTAAAATCATGATAAACCAATTCCAGAGTTTCCATCGCAATCGTATTTTCCGCCGCGTTAAACGTCGGGCCTTCCCACCGGACCGGGTAAGCTTCCAGGAAATTCCAGATGAATACCGACTGTCCCTGTGCATTATAGAGCGTCACTGTGACGGTGCGCGCCGCGTCGGAAAGGTCGCCCTTCATCACCGAGGCCAGCCACCCCACCAGCGAAGCATTGACCAGCCCGCGCTTTAGAGTCACCTTCGCGTCGCCCTCGGCCGGGCCGAGCAGCCGGTGGGTATAATGGTGCAGCCCGCCCTCTTGCAGCGGCGTCACCTTCACCGACCAGCCCGATATCGTGCATTCGGTGAAAGCCGCGATGATCGCGCTGCCGCCGCCCGGTTTTTCAATCTTAACGTCGAATTTATAGGTAAGAAACGGATCAATCCGTTCAGTTACACCAGGCATATCAATCTCCACGACGCTCTTTTTCTTTACGAAGGTCTTCTTGCAGCAACTCCCACACGCGCTCGGCGATCAGGCGGACCAGTTCCTCCTCGCTCATCGGTTCGTCCGAAGCCTGTGTTTGAGTACTGTCGGTCGATTCACCCATAGGCTCACATCTCCTGAGAGCGGCAAGCAAAGATAGGAATGGAAAGGGGGAGCCTACCGCCTATCGAGCGCACGGCTCCCATCCGCTTCCCGTTCGCCAGAGAGTCAAACAACGTGCGATTGACGACGCCGGCCGGCAGCGGTCACGCCTAGGGCGCCTGCCCCTGGTCGATGGTCTGCCGGGCATAGAGCCGATTCACCTGCTCGACCCAGCGCACCCGTTCGGCGTGGGTCAGCGCGAGAATCTCGTCATGCGACCAGCCCAGACCCCGCGCGATGAAGGCTACCTCCTCGTGCAGGCGGTCTAGGGGGTAGCCTCGGATCCCCCCAGCGGGATGATCTCCTGCTCGAACTCGTAGCCGCAGTTCGGGCACCGGGCCGGAACCGATGACAGCCCGACATCGTTGATGCGCTGGTAGAAGTCTTGCAGATACGCGATATCGGCGGCGAACAGCCGCTCGACGATCTGGGGCGTGACTTCGATGATCGTTCCCAGCCGGGTGATGACCCGCGCCAGCACGGCAACCAGGAAATAAGCCTCGTTGGCCTGCACGCGCGGGTCGCGCAGCGGCGCAATCTCATCGATGGCCGTAGATAGGCGCATGGTGCCCTGCTTGTGCAAGGCACCATAACCATCCAGATAACCGCGCGGAAGCTCAAACTCGAACTCGGTTTGCATCGTCATACATGCACATGACCTTACGTGGTGCGCGTGATACCCTCGTGCACAATCGTGATCTCTTCGATGGCGATCTCGCTGTTCTCCGAACTGATGCCGGGACCGCTAACTTTGGACGGCCAGCCGTTGATAAAGTCCCACTGGGCCACCAAGGTACCGGTTTGGTCGTACATCATGATCGAACCGTTGGCGCGGGCGCTGGCGACGCTGCCGTCTTCCACTTCCTTACGCCAATCCCACACGTCGCGGTTGTCGGTGATGCCGCGCTTCAACGTGACCTCGGTCCAGGTGAGGCGACCGGGAACCTTCATGATAACGGGCTTCTTGTTCTTGTCCGTGATCTTGTGCTCGGCAACTTCGCTCTCGGAGCCGATGCCATCGACCGCCGTGAAATAGCCGGTGATTTTACCGGAGACCTCCAGCGCAAAGTGAAAACTTACTGCCGGGTCTTTTGCATCATCTGGTCTTGGAAAAGACATTACTCAACCTCCTAAAAAATCCTTCATCACAAGCCAATTTACGATCATCCAGGGCCGGCCCACTGGCCGATGCGGAAGATCACGAACTCGGCCGGCTTCACCGGCGCCATGCCGATCTCGCAGACCAACTGGCCCAGGTCGCGCAGTTCCGGCGGGTTGGTTTCTGCGTCGCACTTCACGAAGAAGGCCTGGTCGGGCGTGGCGCCAAAGAGCGCGCCGGTGCCCCAGACGGTCGAAAGATAAGCCGTGATATCGCGCCGGAGGCGCGCCCACAGCGTGGCATCGTTCGGCTCGAACACCACCCACTGCGTGCCGCGCTCGATGCTTTCCTCCACCATGTTAAACAAACGCCGCACGTTGATGTAGCGCCAGGAGGCGTCGCTGGAGAGCGTGCGCGCGCCCCAGACGCGGATGCCCCGACCGGGGAACGAGCGAATGCAGTTCACTCCGATCGGGTTCAGGCCGTCCTGCTCGCCCCGGGTGACCTGGATCGCCAGGCCCAGCGCGCCGCGCGGAATCTCGTTGGCGGGCGCCTTATGGACGCCGCGCTCGGCATCGACACGGGCATACACGCCGGCCACGTACCCGGAGGGCGGGACCACGCGCGACGAGGACTTGCCGGTGAAGTCGGCGACCTCGATCCACGGGTAGTAGAGGGCGGCGCGGGTGCTGTCATAGTTGACCTTCAAGCGCCACTCTTTGACCTCCATCGGGGTCAGATCGGGCAGCGGGTCCAGGATGGCGAAGCAGTACTTGACGCGGTCGCAGTAATCGACGACCGACTGCTGGATGCCCTGGACGCTCTTCTCGTCCAGTTCGCCTTTCTGATAAGCCATCATCAGGTCAGGCAAGACGATCATCGTCACGTCGTCGATGGCCTCCAGACCGCCCATGCCGGTACGTTCGGCCAGGCTGCCCTGGTAGTCCTTGATGGTGATGGCCTTCGTCTGGATCGCGCCGCCCTCAAGGGCATAGGAGCCGGGCGCCGGGAGCAGATTGGTCTTGCCAAGCACCTTGACCGAGACGTTAACCGACTGCTCCAGCACCGTGACCACATTACGTTCGCCCCGGCCCAGAGTCAGGTCGTCGAAGCGCTCGGCAGTCTGGCCGCCGCCGATCTGGACGGTGAAGGTGGGGTTTTCGGGGTCTTCGTTGGTCGCGACCGTGACCTCAATCGCGTTACCACTAGGACCAGGCTCCTTGGCGGTGAACTCCAGCAGTTCGGCCGGCTTATCGCCGATGCTAGGGATCACGACGCGCGCCGGCGTCGCCGCCGAGGGATCGTCGGAGGTGCCCAGCGTCCTAAGGCTGACCACATAAGCACGCCCGCCGCCGTTGTTGAAGTAGCCGTATACGGCATCGGGTGTGTAAGCGTCTTCCATAAATCCACCGAAGTACTTGAGATACTGGCCCCAATTGGTAACCAACTGCGGCTTGCCCAACAGCGAGCGCGTCTCCCCATTGCGCACATCTACCGCGCGCTCGGTGTATCCGACGAAAGCAGCGACGGCCGTGCCGACCGATTCAATCGGTTTAGTCCCGCGATCGACTTCTTCTACGTATACACCTGGTGACAGATAAGATGGTGACATGCTTTACTCCTTTTCGACATTTACTTCACTGACTAACGATTGGTGTAAGTCCTGGCATCCAATGAACGTTATGATTGCCCCTCCTTTTTCTTTTGTTTGAATTCCTCGGTAACTTGCCAGATCGTATCGACGGAGGAGGTTATCTCCTGTCGTTCCGGTGTTTCGGACTGGCCGACGACAAGCTGCTTTGCGAGCACCAATTCGCTCTCGAAACCAAACTCAGGATCGAAGGCCAGTGTGGCAACAAAGTTAAACCCGGCGCGCATTTGGTTGTCGAGCACGCCCCACAGCTCGGCGAGCGTGGAAACGGCGGTCGTGCCCTGCGCGACCTTGATGGGAATCTTGAACGGCTGGTTTTGCAGCGCGCCGACGCACGCCGCCGGCTCCAGCACGCGGATGCTCGCCAGCGCGCCCAGCGCACGCCACAGCAGCCGGTGCTCATCCTCGGCCTTGCGCGTCCAAGACGTGACCAGGTAGCTCAAGTCGAAGCGCAGCGGCGGCGCGACCCGCCGCGCCCTGCCGTTCTCGTGCACCGTCCTGAATTGCAGGTTGGCGCGCAGTTCGGCGTTTTCGCGGATATCGTATAACCAGCAGTTAATCGTGGGCCGGCTCAACGTCGCCGCCCACTCGCCGGTGGGCTGGTCGAACTCGATGTCGATCTCGTGGCCGTTGAGTTTGCCCCTGGTAATGAGGACCTGCCGGATGGTTTCATCCAATTCGTGAATCATCAACTTTCTCCAACCCAACTACACTTCACACTTTGCGCCCCGTCGCCTGCTGGTCGGCCCACGCCGCAATGCCCGCCGAGACCAGCGTCGTCACCCCCACAACGAGCGGCGCGTGGTCCATCACCTTATCGCGCAGCGCCGGCATCAACTCGGCGGGGTCCAACTCGGCGAACACGACCGGGATTTGAAACGCGCCGGCGGTGAACAACACGGTCGCCAGGGCCGACCCGCAGAATCCCGCGACCAGGAGCCGGGTGAGCGACTGACCCAACCCTTCATAAGCGGCCCGGTGCGCGCCGCGCAGATCGGCGACGGTCGCCGCGCCGAGCGCAGCCGGCAGAATAACCGCCAGCGTTGTGTAGAGCGGCACGCTCGCACTCGCCAGCCCGCCGGCGTCGTCGGCTTGCATCATGCTCCACCAGCCGGCTACCGCGCCGACGACCAACCCGACGATGCCAAGCCCCAACGCAAACCTGAGAGCGGCTTTGACGTTCTCCATTTCCTCACTCATTATTCGGCCTGGTCAACCGCATCCCTCAACTCGGCGAGACTCTAGCCGGCCGACTCCTCGGCATTCTCCGCGTCGGGCAGCGCTTTCGGCTGAAGGGGCTGTAGACCGGTCTGCTGAATCACGTGCGTAAGCTCGTGCGCGAGAAGCTGTTGGCCGCTGCCCGAATCAGGACTGTACTGGCCCTGGTTGAAGTAAATATCGCTGCCATGCGTAAAGGCGCGCGCCTGCACGTCTTGGCTCAACTGCACCGCCGCAGCGCCGCTGTGCACCCGCACATTACCAAAATCGGCGCCGAAGCGCGGTTCCATGAAGCCGCGCACGTGATCCGGCAGCGGATCACCCTGGCCGCGCGTGTCATTCAAACGGTTCTCGGTGTCCTCATTGAGGCGAAAGGAACTACCGAAAGCGTCACGTTGCAGGGGCTTCAACTGAAGTTCTTCTTCATCTTCCTGGCGCTGCACACCGTCGAGAGGCTTCATCTGAAGCTCTTCTTCATCCTCCTGGCGCTGCACACCGTCGAGAGGCTTTAGCTGTAGCTCATCTTCATCCTCTTGGCGCTGCGCATCGGCCCCTTCGCTGGTCGCCGGCATACTCATCACCTGCTGAGCCACCCGGTCGGCTTCCTGCTCATAAGGATCATTCACCGGCCCAACGGTGAGCTTTCTTTGTATCAGCGGCTTCATCTGAAGCTCTTCTTCATCTTCCTGCCGCTGGAGCATCCGCTGTACAGCCTGGTTGCCATAGGTGCGCTGAAGATGCATGACCGCCTGGGCGCGCTGCGCCGGCGCAATCTGCCCGGCGATGGACGGCGTTTCGCGCAGCGCTTCGGCGGCTTGGGCAGCTTCAGGCGGCGCGTGCACGCTTTCCTCCTCGGCGACTTCGGGCGGCTTTTTAAGCTGCACCTTTGGCTTGTTCATACGCTGCCGCTGCGCATAAATACCGGTTTTCCGACTCATATCACTTCCTCCTCACCTACTTAGCGCCGCGCTAAGCGACCGGTCTCTAATTCCTCGTCGATCAAACGCCCCATCTTCTGGTGCTCGCGCCGGATGGCGTGCAGCAGATGCGTCATGGTAATGATACTACCATCCGCCGCCGCTAAATACGCCGAAGCTACGGTCGCGTTGCGGATATTGCCACCTGCCAGACGGTAGCGCTCGGCCAGCAAATCCAGATCCACGTCAGGACCGACAGGCGCTTCCGGCGGAAAATTCACCTCCCAGATGCGCCGGCGGTCGGCGGCGTCCGGGAAGGGAAAATCGATCAAGAAGTCCAGGCGGCGGGTAAACGCCTCATCAAGATTCTGGCGCAGGTTCGTCGCCAGGACGGTAATGCCGTCATAACTTTCGATCTGCTGGAGCAAATAGGCCGTCTCGATGTTGGCATAGCGGTCGTGAGCGTCCTTCACCTCGGATCGTTTGCCGAACAGCGCGTCGGCCTCGTCAAAGAAAAGGATAGCGTTGCTGGTACGGGCTTCGTCGAAAATCACCCGCAAATTCTTCTCGGTCTCGCCGATGTACTTGCTCACGACGCCCGACAGGTCGATCTTGTACAATTCCAAACCCAGTTCTTGAGCGATGACGCTGGCGGCAAGAGTTTTGCCGGTGCCGCTCTCGCCGGCAAAGAGCGCGCTGAGGCCGCGCTCCGGCGCGATCTTCGCGCCGAAGCCCCAATCATCATGCACCCGGTCGCCGTAGCGCGCCCGCTCGACCATCTCACGAAGCTGCGCCTTCCGGTCATCCGGCAGGATCAACTCGTCCCAATCGAAGCGCGTCTTGACCTTCTTCGCCAGGTCGCCCAGTTTGGCGCTGCAATGAGCGCGCGCGCCCGCATACAGATCGTCAATACGAATCGCCCCGCCGCCCGCCCGCGAGGCCGCGAAGTCGGCGGCGGTATGCACCGCGCCGATGATCTGGCCCGGCGTCATGCGGAACTTGCCGACTAATTCGTCAAGCTGTTCGCGGCGCAGGTCGCTGTCCGGGTATTCGGCAAGCACGTGCTCCCAGATTTGCAAGCGCCGGGCGTGCTGCGGCATCGCCAATTCCACGCGCAGCATCCGGCGCGCCCGCCGCAGACCGCGCGGCTCCCAGGATTTCTCGCCGCACAAAAACACCGGGCGGCGGTCATCCAGCAAGCGCTCCCATAAGCCGGGCGGGACCGGCATCTCCTCGAAACTGGCATCCCACCCTTCGAACATGACGGCTGCTTCCACTAGCTGAGCCTCGCGCATTGCCAACTGCCAAGCCAATGCAAACGGCACACCCTCAAGCGTCCTCAAGCGCGCCAAGTCGATATATACCAGCGGCAAATCCACCTCGGCGCAAAGCGCGGCTGCCGCCAGGCGCCGGTCGGTCACGTTTTGGCCCTGGACATAGACCATCGACGCCTGGATATCTATCTCTCCCATCTCTTTAGTCGCCAGGGGCGCGGCAAAAGGGGCGTCGCCGGGGCGGATGATTTGGACCGCGCCGAATAATCGA
The DNA here is from genome assembly GCA_016927535.1 of Anaerolineae bacterium. GTDB lineage: Bacteria > Chloroflexota > Anaerolineae > Aggregatilineales > JAFGMM01 > JAFGMM01. Next base: position 7,546 of record JAFGMM010000096.1, read on the forward strand.
GCATCCGGCTCGGCGCTGCCCAACAGATGCATCAGCACACGCCGGGCGATTCTGAGCTGCTGGCCCAACAAGATCGGTTCGGCCTGACCGGGGTCGGCGGATATCTCGATCAACTGGCGCGCCCGCAGCAGCGCTTCCGGCGCCAGGCGCTCCCAAACTTCAAAGCGCCCCTCGAGGTCACTGCCCAACAGATTCATGACCAGGTTTATGGTGGGGCGCGGCTTGGAGACATCGTTTTGCAGGTAGGCAAAGAGACGTTCGTAGCGCCGGTCAAGCTCCGGCGCGAGGCAAATCAACAGAATATCCCGGTCCAACGCGGTCAGATCGAACGCGCGCACCAGCCGGGGCAGCGGCGACTCGGCGCCCTCGGTCGCCTCCCATTTGTCGATGGCCCCGGTGGTCTGCAAGTAGTCGGCGAACTGCGCAGCGCCGGCCTCGCCGGCGGCTGCCCATAACCCGGCCAGGGGCTTATTTGCCAGGTGAGCGCTCACCTCGTCGTCGGTGATGACCAAGCCATGCAGCGCGTTGGTAGGGTCTTGTCCGGCGGCTTGAGCGCGCGCGATAGCCCATTGAGTCAGATAATCGACTCGCGCCAGCGAAGTCCTCAAATGCCGCAACCCCTGGATATTCATGATTGACTACTTACTCTAAAGCCAATGTAAAGTCATTGTATGTGAAGTCCACGCGAAGCGCAATGCCCCAGGGACACATAGGATGCCATGTCTCGACTTGCACCTCACCGGTCCACTTCGATTATATCAGATAACTCTTATCAAGATACAGCCGTGCGCCCGCCCCGGGGCTGAGATAAATTGGCGAGCGACCCTATTACCCTCGGCCCACCCAGCGGATGTCGAAGTAAGACCACAAAAAACTCATACTCTTTTAATAAGAAACCACAATGCATGATGTATAATCAGCGGACGGATAGTATGTATCACTAACTGTTTTCTGCGCTAACCCTTAATAAGGAGAAACCCGATGAGACGTAAAATCCTACTCTTTACCTTCGTTCTAGCCCTGGCGCTGGCCCCTCTGAACGGCGCGCTGGCGCAGGAAGGCGAAGGACCATGGTGCGGTGAGCTTGCCCAGGCCGATTGTGACATGCTCATCGCCAACGCAAAGGCAATGGCGGAACTCTGGTCATATACCTATGACACAGAGATGACCTACGGCATGACAATCGAAGACGAACCGATGGAGATCGTGTTCACGAGCGATGGCACCCTGGCTTACGACAAGGAAGAAGTCGATGCCGTCGTCAACGAAGTCCTCGACATGACCCTCCGCCAGGTGCTGGAACTGACGAAAGACCCCAAGGCGCTCTGGACGACCGGGCTGGGCTACGCCGAGCGCGTGCTCAAAGCCCCCAGCGCGGACGTCAACCTCAAGCTCGTCCTCCCGGCTGAGATGGTCGGCGGCTCGCCCTTCACCGCTGATATCAACCTGGTGATGGTTGACGGCGTGCTCTACGGCAAGAGCTTCTTGCTGGCGATGATGGGCCTGGAGGCGGACCAGTGGGTCAGCGTGGACCTGGTCGGCGGCATGTACCAGATCGCCGAAGCGCTCCAAGACCCGGCCCTTTTGGAGAACCTGATGAGCGGCATAAGCGGCAAGAGCAGCGGGATGCCGATGGCGGCGCCGTCCGCCGAAATGCCCGGAGTCGAAATGCCAATGGGCGGCGGCGCGGGCCAGGATATCATGGCGAAAATCCAGGAACTCATCAGCGCGCCCTACTGGAAGACGATGGACTCGCCCGAATTCAAAACCAAGACCGTACTCGTCACGCGCCTGGAGGATGCCGAGGCCGGCGGCGTCGCGGTTGCCGTATTCGAGACCAAAGTAGATATGGCTGCGATGGCAGCAACCGAGGAATTCCAGCAGGCCTTCAAAGACATCTTCGCCGTCACCGGCGCCGGCCTATCCCCGGAACAAATCGATGCCATGGTGCCGGTTCTCCTCGATATGCTCAACAGTATGGAGATCACGCTCACGAAGATGATCGGGCTGGAAGACCACTTCACCTATGGCTATGAGGCGTCGTGGAGCCTCGCCGTTGACACCAAGGCAATCGTGGGAGCCATCGTCGAAGAAGAGATGAGCGAAGAAGCTATGGAAGCGCTAACGCCCCAGGCTTACGACTTCAACGTCAAGACCACCTTCAGCGGCCACAACCAGGAGCCGGACGTATCCCCGCCCGACGCCGAGAAGGTCGTCCCGATCCAAAAACTGATCGAGATGATGTCACAGCCGCCGGAGACGACTAAGTAAGCCGACGCTCACCACCACTTCTAAACGTCATGTCCATAACAAAGAGGCTGCTCGTCTGGGCAGCCTCTTTGCATTCCGGCGTCCTATTTCATTTCACCGCCGCCGCCACGCCGTCCAGTAAAGCGCCGGTCTGCCAGTCGAACACGGTGCGTGGGTCGAGCGCCAACCGGTCATCGAGGATGCGCGCGATGACCGGCGGCTGCCCCTCGCGCAGCCGCGCCATCAGCGCATCGGGCCGGTCGTGGCGCAGCGCCACGACGAACGTCGGCAGCGACTCCTCCGGCAGGCTCCCGCCGCCCACCATCGAACGCGCCGGCAGCACGTCCGCGCCGACGCCGCGCGCCGCCAACGCCTCGACCCACTGCGTCGCGGTCGCTTCGAGCGCTTCGGGCGTGCGCCCCAACAGCCGCCACACCGGGACCTTCTCGGCAGCTTCGCCCTCGACGTAGTGCTTTAGAGTCGCGCCCAGCCCGGCCAGGCAGTACTTGTCGATCCGCGCGGCGCGCGCCAGCGGGTGCCGGCGCAGCGACTCGACCCACGCCGCCCGCCCGACGATGCAGCCGGCCTGCGGGCCGCCCAGCAGCTTATCGCCGCTGAAGACGACTACATCCGCGCCGGCTTCGATGCTCTCCGGCACCGTCGGCTCGTGCGGCAGGCCAAACGCCGCCGTGTCCAGCAGCGCGCCGCTGCCCACGTCGTGCACCATCGGCAGGCCGTGCGCGTGGGCCAACTCGGCCAGCGCGCCCACGTCCGGCTCCTCGTGGAAGCCGACGATGCGGAAATTAGAGCGATGCGCGGCGAAGATCATCCGGGTGTCTGCGCCCAGCGCCGCCTCGTAGTCGCCGGTGCGGGTGCGGTTGGTCGTGCCCACCTCCACCAAGCGCGCGCCCGACTGCGCCATCACCTCCGGGATGCGGAACCCGCCGCCGATTTCGATCAACTGGCCGCGCGAGATGACGACCTCGCCGCCCTTCGCCAGCGCCGAGAGCATCAGCAGCACCGCCGCCGCCGCGTTATTGACCACCAGCGCCGCTGCCGCGCCGGTCAGCTCGCACAACATGGTCTCGACCGCTTCCCCGCGCCCGCCGCGCTGCCCGGCGTCGAGCCGGTATTCCAGGTTCGAATACCCGCGCGCGACCATGCTCACCGCCGCCTGCGCCGCTGCGCTGAGCGGCGTCCGGCCCAGGTTGGTATGAATCACCACGCCGGTCGCGTTGATGACCGGTTGGAGCGCCCGGCGCTGTTCGGCGGCGAGCACGCCGGCGATCTGTGCGACGAGAGCGGCTTCGTCGAACGCCGCCGCAGCCTCCCCGCCCTCGGCGAGCGCCCGGCGCGTCTCATCCAAGACGGCCTGGGTCGCAGCCGTGACCGTGCGGCGACCGTGCTGCGTAATCAAAGGCTGCACGGCGGGCGCATCGAGCAGGCGGTGGACGCCGGGCAAACGGCGGCGCGGGTCCGTCATGGCAAAGTCTCAGAAACCGGCAGCGGCTCTCGCAGGTCCTTCGGCGGCGCGGCGAAATTCCACAGATCGGTGGCGACCAGAATCCCCGACACGTTATCCACCTCCATCTTGCCGAAATAGCCGATGATTTGCTCGACCTGCGCCCGCATGATTTGCATCAGCGCATCCCAGGCGATGCCCGGCGGCAAATCCGGCTCGTGGCTGGTGCGGGTCGACTCCAGGTACAGCAGCACGGTATCGATGTCGTGGAAGGTGAGCGTAACCGGGAGGTCGTAGCGCGCTACGGCGTGGAAGTGCCGGGCAAGCAGCATCGAACCGTTGTCCAGTTGAAAGCGCTTCGACCGTGCCCGCACAAACACTTGGTCGGCATGCGGCACGCCCAGCAGACCGTAAGCGCGGCGGTACAGGTCGTCAACACTCATCAGGTGCGCGCCCAGCCGCAGCGCATGCCCGCTGCCGTTAGCGGCGACCAGCAGCACCCCGCCCGGACGCAGCACCCGGCGCATTTCCTCTACTGCACGGTTGATGTCGGGGATTTGGTGCAGCACGTAGCTTGCCAGCACAATATCGAATACATCGTCGCCGAAGGGCAGGTCTTGCACATCCATCACGAGGCGGTCGCGCGGCAGGGCCTCGGGCGAGGATACATGGTGCAGCAGCCCCAACGTAATATCGCCTGCCACCAGGCGACCATTTTGCAGGTAGCGCCGGAGCACTTCGAGCGCATGCCCGGCGCCGCAGCTCACATCGAGCACGTGTTCGCCGCCGCGCCAGTTGAAGCGCCCCAAAGTCCAGGCGACGATATCGACCTGCGAATCGTCAGAGGGTTGGTGCGTGCGCACCCTAAATCTAACCACGTCGGGCGTGGTAAGAATACGGCGGTTGCTCCATGCACGGTCTACGCCGGGGAAATCGTCATACATAATCTGCCCGCCAAGTGATTCTGCAATTATGCCGAAAATAAGTGCGCCTAATATACAACCAAGCACACATTCCGGCAAAACCTATGCATATCTACAGTTTATGTTATATTGCTAAGGTCGCCGCCAGCAAATCGAGCGCCAACACCGGCTCGATGCGCCCGGTCTTGATTTGCAGATCATAATCCAACAGTTGGCGATAGATCGCCTCCAACTGCGCCGACGAGAACTTACGCGCCTGCCCCGGCAGTTTGCGCGCTGCGTATGGGTGCACACCAATCGCATCGGCCAGGCCGGCCGGCGAGCCGCCGTCATCCAAATAGGTCTTCGCCAGCAGCAGCAGGCGAAACTGCCGGACGACCATCCCCAGCAAGCTGAGCGGGTCCTGTGTCTCTAACAAGCGGTGCAGCCGCTCTGCCGCCCCCCTGCCGTCGCCCGATACCAGGCGGTCTACCATCTCGAAGATATTCGCTTCGGCCACATAAGAAGTCAGTTCGTGCACGTCTTGCACGTCAATCGGGCGCGCACCATTCACATAAGCCGCGAGCTTGCTCAGTTCGCTGTCCGCCGCGTGCAGGTCCGTCCCCACCACTTCGGCAAGCGCCGCCGCCGCCGCCGGCGTAATCTCGGCGCCGTGCTCCTGCGGCGCGCGCCGGCGAATCCAGTTAGTGGCGTCTTTAGGCGGATTGAAAGCCTTCTCGTAGCCGCGTTTGTGCGTCTGGGCCAGCCGGAGAATGGAATGCCGCGCCGGCAGCGCCTTGTCCTCGACCAGGAACAGCCGCGCCCAGCCGGGCATCACCTCCAGGTAATCTTCGAGCGCGTCGAGCGCCTTACCCTTCAACCCGCCGACGAATCCCGTGATGATGACCAAGCGCCGGTCGGAGAGAAAGGGGAACGCATCGCAGGCGCTCTTGATATCGTCCAGCGTCGCATTTTTGCCGTCGAGAATCGTCGTGTTCATCTCGGCGGCGCCGGCATCAAGCCCGTCGGCAAAGCGCGCCCGCAGCTTTGCAATCTCCTCATCGCGCGAGAGCGTATCTTCACCGTGGAGCACGTAAAATGTGGGAGCAGATTCGGCCATTGAGCACTAGCTGTTAGCGATTAGCGGTTGGCGATTAGCGATTAGCTTTTGGCAGTCAGGAGCCGGTCTGCCAGCTAAAAGCTAATTGCCAACCGCTAATCGCCCGATCTTAAGGTAGTTCCGTGCCGACCCAGTGCACGGTAAAAGGTGTAGTTATCATGCGACGCACGCCGGTAATGCGCAGCCCACCCATCGCCGCCTCGGTGGTTACGTCTCGCTGTAGATTAATCCCCAGCGGGCGCGCCAGCAGCAGCGCCGCCATCGAGAACAGAACCGCCGCCGGCAGCCGCGCCGATGCCTGCTCCAGGCGATGCGTGAACTGCCCCGCCAGCAGGGTCGCCAGCGTCACCATCAAACCGGAGGTGAGCAAGCTGGTGCCGCAGTTCGGATGTACGGCCCACCGGCTCTCGCCCCGGCGCAGGCGCAGCAGCGCCTCGTCCGCCGCCGCTTCAAGCTGCGCCGTCTCGACCGCACCGATCATGAAAAAACCCAAATTGATCGAATACCCGGCAACCCGGAGCCGGGGCACGCGCCGGGCCAACATATGCACGGTCGCGTGTTCGAGCGCGTGGTTGCGCCGCACACGCGCCAGGAACGGTACATTTTCCATCGCATCGCCGATTAATCTGAGCATCAGCCTTTAACAAACCTCGTACAAACCCAGGTCTTTACTGGCTCTGGCTCTCGAACGGACTTTCGCCCTCGATGACGCCGGCGGGACGCGCCACCACGATCAACCGGTGCGAGTTATCGTCCGCCGGCCAGCACGTCACCAGGGTAACACGTTCATCGGGTGTCGGCAATACCCAGCGCGCATTTTCCAGGCGCACCGCCAACGGCTGCCCCTTCTCCGCCAGCACCATCGTGCGCACGACCGTGTAAACATAGGTGCGCACGCCGGCCTTCAATTCAATCGTATCGCCCGGCGCCAGGTCAATCAGCCGGCCAAAAACCGCGCCGGATATGTTATGATGCCCGTTGAGCACCAGGTTTCCCGCCTGCCCCACGCCCGCCGAGGTGTTGTGCCAGCCGGCGGCGAATTCGTCAGGAGCGCGCCACTGGCTGTATGTCTCGCCGTCCAGCGTGACCATCTCCCAACTCGTCTCGACCACGGGCGCATCGAGACCGATAGCCGGTATAACAATCTGATTCGGCGGGTGCGCCTTGGGCACTGCCGTGGGGATCGGTGTGGGCGTCCGGGCCGCCGTCGCCGTGTGCGTCGCCGTCGAGGTAGCGGTCGGGGCCGGCGCAGCGGACAGGGCCGGCGCAGCGGACAGGGCCGGCGCAGCCGTGAACGAGGGCATAGCCGTTGGAACCGGCGGCGCGGTAGGGATGCGAGTCGCGGTGCGCACCGACGTCGCAGGGGAGGTTGAAGTCAAAGTCAGAGTGGAAGCAGCGGCAAAGACCGGCGGGTGCTCGCTGACCGGGAGCAAGATGGGCGGCTCGACCACGGCAGACGGCGGCGATATCACCTGGCCGGCCAGCACACCGGGCGAAGGAGTCGGCGGCGGCGCGGCAGTATGCGCCGGGCCGGTGTCTGCCCATACCCATGCCCACACGGCAGCGGCTGCCACCATCAGCCCGACGCCCAGCGCCGAAAAAAGCGCGCCAACGCGCGCAATGCGAGCGGTACGGCTGTCGCTATCCATACAGAGATTATATTCAGAACGCCCGAATCGGTAGTAGAATAGAAAGGATTTTGAAACAAGGAGAACACTCATCATCATGAACAGTCACGAAATTGTGCAACGCACGCTGGACTTCACCGGGCCGGAGCGCGTCGCCCGATCCTTTGAGCCGAGCGACCTTGCCTGGGGCGGCGTCCACCTGGAAGAAGGCGAATGGCATAAAACCGACGCGAAAACCTGGGAGCGGGTCGATTCGTGGGGCAACGTCTGGCGGCGCATCGACGACACCTCGAAGGGCGAGGTCGTCAAGGGCGCGCTGTCCAACCTGGACGATGTAGAGACCTTCCCGCTGCCCGACTTCGACAACCCGGAGCGCTACGCCGGCACGGCGGCGCTCTTCGCGGCCTCGCCCGACAAGTGGCGCATCGGGGCGCTGCACGGTTTTTCGTTCAGCATGGCGCGCAAACTGCGCAAGCTCGACCAATACTTCATGGACCTGATGCTTGAGCCGGCCAAGATCGCCATCTTGCACGACCGCATCGACGAGCAAATCAAAATCCAGATGAAACACCTGCACAAAGCCGGCGCCGACTGCGTTATGCTCACCGAAGACTGGGGCACCCAGCTCGCAATGTTCATCCGGCCCGACCACTGGCGCAGGGAATTCAAGCCGCGCTTCGCCGACCTGTGCAGCTATGCGCACGCCCTCGGCCTGAAGGTGTTCATGCACTCGTGCGGCAAGATCACCGATATCGTGCCCGACCTGATCGAAACCGGGATCGACCTGCTCCAGTTCGACCAGCCACTCGTTCACGGCCTCGACACGCTCGCGTCGTTCCAGGAAAACGCCAAGATCACGTTCTGGTGCCCGGTCGATATCCAAAAGATTCTCCCCACCAAAGACGAAGCGCTGATCCGGCGCGGCGCCACAGATATGATCGACGCGCTGTGGCGCGGGCGGGGCGGCTTCATCGCCGGCTGGTATCCCGACCCCATCGCCATCGGGATCAACGCCGGCTGGCAAAACATCGCCAGTGACGAGTTTCTCAAACAGGGCGTCCGGTCACGCTTCGTCGGCAGCCGGGCGGCGGTTTAGGTACGTTCGACCCTAATTTGCATATTAGGCGGCGCTGGGGTACTGTAAAGGCTGACTTCGGCGCGGCGAGCAGCAGCAAGGGGGGCGTGCATGCGGCTTCGCACACTTTTATCGACTCACTCACCCTTCGTAACTGATCGCAGCCGGCCCGGTTGAGGTTGACGGTGGAAAACGCCAGCAGCAGCACGTCTCGCTTTTCCATCGCCCATGCCCTGGCGCTGGCCTGCGCGATTCTCATCCTGGTCGCGTTTCTGCTGCCGTGGACGCGCGCCGTGTCGGGCGCGGACCTCTTGCCCCGCTCCTGGTCCGAGCTTGATAACGTCACCTCCGAGCGCGACATCTTCGCAACCTACATCTTCTTCGTCCCGGCGGCGGCGATAGGCGGGATTCTGGCCGGGCTGCTGCCCTTCTTCGACGCGCGCCGCCGGCAGACCGCCGCCTACCTCGCTCTGGCGAGCGGCCTGGCGGCGCTGGCCTACTACGCGCTCTTCTTCCTGGAGAACAACCAGCCAACCCCGGTCGATGTCAACGAGGCGGCCGGCGTTGGGTTCTGGCTCGCCTTGGGCGGCGCGCTGGGGCTGACGCTGCTGTCGGCGCTCCCCGGCTCTAAGAGCCTCACCCGCAAGCAAGCGCTCGACCTGCTGACCCTGGTCCTGGCGACGCTGGCAGCGCTGGCGGTCGGCTCGTTCCTGATCGCTCTGCTGGGCAAAGACCCCATCGAAGCCTACAGCGCCGGGTTTAGCGGCGCGGTGAGCGGCGCGAACGGGGTCGCGCAAACCCTGGTCAAGGCGACGCCGCTTTTGCTGGTGGGGCTGGGAATCTGCATCGCCTTCCGGGGCGGCATGATAAACATCGGCGGCGAAGGGCAGATTCTCCTGGGCGCGCTGGCCGCGACCGCGTGCTCGCTCATCTTCCGCGACCAGCCCGGCATCATCTTAGCGCCGCTGACGGTCCTGGCCGGCGCGCTGGCGGGGGCGGTGTGGGGTGGCATCCCCGGCTTCCTCAAGGCCAAGTGGGGCGTCAACGAAATCCTCAGCACCGTCATGATGAATCAGATCGCCGTTCAGTTGATGTATTATCTGCTGCGCGGCCCGATGATCGACCCGGAGCAGGTCGCGGCAGGCACCGGCTACCCGCAGAGCGAAGCGATGCCCAGGCAGGTCTGGCTGCTCCGGCTTGCGCCGCCCAGCCGGCTGAACGCCGGGCTGATTATTGCGCTGGCGCTGGCGGTGGTGGTGTATGTCTTCCTGTGGCGCACCTCGATAGGCTATCGCATCCGGGCGGTGGGCCAGAACATCCACGCGGCGCGCTATGCCGGCATGAACGTCTCGACTTACATGACACTCTCGATGACGCTCAGCGGCGCGCTGTGCGGGCTGGCCGGCGCAATCGAGGTGATGGGCGTCAACCACCGCATCCTTGAGGGCATCTCCGGCGGCTACGGCTTCTCCGGCATCGTGGCGGCGCTGTTCGGCGGGCTGCATCCGCTCTGGACCGTGCCGGCCTCCGTCGTCTTCGGCGGCCTGTACGTCGCCGCGCAGCGCATGCAGCAGGCGGTACAGGTGCCGGCGGTGGTCCGTGACGTGATCCTGGGCTTGATCGTCCTCTTCGTCGTCTCCAGCGACTATTTCGTGCGCCGGCGCTCCCGGCAGCGCGCGGTCGTCGAGGAAGCACCCGCGCTCGACGGCTCCGCCGTACCCGAATTACCGAAGGAGACCGCAGCGTGAACGGCGGCGAACGCGATGCTCTAATGGTCGTGGTCGGCATCCTGGCGCAGGGCCTGCGCTTTGCGACGCCTTACCTCTACGCCGCGCTCGGCGAGATGTTCGGGCAGCTGTCGGGCCTGCTCAACCTGGGCGTGGACGGCATCATGTTGATGGGTGCTTTTGCCGGCTTTTACGTCGTCTACCAGAAGCCCCCGGAGGGCGATATCGCGGTCTACCTGCTGCTGGGTGTATTGGTGGCGGCGGCTGCCGGCGCGGCGATGGGGCTGGCGATGGCGGTCATCAGCGTTACCTTTGGCGCCGAACAGGGCATCAGCGGCATCGGCATGTACATGTTCGGCTTTGGCCTCTCCAGCCTGCTCATTAAAGTCACGGTGGGCGGCCCGACCCCGGTCGAATACTTCCCGGAGGTGCCAATCCCTGTCTTAAGCGATCTGCCGCTGGTGGGCGAAGTGTTCTTCTCGCACAACCTCATGACCTACGGCGCTTACCTGCTGGTGCCGGTGTCGTGGTGGGTGATTAACCGGACGACGCTGGGGCTTTCGATCCGCGCGGTGGGGCAGAACCCCGAAGCCGCCGACTCGCTGGGCGTGAGTGTAGCGCGCGTGCGGTACTTCACGGCGGCGCTGGGCGGCGCGTTTGCGGGGGTGGCCGGAGCGTCGCTCTCCATTGCGCTGTATCACGTCATTCAAGAAAACATCACCAACGGGCTGGGCTTCATCGCCGTAGCGCTGGTATACTTTGGTGCGTGGACGCCGGCCGGCGTACTGATCGGATCGGTGCTGTTCGGCGTGGTCAGCGCGCTGGGGCTGTGGATTCAAACCCTGGGGTGGGAGATCGACTCAAATCTTGCGGCAATGCTGCCTTACGTGGTAACCATTGTCGTGCTCGTGTTCAGTGTACAACGCGCGCGCCAGCCGGCCGCGCTTACCAAGCCGTTCGAGCGCGGCGAAGGCTGACGACGCGCGATGTATCCCGGCGCCGCTCGGCGCCGGGAGGGGGTACTTTTCGCCTAAATCAAATTCTCTCTAAGGAGGAGAAATCATGATGGACTGGATTCAAAAGAATCAACAGACGGCAATCATCATCGCGGTGGTTGTCATCATCGTTATCATTGGCGGCGCGGTGTTGATTTCAAACAACAACACCCAGAACGCCAATGCAACCGCCACGGCGGAAGCTCAGGCAAACGCCGATGCGACTGCGACCGCCGAAGCCGAAGTCACCGAGGAAGCCACCGAAGAGGCAACCGAGGAAGCCACCGAAGAAGCCACCGAAGAGGCAACCGAAGAAGCCACCGAAGAAGCCACCGAAGAAGCCACCGAGGAAGCCACCGAGGAAGCGACTAATTAGCAAGCGATTAGCAACTGATTAAGGAGGAGAATCATGATGGACTGGATCCAAAAGAATCAGCAGACGGCGATCATCATCGCGGTGGTTGCTATTATCGTCATCATCGCGGGGGCGGTGTTGATCTCAAACACCAACACGCAAAACGCCAATGCAACCGCCACGGCTGAAGCTCAGGCAAACGCCGACGCGACCGCGACCGCCGAAGCCGAAGTCACTGAGGAAGCCACCGAAGAAGCCACGGAAGAGGCAACCGAGGAAGCCACCGAAGAAGCCGAAGCCGCCCCCGCTGAAGGCGAAGAAGCCAAGCCCTTCCGCGTCGCGGTCGTGATGCCCAGCACCAAAGACGACCTGGCCTGGAGCCAGTCGCTCTACGACAGCCTCGTCGCCGTGCAGGAAGAAATGGGCGGCGAAGCGGCGCTCGAAATCGCCGTCAGCGAGAACCTGTGGCAGGTGACCGACGCCGCCGACGCCATCCGCGAATACGCCGCGCAGGGCTATGATCTGATCTTCGCGCACGGCACCCAGTACGGCACCTCGGTGTTCGACATCGCGCCCGACTTCCCCGAAGTCTCGTTCGCGTGGGGCACCGCCTCCGACACCGGTGAAGAAGAGGGCCTGACCAACATCTTTGCGTATGAAGCGCGCGCCGAAGAAGGCGGCTACATCAACGGTTTGATCGCCGCCAACCTGACCAAGAGCAAGGTCGTCGGCGTCGTGGGGCCGGTGGCAGCCGGCGATGCGCTGCTGTACATCAACGGCTTCGTCGTGGGCGTGCAGGAAACCGACCCCGACGTCAAGGTCGAAGTGATCTACACCGGCAACTTTGGCGATACCGCGCTGGCCGCCGAGGCCGCGCGCACCCTCATCAGCCGCGATGCCGATATCCTGACCGGTTCGGCGCAGCAGGTGCCGGGCGCCATCGAAGCGATCAAAGAAGCTGAGGGTTACTACATGGCGACCCAGGTAGACCAGGCGCAGAAGTGGCCGGAGACGGTGGTCGCCGCGCAGGTCTTCGACTGGGAAGCGGTCATCAAGGACATGATCGAGCAGAAGCAGAACGGCGTCATGGGCGGCATCGCCTACGAACTGTCGCTCGAAAACGGCGGCATGACGATGGTCTACAACAAGGAACTGGATGTCATCTCCGACGAGTTGATGACGACCGTCGAAGAAACCCAGCAAAAGATCATCGACGGCGAGATCGACGTGCAGGCGTTGGTCGAGAAGGTCGAGGTCGAGGCCGAAGAAATGGGCCAGGAAGAGACCGAGGAAGCCACCGAAGAGGCAACCGAGGAAGCCACCGAAGAAGCCACCGAAGAAGCGACTGAGGAAGCCACCGAGGAAGCCGGGGCCGGCAGCTAAACTAACTTATGTGACCAAGCCCGTAGGGGCGCGGCCCATGCCGTGCCCCTACCTGTACCAGGCAAAATCTCCCTCATGAACCAGAGCAGCATCCAACACGTCGAAATGCGCAGCATCACCAAGCGCTTCCCCGGCGTGCTGGCAAACGACGGCGTAGACTTCGAGGTGCGCGCGGGCGAAATCCATGCGCTGTTGGGCGAAAACGGCGCGGGCAAATCTACCCTCATGCGCCAGCTCTATGGCCTGTACCAGCCCGACGCCGGCGCGATTCTAATCGATGGGCGCCCGGTAACGTTTACCTCCCCATCCGACGCCATCGCCGCCCGAATCGGCATGGTGCACCAGCACTTTATGCTCGTGCCCACGCTGACCGTCGCCGAGAACGTGGCGCTGGGCCTGCCGTCGTCGCGCGGGCTGCGCCTGGACCTGGACGTAGTGAGCGCGCGCATCCGCGAATTGAGCGCGACCTACGGCCTCGACGTGAAGCCGGACGCCGAAGTATGGACGCTCTCGGTCGGGCAGCAGCAGCGCGTCGAGATCATCAAGGCGCTGTACCGGGGCGCGTCGCTCCTCATCATGGATGAACCGACTGCCGTACTCACCCCGCAAGAAGTCAACGAATTGTTTGTCACGCTGCGCCAGATGGTCGCCGACGGTCGCCTGATTATCTTCATCTCGCACAAGCTGCACGAAGTCACCGCGATCAGCAGCCGGGTGACCGTGCTGCGCGACGGGCGCGTGGTCGGCACGGTCAACACTGCCGACACCAACCGTAACAAGCTCGCCTATATGATGGTGGGCCGCGAGATCGCCGCACAGCCGGAGCGCCCACCGGTCATCAAAGGCGAGGCGCGGCTGCGTTTACGCGGCGTCTGCGCAGACGGCGACGCCGGCTTACAGGTCGTGTGCGGCATCGACCTGGACGTACACGCCGGCGAAATCGTGGGCGTCGCCGGGGTAAGCGGCAACGGCCAGCGCGAACTGGCCGAAGTCATCGCCGGGCTGCGAAGCTGCACGGCCGGCGCCATCGAGATGGACGGGCAAGACATCACCCACGCGCCGACCGGGGCGCGCATCAAAGCCGGGCTGGCCTACATCCCGGAAGAGCGCATGCGCGACGGCACCATCAAAGACTTCACCGTAGAGGAGAACGCCATCCTGCTCGACCACGGGTGCCCGCCCTTCTCGCAGGGGGTATTCCTCAACTTCGGCACGATTGCCGACTACGCCGAGCATCTGATTGAGGCATTCGATGTCAAAACCCCAAGCCGTAACACACTGCTCAAAAGTCTTTCCGGCGGCAACATCCAAAAGCTGATCCTGGCGCGCGAACTCACGCGCGACCCCAAAGTGCTCATCGCGGCGCAGCCGACGCGCGGCGTCGATATCGGTGCGACCGAATACATTCACAAACGCCTGGTCGAGCAGCGCGCCAAAGGCACCGCGACCCTGCTCATCTCCGAAGACCTGGACGAAATCCGCGCCCTCTCGGACCGCATCGCGGTGATGTACGAGGGGATGCTGATGGGCGTAGTAGACCGGGACGCTGCGACGGTCGAGCAGTTGGGCCTGATGATGGCCGGGGTGCGCGAGGAAGAAGCGCTGGCGGAAAGCGCGGTTCCAGCTCGACCCGATCCGACCCACCCGTAAAAACCCTTGCCCCTTGCCGCCCATCCCGGCGCTGCTGCATCGCCGGCCTGGAATTGAGTCCTGCCACATGAAACGGCGCTAGTCCAACATTTGATATCGACATAACGTGCCTACCTTGCAGGTGACTTTATCTGCCGGTTGATATGAGCAATAACCTGGCTGATAATCGCTTTCAAGGCGTCGAAGACTCCCACGCCCTCGATAGCGACCGCTTCAAAGACCGGGCGGTCGGCTTCGAGATTCATCGCCCGTCTGAGCACCTCAACGGGCACGGCTTCCGAAAGGTCGCGCTTGTTGAACTGCACGACGACCGGGATGTTCCCCAAGCCCAATTCTTGAATGTAGCTCTCCATGTCGCTCCAGGATGCGACGTTGTGCTGGATCCGCGAAGGCTGTGAATCGGCGACGAAGACGATGCCATCTGCGCCGCGCAGGACCAGTTTGCGCGTCGCCGCGTAATACACCTGGCCCGGCACCGTATAAAGGTGAATTTTCGGCGTCAGGTTATTGACCTTGCCGAGTTCGAGATAGATATAATCAAAGAAAATCGTGCGGTCTTCGCGGGTCTTCAGCGAAACCATCTCGCCGCGCCTACCGGGGTTGGTGTGCTTGTGCACGACGACCAAGTTCGTCGTCTTGCCGCTCGTCGCCGGGCCATGATACACAATTTTAAGATTCAACTCGCGCAGCCGTCGATTGATGAACATGGGATTCTCCAGAGCGTCAACTCGATTCCAGATGTTGTTGGTGGAATTGGAAAACGGCGCCGAATCGGGCCGTAGGGGCAGGTCTGAGACCCGCTCTCAGGGCCGGTTTCACGCTGCGCAGCGGCCCCTACCATTCGCCAACAGCATCATTCCATTAATTCGCCGGCACGGTGCCTTAAGTAATTTATGTCCATTATAATCTAGAATAAATCTATCGCCAACTCTCACGCGAACCACAATTGTTATAATGAGACAATTCAACAAACTTCTATTTTGTTAACATATATTATAAAAACTACAAAACTCTTTGAAGAATTAGGTTGCTTTCTGGGCCTTCCAAGAATTCGCGGGGCAAGCGAAAGCGCGAACTTTCTCGCGTTGGTGCAAGCTGACTGTCGTGATTTGATGCTACAATAGACTTTTAACGGCTCTAATAACGACGGCACGCCAGAATCAATCCAGCCTCAATGCCCGATCAATTCTATCATAGCCTGGCTTAAATTGGCATAAAAAAGATAAAGAAAGACAACAAGCCGCGTGCCTGATCACTACAGCCTTTACCGCGCCTGTGAAACGAGTACAATCAAAGTAATGGTATCCGCACAAGGAGCAAAATCATGGAAGAAAGGCGAGGGATTCCTTTCGTCACGGTGGTGATTATCTCGTTGTTTGTTGTCTTGATAGCCATTGCACTGCTCATACTCTCGCAGAGGGGGTTTTCCATCATCTCTACCAACCCACCCGAATCCGCCGGACCTGAGCAAGCCGCACCCGACGTCGTTCAGGAACCCGAAGCCACCCGCCCACTGACCGCCTATTTCACGTCGCCTGTGCCCGACGCGCAAATGACCGGCGACCAAGTCACAATCAGCGGTAAAACCGCTGAATCCGGCACGCCGATTCACATCACCATCAGCACCATCGAAGGCGACATCATTCTGTTTGAACAAGATATCGCCGTCCAGGCAGACAACACCTTCCACTCCGGGCCGATCAACATCCACCAGACGCATCCCATCAACGTGACCACCCAGGTCTACATCGAAGGAATCCAATACAACGCGGCGGCCAACGAAATCGCCCGGACCGAGCGCATCTTGGTCAATCTCCTGCCACCGCTCCCGACGGCCGCGCCGCTGCCCACATCCACCCCGATGCAGGGTATCCCGTCTACTTCGACCCTGGCAGCGCCGGCCGGCGCCGTCGAGCGGTTCACCCTCACCTATCCAAAAGCCGGCGCTTCCGTAACCTTTCCGGTGCACTTCGCCGGGTACCTGCACACCACCAACAACCAACCGGTGAACCTGGAAGTCGCCGTAACCTATCCCGATGGGATAGTCGGCGGCAGCGCCACGCTCACCACCATCACATGGGGCAGCATCCAGGTCGTCATCTATAACCTTCCCGCCGCCGGCGTCTACCCCACTGCCAGCCGGCAAGCCACCCTCACGGTCCGCGAGCCGACCACCGGCGCGTCCCTGACGACCCTACCGGTCACCGTGATCGGCAGCGACGAAGCCGCTACCGTGACCGTCTTCTTCTTCTCCAAGAACAGCTTCACCCCGGTCACGATCCAGCGCTACGTCCCTGCCGCCCGCGCCGGCTCCAACCTGGCGCTGGCCGAGTTGTTTTGGGGATTGACGCCGCAAGAAACCGCCCTCTATGACACTTACATCCCATCGCCGGCGAAAATTTACGAATACACCAAGGACAGCGACCCCAGGAACGCACTGGTTCACGTCCGCGACTCGTATGTGACGCCGGGCGGCGTGGCGGTAGTCACGGTCAGCGACTCGATCCAGGCCGCCACCAGCCGCGAGCGCGCCGCCGAGCAAATCTGGCAGACCATGAAACAATTTCCCAATGTCAAAGATGTCGCCATCGCCGTCAGCGGCGCGCTGTGGACGCCATCGACCGGCATCGCCGGGAAAGAAAACACCGGGGCGGGCGGCGTGGTCGTCATGCCCGCCGCGACGCCGACTCCCCCGGCCAGCCTCACCATCAACCTCGTAGACCCCGGCAATCAAATCGCCGTGAACAGTCCGATTCTGGTGTCCGGGTCTGCCACCGTCCCGAACCCAGGCGAAACCCTACGGCTCACGGTCAGGGATGCGACGACGGGCAATTTGCTCATCCCAGAACAGACCCTCTATGTCGGCACGGCGGCGCCCGGCCAAATAGGCGCTTTCCAAACCAGCGTACCCTACACCAACATTTCAACGCTCACCAAAGCCACTCTTAGGGTGAGCTATCTGGATATCAATGGCTTTGTGCTCGCGGAAGCCGAGCGCCAGATCGACCTCTTACCGCCGAAAAGTGAATAATAGGGTGACAAGAATCGCAAGATTATTTAAAATGCGCTAATAATTAAAGAAGGGTGTTTGCTAAAGCAGTTGAGCCTGAAGGGAAAAGGCATGAGTGATTTACAAGGCCATACCTGGCAGCCGCGCAAAAGCCGGCAGATCGCCGAGACGAAAGTGTACGCCGACTGGTCGCCTCCGCTGATTCGAACCGTCGAGGATACCGGGTTGAATCCCATCACCATCGCCGATCTTGTCCTTAAACGGCTGTACACCAGCGGCGTGATGTCGGGCTACGAGGTCGCCCAGCGCATACACCTGCCTTATGCCGGCATCGTGGACCAAGCGCTCGATTATCTTAAGCGCGACAAGTACATCGAAATTCGCGGGACCGGCGGCCTGGGCGAGGGCAACTGGCAGTATTTGATGACCTCAAAGGGGACCAGCCGCGCCCGCGAGGCGATGGAACGCAGCCAGTACACCGGTCCCTGCCCGGTCCCCCTGGAAGATTACATCACGGCCATGCACACCCAGAACCAGGTACAATTCACCGTCGGCCCGGAGGCGCTCAAAAAAGCACTGGAGCACCTGACCATCACCGACGAAATGCTGTCGCGCATCGGCCCGGCGGTAAATTCGGGCCGCTCGCTGTTCTTATACGGCCCGCCCGGCAACGGCAAAACCGCCATCGCCGAGGCGGTCGGCTCGTTGGTGCGCAAGGCCGACCTGTGGATTCCCTACGCGATTGACGTAGACGGCGACATCGTGCGCGTCTTCGATAACGTCAACCATCACGTCATAGAGGCAGACAAAGACAGTGTGGCCGCCAAATCCGGGGGGCTGCTCACCGATCCGCGCTGGGTGCATATCCGGCGGCCGGTCATCATCGTAGGCGGCGAGCTGACGATGAAAGAGCTAGACCTGGTATGGAACGACACCCAGCGCTTCTACGAAGCGCCTCCCCAGGTGAAAGCCAACGGCGGTATGTTCCTGATCGATGACTTTGGCCGGCAGCAGGTCAGCCCGCGTGATCTGCTGAACCGCTGGATCGTGCCGCTGGAGCGGCAGGCCGACTTTCTCACCCTGCGCACCGGGCTTAAGATCGAGATGCCGTTCTACGTGATGGTCGTCTTCTCGACCAACATCCCCCCTAAGGGCCTGGTCGATGAAGCCTTCCTGCGCCGGATTCGTCACAAGATCGAAGTGAAAGACCCGAACTTCGACCAGTTTCGCCAAATCTTCATAAAAGTATGCGAAGCCAAGCAGGTACCCTACGACGACGCCGGGTTGAAATACCTGATCAAAGAATGGTATCTCAAGTGTGACGACCGCTCGATGCGCGCCGTGCACCCGCGCGACCTGGTGGATCACATTCTCGATCTCGCCCGCTACCTGGGCGTGTCGCCGCGCCTGTCGAAGGAATTGATCGACCACGCGGCAAGCGCCTACTTCGTCGAATTGTAATACTCACTAAAGAAAGGCGTAGTGCAATGCTCCCTCTCGAATCGCTTTACCAGGGCCGCACCCTGAACCTGGCCCATCGCGGCGCGCGCGAGGCCGCGCCGGAGAACACGCTGCCGGCCTTCGAGCGCGCGCTTGAGTTGGGCGCCGACGGCTTCGAACTGGATGTACACATTACATTCGACGACGTGCCCATCGTCATGCATAACTTTACGCTGGACGAAACCACCGACGGCGAAGGGCACATCACCGGATACACCCTGGAACAGATCAAAGCCTTCGACGCCGGTTCGCATTTCGCCGCCGAGTTTGCCGGCACGCCCATCCCCACCCTGGCCGAGGCGCTGGACGCCTTCCCCGAAGCCATCGTCAACATCGAACTAAAGTCGCTCAGCCTGGAGGACACCGGCCTGGAGCGCGCCGTCATCGACGTCGTCCGGCAGCACAGCGCCGAAAAGCGCGTCATCCTCTCGTCGTTCAACCCGACCTGTCTGCGCCGGGTGCGCAAGCGGGCGCCCGACCTGCCCATCGGCCACCTCACCGCCGGCGATTTGCCTATCGCCATGCGCCAGGGCTGGCTGCTGTTCGGCGTCAAACGCGAGGCGGTCCATCCGCATTACGAAATGGTCGATGAGCGGTTCGTCGCCGCCGCCCACCGCAAACAGCGGCGTGTCAACGTCTGGACCGTCAACGAGCCGGAGGACATGAAGCGTATGCTTGAATTGGGCGTCGATGCGATCATCACCGACGTACCCGACGTATTCAAGGCGGTGCTGGAGGGCGATGGGTGATGTTCAAATAAGAATCCAAGCCGGCGGTTTGTGTCGAACGAAACCTTAGTGGGATGAGGGATACCGTGATGGAACGCACAGACGCGATGGATATCAAGGTCGATATCGAGGCCGCGCCGCTCACCCTGGATGAGTACCTGGCGCTGGGCGAGGACGTGAAGGCGGAGATCATCGAAGGAGAGTTGGTCGCTATGTCGCCCACAGGACCGTATCATGGTGAGATTAACGTCAATATCATCAGATTTCTTTTGCCCTACGTCCTGAAGCACAGGGCCGGTAAACTTTACACCGAGCAAACCGCCTTCGTCGAGCCGGGCGCCGAAGGGCTGAAAGGCGCGCTGGTCCCGGACGTGGCCTTTGTCTGCCGCGCGAAGCTCGACCCCGCCCGCGACCCCAACCGACCTTTCGACTTCCCGCCCGATCTCGCCGTCGAAGTGCTCTCGCCGTCCGACACCTACCAACAAATCACCGCGAAGATCAAAACCTACCTAGAGCGCGGCGCGTCCCTGGCGTCCCTGGTATGGATCGTCAACCCCTTCGACGAGACCGTGACCGTCTACACGCCGGCGGACCCGCCGGGCAAGATACACGCGCCCGGCGACGCGCTCGACGGCAGCGACGTACTGCCCGGCTTCCGCCTCCCGGTCGCCGATATCTTCGCCGATATCCTGGCCGGTACGGAAAGTTAAATGCCGATGACCAAGCGCTTGATCGTAAACGCAGACGACCTGGGCAGGAGCGCCGGGGTCAACCGGGGCATCTTCGAGGCGCACACAAACGGCATCGTGACCTCCACCACCGTCATGATAAACATGCCCGGCGCGCCCGCTGCCATCGAATACGCGCTCGCCCACGCGCCCAGCCTGGGGGTGGGCCTGCATCTTAATTTGACCACCGGCGCGCCGCTCTGCAAGCGCGATCACGTCGCCAGCCTGGTCGATGCCGGCGGCGACTTTCATCACATCAGCCGGTGGGCCGCCGTCTACGACCGGTTCAGCGCCGGCGACTTCGAGCGCGAACTGCGCGCCCAGGTCGAGCGCTTTGTCGCGCTGGCCGGGCGCCCGCCCGACCACCTGGACGCGCACCACCACGCCTCCTATCTGCACCCGGCTGCGCTGCGCGCGCTCCTCGATCTCGCCGCCGAATATAATATTCCCACTCGCAAGCCGGTTGCCGCCGGCGACCCGGCGCAGGCCGCCCAGTATATCAACGACGTGCTGAGAGACTTTCCGCCGGATCGAGTGTGCAGCCTGGTAGCGCGGCTGAGCACCGTGCTGGAAAACGAAGCGAGCGCGGCCCTACCGCCCTGGCCGGACTACATGCACCGGGGATTCTACGGCCAAACGGCCACGCTCGGCGACCTGCTCGTCATCCTCACCACGCTGCCTGACAACGCCGTTACCGAGTTGATGTGCCACCCCGGTTATGCCGACGGCCTCGACAGCAGCTACGCCGCCCCGCGCGAACGCGAACTCGCCGCCCTCACCGACCCGGCTGCCGCCGAAGTCATCGAGAGCGAAGGGATTGAGCTAATCTCGTTCGCGGACCTGTCGAGGTGAGGGGACGCTCTCTTCGTCTCAATGCTTGTACAAATCGTTCAAACTGGTTATCATGAGTGCGCGTAACGTAACGTAATCGGCAAGACCCAGTTCGTCGATTATGTCGTTTCAAATTGCACGCACCTCCCGTCTAAGTTTAATTTGCGGTTCCAAAGGAAAATCCGGTATGGCCCAAGCATCCGTTATCCCGGCAGCCCCCATCCTGGAGATCAAAAAGCTCAAGACCTACTTCTTTCTTGAGAAAAGCACTGTGCGTGCCGTCGAGGGGGTGGACCTGACCCTCCCCCATAAAACCACGCTGGGGCTGGTGGGCGAAAGCGGCTGCGGTAAGAGCGTCACGGCGATGTCTGTGATGCGCCTGATCCAATCCCCACCCGGCAAAATTGTCGAGGGCGAGATTCACCTGCACCGTAAACAGACCGGCGAGACGGTTGACATCGCTCAACTCGACCCGCGCGGCCCTGAGATGCGCGAGATTCGGGGCGGCGATATCGCCATCATCTTCCAGGAACCGATGATGTCCCTGAACCCACTTTACACGGTCGGGGATCAAATTGCCGAGGCGGTGCAGGCGCACCAGAAAATCGGGCGCAAGGCGGCGCTGGACCGCGCGCTGGAAATGCTCGACAAAGTGCAGATCAGCGCGTCCAAGCAGCGCTTGCACGAATACCCGCACCAGTTGAGCGGCGGTATGCGCCAGCGGGTCATGATTGCCCTGGCGCTTTCGTGCAACCCATCCATCCTGATCGCCGACGAACCCACCACCGCCCTGGACGTGACCGTCCAGGCGCAAATCCTGGATTTGATGAATCAACTTCAGGCCGATTTTGGCGCTTCCATCATCCTCATCACCCACAACCTCGGCGTGGTTTCGCAAATGGCGATGCAGGTCGCAGTTATGTATCTTGGCAAAATTGTCGAGTTCGCCGGAACGCGCGAGTTGTTCCACAACCCACTTCACCCGTACACGGTCGGCCTGTTGAACTCGGTGCCGGTGTTGGGGCGGAAGGGCCAGAAAAGCCTGGTGTCGATCAAGGGCATGGTGCCGGTGCCGACCGAGATAATCCCCGGCTGCGCGTTCGCGCCGCGCTGCCCGCGTGCGATGGAAATTTGCCACGAGCAGCAGCCCGTTTTGCGCGCGGTGCGCCCAGATCACCAAGCGGCATGCTGGTTGTACGGGGAATCATCACTCAGCGTATTGTGAAGGCGCGGTCGTCGCGCTTCTGCCGGCAAGGAGGGAAGACGTATAAGAAAATCTTCAGCACCTGGGGTTTGTTTACACCGCACGTAGGGACCACGGCGCGAGCGGTGGGCCGTACAAATTGTTTGGTTTTCTTTGACACTTTTAGGAGGAGAATAGCGATGAAACCCCGTAAAGCACAGTGGCGCGCAATCGCCATGCTTGTCTGTGTGATGTTGTTAGCAGGCGCCGCGCTCAACCCGGTCATGGCCCAAGACGAGGTTGTGCCCCCCATCCCATACCCGGACCCCAACGATCTCGGGGTAGGCGGCGCGCCGGTCCAGCGGTTGCCCATCGACCAGATCGTGACCTATAAGGCTCTGCCGGAATACCACCAGGCCCCCTGGTTGGATGCGCTCGTTGCATCCGGCGAGCTGCCGCCCGTCGAAGAGCGCCTGCCCAAGGAGCCGCAGGTCTACCTGACCTCCGGCATGAAAGACGGCGTCGGCGTCTACGGCGACCTGTGGCGCGGCTTCTCGGCCTGCCCGGTGGCCGGTTATAACGATATGGCCGGTACGACGATGGGCTGGTTCGGCATTGAATCCTACACCACCCGCTACGGCGCGCTGGTCAAGACCGGCCCGCTGTTCCGTGCCGACCAGGACATCGACCCCATGCCCGAGATCGCCAAAAGCTGGGAGTGGTCCGACGACGGCTATCAACTGACCATGCACCTGATCGAAGGCGCTAAGTGGTCGGACGGCGTGCCCTTCACCGCCGACGACGTGATGTTCGTCTGGGAGGGTTATATCCTTGACGATAATGTCAGCGCTCCGCGCCACCTGGACGCCTGGTCCTGGGATGGGCAGCCGACCACGCTGGAAAAGATCGACGA
>JAFGMM010000097.1 GCA_016927535.1 Anaerolineae bacterium
GTTATTGAACCTGTCGCCAGAGGTCTATCGCACCCTGGTTTCTGAAATTCCGAAATCTATGGTTTCATTACGCGAATGATGAGTGGTTATTTTTTCAAAGTCCATCAAACCTGCTCCTACGCCTGACGGTGCGCCCACCGACCAACCCGGTATATGAGCGCAAAGTGTTGTACTGCCGCGTCAGTGTGGATACGCCGCGATCACTGCCGGCACCCGGTCAAACCCCACACGCACTTTGCACACCTCGCCGAACTCGAAAAATAGCGCGGTCGAGCCGCCGCCGTCTAAATTCAGCGCCACGTCGAGATCGAAATCGCTCGCTGCAAGCCATTGGCTCGTCTCGTAGAGCGTCAATCCAAGCACCGGCAGCACGATGAAGATCACGCGCCCCTGCCGGTCGATGCCGACGATGCTGCGCCGCGCCCGCAGGTCGTCGAATTCGTCATAAGCCGGGACGCCGCCCGGATCGACCAGCATCGGGAAAGCCTGCACTGCCTGGTCGAGCGGTTCGCCGATGTGGTACGGCTCTTGCCGCAGCGAGCGCACCCGCACCCGCCCACTGCTCACCTGGAACATGCCGCCGTATCCCGCGTAAGATTGCCCGTAGCGCTGCCCGTCTGCGACGACCAGGCCGTTGGCGACGCGCTCCGGCGTAAAGAAACTGGTATTGATGAGAAAGACTGCGCCGGTCTGGCGCGCCCACTCGTAGATGGTGTGCGCTTCGCCGGGTGCGTAATGGACGCGAAAGGTCACCGCGCCGGGGTCGAAGCGCACTGCCGTGACCTGGACCTCCCACCCCTCGCCCGCATCCAATACCAATTCGCGCCATGCCACCCCCGGCGCGACGGCTTGCCACTCGCCGTTGAGATCAGACGCCGGGGGCGCCGGGGTGGGCATCAAGACGATGGACGCTGCGCCGGACTGTGCGGTCACCAGGTTGCAGCCTGCCACAGTGAGGACCGCCAGCCAGCCCAATACCGCCAAAGGGCGCGCAGACTTCGCCATGCTAGGGTTGCCCATAGTACCCTGTATTGACGTAAATCGTTTGGTAGTAATCGTAAGTGC
The DNA here is from genome assembly GCA_016927535.1 of Anaerolineae bacterium. Taxonomy (GTDB): domain Bacteria; phylum Chloroflexota; class Anaerolineae; order Aggregatilineales; family JAFGMM01; genus JAFGMM01. The sequence goes on from JAFGMM010000097.1 coordinate 1,066, forward strand.
GCGAGCCGTCGAAGTGGGTGACCTGCAGGTGATAGGTCGTATCGACGCCGGGACACACCAGCGCGTTGCTGTGTCCGACCACACCTTGCCCCTGGAAAAAGACCGCCTGCGCGCCTTCTACGTCCCAGCGCACGTAAGTGCACTGACCCGGCGCGATTTGGTAACGGTCGGCGCGAAAGCTGACCTGCGGCTCGGTGAGCACGTAGACGGTCACGCTGGCATAGGTCGTGGAGCCGTCGCGCAGTTGCACGGTGAGTATGGATGTGAACGTCTGCGCCGGGCACACCTCCATCTCGCCCTGGCCGACGGTAGGCTGGCCGTCTAAGAAGACCGCCTGGATATTTTCCACGTTCCAATGCAACGTGGTGCATTGGCCGGGGAGAATCTGCACACTGTCGGCCCAGAATTGGATGAACGGTTCGGTAGACGGCGCCGGCGTGAAGGTGCTGGTGGGGCGCGGCGTCGGCGGGACCGGCGTCGCAACGACCGGCACATTCGCCAGGTTGACGCTGATCGTCAGCAGCCAGCCGGCGGTCCAGCCCTGCCCACCGCCGCCGGTGGTCACGCGCAGCCAGAGTTGCTGGCTGTCTTGCGGATAGTTGCCGTTTTTGCCGGTTACGGTGAGCGGGGTCCCGTTCGGCATGCTGAGAATCACCGGAAAGGCTGTGCTCGGCCCCTGGCGCAGGCGCAGATTGTCGGTCGCGACCACCGCATCCGACAGCGGCGCGGTCGTCGCTGCGGCAAACTGGGTGGGCGTAGGGCTGAGCGGGAACGGCGTGGACGTGATAATCGCCGGCGGGCCGCCGCCCGGCGAGGCGGCGCTGGTGAGCGCGATTTGGGTGAGTGCTTCGCTGGTCGCCGCCTGGAGAGTCTGCTGCTGTTCCGGGCTGGGCCCCCTGGGGATGTTGCAGCCGGCCAGCAAAGCTGTTATCAACACTAAGAGCATCATCCCGGAGTTGCGTCTCATGGCTAACCCTCTTTGCTTACACACAGCCGGGCGACTTAACTGGTCATAAGTTTAACCTCCGCGCCGCGCCGGCACAAAACATCCGCGCGGGCTTGGTCGCCGCCGGAGGGCTGAATCGTTCTAATGTTGTTTTACCTCACCCCACGCGGCAAGCCGCAGCCCTCTCCAGGCGTGGAGAGGGGCTTAAGAACCGTCCATGCGATGGATTCTCCCCCTCTCCACTCTGTGGAGAGGGGGCCGGGGGGTGAGGTAATTATCTGACATCTAACTAATTCATCCATTAGAGAAACATCAGGACGAATCAGCCCTGGGCGCCGCCGCGAGTTTATTGACGCATACCCGGCGGTATGTTATTCTGCTTTATCCCGGCGCTTGATCGGTTTGTAATCGGTTTGTCGTGTTTGCCCGATATCCTTTATAGTTAGTAAGGTAAAGGGAAACGGTGCAGACAAAGTAGAGGATAAAGCAATGCGCGCTTTAATCGCGTTTTCGATCTGTGTCGTGCTGGTCGTCTCGGCATGCACACCGGCTGCGCAGCCGGCGCAGCCGGCGACGCCCTCAAAGGGCGATGTGATCGTGTTCGTCGCCGTGCCGCTGAGCGGCTTTATGGCGAACGGCGGCCAGACCATCTTGGGCGGGGTGCGGCTGGCCGCACACGAGATTAATCAATCGGGCGGCTTGTTGGGCTACAACGTCGTCGTGGAAGGCATCGATGACGAAGCCGACTCCGGCCTCGCCGCCGAGAACGCTCAGGCCATCGCCGAACGGGTGGCCGGCGGCGAGCGGGTGCTGGGAGTGATCGGTCACCTCAACAGCGGCCAGACCGAGGCGGCGCTCCCAATCTACGATGGGCTTGACATCGTGGTGATTACGCCGACTTCGAGCTTGCAGAGTCTCACTGCGCAGGGCTACCGGCGCTTCTTCCGCGTCAACGCCAGTGATGCGACGCAGGCCGCCGTAGACGCGCGCTTCCTGGTCGAAAAGCTGGGCGCAACCCGTATCGCGGTTCTGCACAACGACGAGCAGTACGGCATCGACCTCGCCGCCGGTGTGCAAGCGGAGCTTGAAGCGCTGGGCGCAGACGTGGCGACGGTGCGCCAAATTCCTATCGGCCCGCCCGATCCGGTGAACGAACCGGGCGCCGGCCAACCGGTGTACTATCCCGAAGCCCTTGCCGAGATACAGGCCAGCGGCGCGGACGCGGTTTTCTATGCCGGCTACGAGATCGAATGTCCGTATTTGCGTTATGACCTGCGCGAGGTAGGATTAGAGGGTTTGCCGTTCCTGGCTTCGGATGGCTGTTTCCTGGCGGCGACCATCGACGAATCGGACGGCGCGGCTGCCGGGATGTACGTCAGCGCGTTCGGCCCTAGCCCTGAGGGCGATACGGTTGGGCAAAACTGGGTCGCCGGCTACCAGGCGGTCGAGTATCGCAACCCGGATACCTACAGCATCAACGGTTACGTGGCGATGCGTGTGCTGATCGAGGGCGTGCAAAAAGCGAACTCCCTGGAAGCGAATGCCGTAGCCGACGCGATCCGAGATCTGGACATGGAGACGTTCATCGGTCAGATCCAATACGAGGACACTGGCGACCTGAAGGACCCGGCGATCTTCATCTACAAAGTGGAAGAAGACGAATTCCGGCAGGTTTACCCGGAATGACTCTAAGGTTCCTTTAAGGTTAAGTGTACAAATATGTGTTAATATAAAGGCTGAATTTATAGCCACCCTTTCAACATCTCTTACTACGGAGGTATTCTCGCACGTGAAAGTTATCCTAACAGAAGACGTTTATAAGCACGGCGTCGCCGGTGAGGTGGTCGAGGTCGCCGACGGTTTTGCGCGCAACTACCTGATTCCCAAGGGGTTTGCGATCAAGGCGACCGCCGGGGCCATGAAACAAGCCGCGAAGCTGCGCAAGGATGCGGTGGCGCGCCGTGCTCGTGTTCACAAAGAGCTAACAGGCATCGCCGAACTCATCGAAGGCGAGGAGCTTTACTTTGGAGTGAAAGCCGGGAACACCGGCAAACTTTATGGATCGGTCACGATGGGCGATGTCGCCGACGCCTTGATTAAGAAGCTGAGCGTCGAGGTAGACCGCCGGCGGGTCGGTGAAGGCGTAAGCTTGCGCGAGTTGGGGGAGCACAATGTGCGCGTGCGCTTGGCCGCCGACCTGAACCCGGTCGTCAAGGTCATTATCCACCGTGAGGGCGAATCGCCGGAAACCGTCAGGCGAGCCATTCAAGAAGAAAGTGCATCTGCCGAAGCGGTCACTGCGGAAGTCGAAGAAACCCAACCCGCAGAGGAGTAAAGACTTTTCATGTCATTTGATCCCGGCAACCCTGATAACCACGACCTGGTCATCCAATACGTTATCGCATATATGGCGTGTGAGGTATGCGGGAGCGAGTACGGCTTAGAAGATGTACAAATCATCGACGCCGGCGCTGACGCCTGGGCGATGGTCGCGCACTGCCCGCATTGTGGGACCGAAGGCCTGATCCTGGCAATCGCCAGCCCCCTGGACGACGAAATCGTTGAAAGCGATCCTTTCTTTACTAACCAGTGGAATCCTGGGCTGGCGCCGCTCACCCGGCACGACGTGGACGAATGGCGGGCTTTTCTTGCCGATTTCCACGGTGATATGCATGACTTGCTGGGGGCCGGCGATTGATGCACAGTGTACTTTGTCGGGTTTCCGAATCACATCATGTGAGGCGTGAAACATGGAAGTAGAAATTCTCGGCAGCGAACTACGCGCTGCGCGTCTGCAAAAAGAACTTTCGCTCGAAGAAGTCGAGCAAGAGCTGCGCATCCGGGCAAAGTTCCTGCGGGCTATCGAAGTGGGGGACTACAGCCTGCTGCCTTCCCAGGTCCAGGCGCGCGGTTTCCTGCGCAACTACGCGGTATTCCTCGGCCTGGATTCAAACGTGACCCTGGCGCGCTACGAGCAGGCGATGAGCCAGCTTGACGGCGACGGGCCGAACGGTCACTTGCCCAAGCCGACACCGGTCGTCGTCGCCAAGCCATCTGAAACGCCGTATCCCGGCGAGCGGGCGCCCAACCTCGAAGGCGTGTACGCCACCGAGGTAAGCCAGCCGCGTCGCCGCCGCGCGCCGTTCTCGTCGAACCTGGTGCTGGTGCTGGTGGCCTCTTTGATGTTGATGACCGCGATGGCGCTGGGCGGCGCTCAGTTCGTCGAGGCGCTCATCGCCGCCGACCGCAACGCCGACGCCGGGGTCGATGGCTTCATCGATCAAATCTTGGGCGACCAGCCGACCGTTACTCCCAGCGCGACCCTTGCCCCGCAGGCTTCGCCCACCCCACCGGGCGTCGAAATCTCCGCTGTGCAGCCCTCCGCCGACAGCGTGCTCGTGATCTTCAACGTGACCCAGCGCACCTGGATGCGTGTCACGGTAGACGGCGCGGTGAGCTTTGAAGGCATCGTCGCGCCCGGCGAGCGCGTGCAGTACCAGGGCAGTGAGACGGTCAACGTGCGCGCGGGCAACGGCGCGGGCCTGGATGCGACCATCAACGGCCAGGCGCTCGGCCCGATAGGTGAGCGCGGCGAGTTGGTCGATATGACCTTCACGCGCGACTTCCCCGGTCCGGCGTTTACCGCCGAGGCGACGCCGCCGGCGCCGTGACCGCAAGTCCAGGTTAATGAATCAATCGGGATAGGGGGACGGAAACGCCCCCCTCCCACACCACCGGACATGCGGGTCCGCATCCGGCGGTTCGGTCAAGTCTGACGAA
>JAFGMM010000098.1 GCA_016927535.1 Anaerolineae bacterium
GCGTGTAAACATCGCCCGTTTTGCCCATCAGATGAACAAAGAGCGGGTAAGGGGACTCGAACCCCTGACATGCAGCTTGGGAAGCTGCCGTTCTACCACTGAACTATACCCGCGTATGTAAGGATTATACGCGACCGGGCCTAGTGCGTCAAGCCTATCACGTTGAAAATGACGCGATGGGCCGAAAATTGTAATGGTTTTGTAACGTCTTTTTCTTGCAAAGTAGGTTAAGATAGGTTGTAGGGTGACGCTGATATACCTTACGCGCGTTACTCACTCAGTATCAGGCTATGGAAGACCCCGGGACCTCATCCTGGGGTCTTCCATAATTTTTATCATATAGTGCTCAACCGCAGCAGCCGCCTCCGCAGGCCGCCCCGATGTTTACATGCGGGTTCTCGACCCGGAACCCGGCGCCGCGCGGCGTTTGGACAAAATCAATGCTCGCGCCGCGCACAAACGGCAAACTTTGCGGATCGACCACTATTTTAAGACTCTCGACATCTACAACCGTATCGTTTTCCTGCGGGGTCTTCTCAAAGGCCAAGCCGTATTGAACGCCCGAACAGCTCGCGCCGGCCACGAAAATACGCAGCGCGTGGTCGGTTAGCCCGCGCTCGGTCATCATATCCCGGACCTTCTCGGCTGCCAGGGCGGTGATTACCACCACATCCATTTCCTCGTTCACGTAAGACATGCCATACTCCTGTCTTGTTTACCAAACGGCGCTTATTCTATCACTTTGAAGCAATTTATCCAAAAATAACTAAGTTTATCGGGATTGGCCGATTAGCTGCGCCTTATAAGTACAACAGTCATGACCCTGCGCTATCGTGCCCGCGCACCCCAGCTGAGTGCCCAGGATATTCGTAATCAGCTTGGCGTCCATCGCGCATAGCTCGCTGTGGCTCCCTGCGACCTGGCGATAGGGACAGTTATTGATGTGGAGTAAATAAACGCCGTCCCCGGCGCATTCCCAACTGGCCTGGTATCCCTTGTCGCTCAAGTAGTCCGCCGCACGCGCCATCAGGTGCCGGGGGTCCTCCGGCACAGGTTCAACTTCTTGCGCCATGCGCTGCGCCACGCTTTCCATGATGGTGTGGACCTGTTCGGGCGGTAAGTTTTGTTTTATTTCCTCTAAAATATGGGTAGTCAACGCCTGGTAGTTCTTCGGAAAGTGGACATGCGCCCGCTCGGTGAGCGTGTAGACATCCTGCGGGCGGCCCGGAGTCTGCCGCCGCTGTACCCGCGCTTTGTCGATGAGTCCTTCGCTCTTGAGGATATCGAGATGGTAGCGCACCGTCACCGCCGTGATCTCGCCGCTGCGCGCGACCAATTCGGCCACAAGCTCACCGACGGTCGCTTCACCTTCGGCTTTCAAAATCTCCAAAATGCACTGTCGTGTTGCCTGCACCGTCCGGCTCCATGGGCTACCGAAGTCGTATATGGAGATTTTATATCCATAATCGAGGTTTGTCAATTATGCTCAATTCGATGAGCAAAACCTAGCCGGAGCGCGCCGGCAGCCCGGCCAGCGCCGCCGGGTCGGCGTTGAGGTCCGCCGCTTTGGCCCACCCTTCGCGGCCCGTGTTGACCACGCGGACCCAAATCCACGCGCCGTCTGCACTGCGCCCGCTGGCGATAAGCCGGTCTGCCGGCTGCACGGTGGAGAGCGCCGCCGAGTCGTCGCTCGCGGCCTCGTGGATATTGGTCTCGACGGTCGGGAAGACTTCGATCTCACTCCCGCCGCCCGCCGCTGGCGATGCGGTCGCTCCCGGCGTGCCCGCATTACCGTTGGCGCCGCCGCCCCCGGCCAGCAAGACCGCTCCCACGATCCCGGCGATGACCAGTACGCCCACCAGGTAGAGCAGCGGGCGCCGGCGGCGCTTCTGGGACGCCGGCGGCGCTTCGACGACCGGGCGCGCCGCCTCGACCGGCGGCGCCGGCTTCTCCACGACATCGATAGCAAAATCGGCCTCCGGCCGGCGCGCGACATCGGCAGGGCCGGCCTCTAGGTGTTCGAGTGGGATAACCGGTGTGTGCATGGGAACCTGCGACTGCGGCGCAGACGGCGGGCGGGGGACCATGGGAGTAGAAGTGCCGACGACACCGCCTTTCGGCGTCGGCTTACCGGCGGACGGCCCGGCGGCTCGGAGCGCGCGCTCGAAGGCTTTGGCGAGTTCGGGGGCGGTCTGGTAGCGCTCGTCCGGTTCTTTGGTCAGGGCTTTCAGCACCACTTCGTCGAACGATTTCAACAGCAGCGGGTTAATCACGCTGGGCGGCGGCGGCGGCTCGTAGACGTGTTTGAGGAGCAGCGCGGTCGCGCGGTCGCTGGTGAACGGCCCGCGCCCGGTGAGCATTTCATACAGCACCAACCCCAGCGCGTACACGTCGGCGCGCCCGTCGATTTGCAGGCCCATACCCTGTTCCGGCGAGATGTAGGCCGGCGTGCCCATCACTTGCCCGGTGACCGTCAGCCCGGCGTCGGCGTCGAGGATTTTGGCGATGCCGAAATCCGTCAGGTAAATGTTGCTGTCCTGGTCCAATAAAATATTGGCAGGCTTGAGGTCCCGGTGGATCACGCGCTGGCGGTGCGCGTAGTCGAGCGCCGAGGCCACCTGGTACAGGATGCGGTTGGCTTCTTCGGGTGGGAGATAGCCTTGCTTAAGCCGGTCGGCCAGCGACCCGCCGCGCACCAAGCGCATGACCAGGTACACATTGTTGTCGCTTTCGCCGTAGTCGATCACCGGGAGAATGTGCGGGTGTTCGAGCCGGCTGATGACTTCGACCTCCCGATTGAAGCGCTCCATAAAGTCCGGCTCGTCGGCGAGATTCGTCTTAAGGACCTTGACGGCGACTTCGCGCTTCATCGAAGGCTGGTATGCGCGGTAGACGACCGACATACCGCCGCGCCCCAACAGCTCGATAATTTTGTACGGGCCGAGTTTTTGTAAGGTTGATTCGTCCATAGAAACAACAAAAAAAGGCATAAAAGTTGGACTAAGGTTTCTAAGACCTTTATACTTCAGTGTTCGCCGCGCGGCAAGTGATTGAGCGTATAATCTTGTTTTTACATCTACCCAAATGCCTGAGCGTTTAGATCGTTTGTTACCTTATATCTGCGCTTCGATGCGTGCCCGTCTTGTCTGACTCGTATTACCGTAGTATGTTTGCTATCCGGTCTTGTTCGCGCTAGACTCACCGAAACCGGAAAAATCTACCAAAAACATCGAGGAGAGATCATGCCTGCAACCGTCAAGAACCTGATCGGCGGCGAGTGGGTCGAGGCCCGCTCCGGTGAAGTCTTTGAAACATTGAACCCTGCGACCGAAGAGGTGCTCGGCACGGCGGCGAAGTCCGGTGCCGAGGACGTGAGCGCGGCGGTGGAGGCGGCCAAGGCTGCCTACCAGGGCTGGCGGCTCACGCCGGCGCCGCGCCGAGGCGAGATTCTATTCCGCGCGGGCCGGCTCTTGATGGAGCGCAAAGAAGAACTGGCCCGGCTGATGACTCAAGAGATGGGCAAGGTCATCGCCGAGGCGCGCGGCGACGTGCAAGAGGCCATCGACATGGCCTTCTACATGGGCGGCGAGGGCCGGCGGCTCCTGGGGTACACGGCGCCGGTCGAACTGCCGAACAAGTTTGGTATGGCGATCCGCGACTCCGTGGGCGTGGTCGGTTTGATTACGCCGTGGAATTTTCCCATTGCAATCCCAAGCTGGAAGAGCCTGCCGGCGCTGATCGCCGGGAATACGGTTGTCTTCAAAGCCGCGTCGTATACGCCCACGCTCGGCGCCGAGTTCGTGCGCACATTCCAGGACGCCGGCCTGCCGCCGGGCGTCTTCAACGTGGTGTCGGGGCCGGGCGGCGCGGTCGGTAATGCCATCGTGGAGCATCCCGACGTTAAGGTCATCTCGTTCACCGGCTCTACCGAGATCGGCTACAGCCTGTACGCCCGCGCCGCGCAGCACGGTAAGAAGGTATCGCTGGAGTTGGGCGGCAAAAACGCCATCATCGTGATGGACGACGCCAACCTCGACTTGGCGCTCAACAGTGCGCTCTGGAGCGCGTTCGGCACCACCGGCCAGCGCTGCACCGCCACCAGCCGCCTGATTCTACAAAAAGGGATCGCGCCCGATTTCAAGGAAGCGCTGGTCGAACGGGCGAAGCAGCTCAAGCTGGGCGACGGCCTCGACGAGAGCGTGGACGTGGGGCCGCTGGTGAGCGCGCCGGCGCGCGAGAACGTCCACCGCTACGTGGAGATCGGCAAGGGCGAAGCGCGCTTGATGTGCGGCGGCCAGCCGGCCAGCGTGGACGGCAAGGGCTACTTCTACGAGGTCACCATCTTCGACCGGGTGGAGCCGGGTATGCGCATCGCACAGGAAGAAATTTTCGGCCCGGTCCTCTCGATCATCGAGTGCAGCACGCTCGAAGAAGCGATACAGATCAACAACAATACGGCTTACGGGCTGTCGAGCAGTCTCTTTACCGAGAACGTCAACGCCGCCTTCCAGGCCATCCGCGATCTTTCGACCGGCATCGTGTACATCAACCACGGCACCATCGGCGCGGAAATACAGTTCCCGTTCGGCGGGACGCGCGGCACCGGCAACGGCATGCGCGAGGCCGGCCAGACGGCGCTGGATACCTTCACCGAGTGGAAGGCGGTCTATGTGGATTACAGCGGGCGGTTGCAGCGCGCTCAAATCGACACCGAGGCGGTTTTGGGCAAAGATGCTTGAGCCGGCGCTGAAGCCGGCCAGCGGCACGGCGCCGGCTTGGGGCACGGTGAGTGAGCGAGTGAGATGGGTGGGGCGGAGCCGGCAATGGCTCTGCCCCCACATTAAAAGAGAAAGGTGCACTTGTCATGATATCTCGCAAGAAAGCGATTTTTTCTTCACTTGCATTGTTGATCAGTCTGCTTTACTTATCTAGCCTGACTATTTCCTGCTCGCCCAAAGATAATTCCGGTGAACCTACGCTTCTGCGCACGTTAAAGGGGCACAATCAATCTGTACTAGATCTCGCCTTTAGCCCAAATGGAGATTTGTTAGCGTCCGGTGACCAAGATAACACAGTGCGTCTCTGGAGTGTAAGTAATGGAGAGGAGCTTGCTACATTGCAGGGACATATTGATTGGGTAGAAAAAGTGGCATTCAGTCCTGATGGCAAATTATTGGCCTCTGCAAGTACAGATGATACAGTGCGCTTGCGGGATGTAAGAACAGGTGAAATACAAGCTGTATTGCGGCACGAATACCTGTGGGGATTGGCATTTAGTCCTGATGGATCTCTGTTAGCGACTGCCGGTGAGAATATAAAACTATGGAGTACTCCATCTTACGAAGAATTGACCGTTTTGAACGGTCATGCTTTTGGCTCTCTGGTTTTTAGTGTAGCTTTCAGTCCTCGCGGTGATTTGTTGGCATCGGCGGGTAGTGACGCCACTATTCTGATCTGGGATGTCGAAACAAGAGAAAAGATATTCACTTTGCAGAATCATACAGGCTCAGTGAATGATATAACATTTAGTCCTGATGGGAATCTATTAGCTTCTGCAAGTAGCGACGGTACTGTACGTTTATGGGATTCGAACACGGGTATTGAGCAAAAGGTTCTAGAAGGTCATTTTGCTCCTGTATTTAAGGTGGCTTTTGGTGAAAACGGGTTACTAGTACAGTGCGGCGGAAGTAGGCCGCCGGTTTTCCCCTCACCCCCTGGCCCCCTCTCCCACAAGGGGAGAGGGGGAATCAGAGCCGCTGCACGGCGCTTCTGGCCCCC
>JAFGMM010000099.1 GCA_016927535.1 Anaerolineae bacterium
AGACCCGCCCAGGGCCGGTTTGAAACCGGCCCCTACCATTCGCCAACAACACCACGGCGTGGGGAGGGGGAAGCGCGCAGCGCGCGGGGGGTGAGGTAAAGCAACGTTAGAACGAATCAAGCTCTAAAAGTCCAAAAAGAGTTGCGCAAACTGCCGGGGCACGATATTATCACCCGGACCTTTGTTCCGCTCCCGATGCAGCGCCTGCTGCCGGCGGGGGCAAATCCCGTGGAAGGAAAGGGTATTTTTACATGCGTAGATACGAACTAACCTATATCATTCACCCCGATATCATCGGCGACGAGATGAATGCCGTCATGGAGCAGGTCGAGTCGTGGATTAAAGCGGGGGAGGGCACCGTCCAGAAAGTCAGCGATTGGGGCCGGCGCCGGATGGCCTACCCGATCGAGAACCAGCGCGAAGGGCACTACATCCACCTGGAAGCCGATTTAAATCCGGTTGGAATCCGGAACCTGGAGCGCAGCCTTATCTTGAATGAGCAAATCATCCGCTACCTGCTGATACGCGCCGAGAATTGACCGGGCCGGCTCACGATCATCGGGCAAAGAAACACAACCGGTTAGCATTTGGGAAAGCAGACGTACAGGGAGCACCGAGCACATGAGCAGAGGGTTGAATAAAGTAATGATCATCGGCTACCTGGGTCGCGACCCAGAGATGCGCTATACACCCAGCGGGCGTCCGGTCACCTCGTTCAGCGTCGCAACCAGCCGCACCTGGACCTCATCCGAAGGCGAGCGCCGCGAAGAAACCGAATGGTTCAACGTGGTCGCCTGGGGCAACCTGGCCGAAATTTGCAAGCAACACCTGACGAAAGACCAACAAGTCTATGTCGAGGGGCGTTTGCAAACCCGGGGTTGGGAGGACGAGACCGGCAAAAAGCACTACCGCACCGAGTTAGTCGCCAACGAGATGATCGTGCTGGGCGGACGGCGCATCGATTACTCGTCCGATGACGACTCTGACCTATACGAAGATGATTATCCCTTTTAAAGATTTCAGGGAGGAAATAAGCCTTGAGCAGAAATGAGTTTATAGACGACGATGATTTTGAAGACGATCTCGACGACGACCTCGACGAGGAGCCTTCGGATTTTCGGGGGCGCGACAGCCGCCAGTCGAAAGGCCGGCAGCGCGGGCCTCGGCGCTTTGGGCGCCGCCGGGGCAAAATTTCGCCGGCATACGCCGATAAGAACTTCCGCCTGACCTACAAAGACCCCGACACCCTGCGCCGCTTTTTGACCGAACACGGCAAGATCCGGCCCCGGCGCCAGACCGGCCTGTACGCAAAAGATCAGCGCCGGCTTGCGCGCGAGGTGAAGCGCGCCCGGCACCTGGCCCTGCTTCCCTTTACACCCGGCCATACCCATACTCATTAAGCTGCTTAAGCGAGCGAAGCGCGCAGGATGGGTAATTGAAACTTGAAGGCATGGAAGCAGCGGGCCTTCCGTGCCTTTTTATCGTGTTAACCACCAGGAGAAGAAGACGCATGGCAAAACGCGGCGAAGTCACCCCCTCCATTAAACGCACCGACGAGGGCCGCCGGCATCTCTCACGCAAGGAGCGCGAGGACCGGATGAACCGTTGGGTCATCTGGGCAACCACCGGGTTGGCCGCCGTGATCGTGGTGCTGCTGGCCGCCGGGATCATCTTTGAATTGGCGATCAAACCCAATCAAGCGGTTGCACAGGTCGGGGATGTTTCGATTACGACGACCCAGTTTCAACAGCGGGTCAAACTTCAGCGCTACTATTTCATTGTAAACGTTTTGCAACTTTGCAGCGCCGAAATGCAGCAGTATTTCCAGCAGCAATGCCAGCAGTGGCAGAGCTTGCTCGAGTCCCCGACTTCGATGGGCAGCCAAGTACTTGACCTCATGATCGAGGAGGAGATCGTCCGGCAGGAGGCCGCCGCGCGCGGCATCACGCTATCGGGCGAAGAACTGCAAGACGCGGTGAATGAACAGTTCGGCTACAATCCCAATCCCGAAACCCCCACCCCCACGTCCGAACCTTCCGCGACGCCCACGCTGCGTTACACGCAAACGCCCACCAGCACCCCTACACCGACCGCCACTTCCACACCCTCCGGTGAAGAAGCCACCGCGACGCTCGAGCCGACGCTGACCCTAACCCCGTCGGAGACACCGACCGCCATCTCTACCCTGACCGCCGAAGAACAGAAAACGCGGTTTGAGGACGGCTATGCGCGCGAACTGGCTGTCGCCAAGGCGCTGACCGGCATGGATGAGGCAGCGTACCGCGCCATCGCCGAAGCGCAAGCGCTGCAAGAAAAACTCTACGACGAAATCACCGCCAACATCCCGGCCATCGCCGACCAGGTGCACATCCGCCAGATGCGCTTCGCCAGCGAAGCCGACGCCATCGAAGCTCTGGAAGCCATCCGTGACGGCGAGAGCTTCGCCGAGCTGGCGCGCAGCGCCGACGCCGCGCGCGACGCCAACGAAACGAACTGGTACCGGGGCGGCGACCTGGGATGGATGCCGAAAGATCAGCTCACGCCGGCGGTCGCGCAGGCGGCTTTCGAGGCGGAGGTCGGCGAGGTAGTCGGCCCGATCTTCGACACCGACCTGCAAGCCTTGCAGCAGGGCACAGCCTCCGACTTCTATTACGTGATCCAGGTGTTGGGGCGCGAAGTACGCCCGGTGGACGAGATGATCCTAACACAGCAGCGCAGCGATCACTTCGATACCTGGCTCTCCGGCAAGCGCTCCACCGCCGAACAGTTCTATGATGTTTGGGTCAGCCGTGTGCCGGAAGACCCCAGCGAGGAAACGGTTTTAAGGGTCATCCAAGAACACTCACCGACGCTGACGCCGACCGTAGAGACGGCGACCACCGAGGAGTAACGTGCAGCGTTCGCAGTCCGATCACAGGCAGGGCCGGCAGACCGCCCTGCCTGTTTTTTTGTCTCTGTCTGCCCTTCACCCTTCGCGTTACGGCAGTATCCATACCGCCTGGCGGCCCAACCGCGCCCAATCGGCGTCGAGGCGGGCAACGGTGAAGTAATCCACGCCGCCCGACCACGGGTCAATCGCCCAGAAGCCGCCCGCATCGTAGCCGACGAGGGTATACGAGTGTTCGTAGCGAATGACGGTCACGGTCCCGCCGTCGCCGTCGGTAGGCGTGAAAGCCACCAGCGGCTCGCCGTAGATGCCCAGCCCGTGCGTCGCAATAATCACCACCGGGATACCCGCTTTCAACAACTGCCGCAGCATGTCCAGGCTGGCAAAGTAAGTATGGCCGTGATTCACGCCCAGGCCGGTCAACGCGGCGCTGATCGGCTCGACGTAGACGCCGTAGCCGCCGGTTTTATACGTCGCCGCGCCGGGCGGCAGGGTTCCCGGCGCGCTGGTCACCGGGCCGACAAAGCCGCGATGCGGGTTGTCGTAGGATTGGGGCAGGGCATTGAAGACGTACACGTCGCTGTCGCAAGGATAACCCATGTAGCGCATGGCGCTGCACACCGAAGCGCTCTCGCAACTCAGGTTGTTCGACTGGCGCACCACCGGCACATTCAGATAAACCTGGCCGGCGGGCGCAGCCGCAGCGGACGAATCGGATGCAGTGGGCGCGGCCTCGCCGGGGATGGTGAGCACCTGGCCGGCGTAAATCTGTTCCGGGTCGGCGATGCCGTTGGCGGCGGCGAGGGCGTCCAGGCTCACGCCGTAGCGCAGCGCGATTCGGAACAGGTTCTCGCCGGCGCTGACGGTGTGCTGCATACTGCCGGAAGAAGCCGCCGGCGCAGACTCAGACGCAGAAGCGGGCGACGGGCCGGCCGGCGCACCGCCCGCCGGGATGGTGAGCGCCTGGCCCGCATACAGCAAGTCCGGGTCGGTGATGCCGTTCGCCGCCATGATCGCGCTCATCGAGACGCCGTAGCCGCGCGAGATGCGAAACAGGTTTTCGCCGGGCGCAACCGTGTGAGTGACCGCGCCGGACGCGCCGCCCGCCGGCGCAGTGCCGAGGTCCGGGATGCGCAACTCCTGCCCTGGATAGATCAGGTTCATACTGGTCAAGTCGTTGGCGAGCATAATCGCGCTGACGGTCGTATCGTAGCGCAGCGCAATTCGGAACAGGTTCTCGCCCGGCTGCACGACATGAGTCGCCGCTTCGCCGCCGTCCTGGGCGGCCACCGGCCCGGCGACCAGCATCACGAGCAAGATCGCGCACGATATCCGGTACATTGCGCATCCCCTTGAAACGACCTATCGAATGATACGGAGAACTATAAAGCCTCCCGCCGCCCGGCACAAACCGCACAAGCTGCCCGTCAGCCGGCCAGCCACTCACGCAGCATCACCAGGCTGGCCTTGCTCGCCTCGGTCGGGTCGTGATCGAACGGCTCGTGCTCGACGGCATAGAAGCCCCGGTAGCCGGCCGCCTCCAGCGCCTCCACGTAAGCCTTGACCGGCACACGTCCCTGACCGAACCGGCAGGTCTTATGTCCCTCTACGATATCCTTCAAGTGCACGTGGACGATGTGTGGGGCCAGCTTCTCGACCGCCTCCGCCGGGTCGAAGAAACCCTGCGAACCGAAGTTGCCGGTATCGAGCGCCGCGCCTATCATCCCGTCGCCGCCGTCGCCAATGTTGGCAAGCAAATCGTCGGGCGTTTTCTCGGCGTGGTTCTCGATCCCAAACTTCAGATCATACTGCTTCAACAGCTTCACCGCGGCCGGTCGGTCATCATATACCACCTGCGCCATCCCGCCGAGCACGCCGGTATCGAGCGCCACCGCCAGCTTGCACGCCTTCTCGAATTCTTCCGCCGTGTCGCCGAAACCGCCCGCCAAGCTCGCCACCGCCAAGCCGTGTTTGGCAAACAAATCCTTGGCGATGGCAATGTGTTCATCGGTGGCCCAGGCCCAATGCAGATGCCCCAACCAGAGATCCATCGCCTCGAAGCCCATCGCGCGCACGTCCAGTAGGATTTCCTCAAAGCGCACCGCGAAGGTTTCCACCGGCTTAAAGTGGGCCTGGGTCGCCTGGTCGCCCGCGCCCCAGCCGCCGGTTAGGTTGTAGCCGGCCTGCCGCGCAATGTAGTTTGCAGTCACAAACGAGATTCGTTTCACCGTTTTTCTCCCTGTTGAGTTAGTAGACCCCGCTCTATGGTACCCACGCCGCCCGTGCCAAGTCAACGCGGGCGGCTACAACTCGCGCTTTTGCATGCCCGGCTTGCCCATGTACTTCGCATAGAATCCGGCGCGCGAAAGGCCCGACTCGTCGCGCAGCGCGTAGAGTTCGGCGCGCGTCATGTCACGCTCGAAAGGCCACACCCGGTCAATCATCCACGCCACGCCTTCGCCGGCGCCGTTCATCGCATCGTAAACCTGCTGCCGGTGCCACCACACGAACGGCTCCGGGAGACAAACCGGGTCAAAATAGCCGATATCGAGCGCTTCGCCATCCGCCGGGCGTAGTTCGCCGCCGGCCGGGCGCGCCGCGAACAGGATCGTCTGCATGCCGTCCCGCCAGTTGGGATACGCATACAGACCGACCAACCGGGTCAGTTCGACCTCCAGACCCGTTTCCTCGCGCGCCTCGCGCAGGGCAGTCTGGACAAGCGTCTCGTTCGGCTCCAGGTGGCCGCCCGGCAAGCACCACACCTCGAAGTCTTCGCGCCGGGTGAGCACAATCCGCCCATCCCGGATAATTGCAATATTCGCGCCGATGGCAATCATAACCGCCTCCTTTAGCGCCCGTCCGCCCGCCACCAACCGAAAATGAAATCGGGATAGGGGGACGGAAACGCCCCCCTCCCACACCACCGGACATGCGGGTCCGCATCCGGCGGTTCGGTCAAGTCTGAC
>JAFGMM010000100.1 GCA_016927535.1 Anaerolineae bacterium
GCCCCTCGCCCCTCGTGGGAGAGGGGTTTGGGGAGAGGGGGAACAGGTGCACAAACGGTCAAAACTCTTAAGTTGATGTGCATGGGGTAGGTCTGAGACCTGCCCAACGCCCCGCGAATTCCTGGAGACTCCCCGTTCATCCCTGGGCCGGGTCCGCGGGTGTTTTCGACCGGAGTTCTTGAGGCAGATTCTTTTCTGACCGGTAGGCCATGTCTATCACATCATTAGGCAGAAACTGGCTTGCCAGCTGCCGCAGCCCATTCTCCCGGTCGTCGCCGCCGGCGTCGGTCAGGAGGAGTTGCTCGCAGTACGCGGCGATATCCTGGACGATCCGCTCGTACCGGTAATAGGCCAGCACGACCGGATCGACTTCGGTTGGGCCGTAGCCCCGGTAGAACAGGCTCTCTTCTTCCTGGGGGGTGCGCCCGCCGCTGCCCAGCCCGCCGCCGACGAACATCAGGTCGCGCTCTTTGGGCGCCAGGGTGAGCGTGTCCCAATCGACGATGTAAAGCCGGTCGTCCGTGTCGATCAAGATGTTGCCGGCGTGGATATCGGAATGGCACAGGATGAACGGCAGAGGCCGGGGCCGGAGGGCGGCGGCCAGGCATCCGGCCCGCTCGACCAGGTGGCTAATCACGGCTCGTTTGCTCTTTAGCAGTGCGGCCAGCTTGGCCGCGACCGGCTCGTCAAAAGCGGCGCTCTCGACGCGCGCCTGGAATTCCCTTACGATCTCGCGCCACCGGGCCGAGTAGGTTTCGCGCGGGATGCGGCGCATCACTGCCGGGGGCAGCGCCGCCGTGTGAATGCGCTTGAGCGCGCGCCCAAACTCGACCCAATGGTGATCCAACAGATCAACCTCGAAGCCGCCGTATCCTTCGACGAAGGGCGAGACGGTCACTTTGAAGTCATCCAGGTCGGCCCACAGCCGGCGCGACCGGGTCAGCAGGGGAGCGATGACTTGCTGGATGCCCTGGTCGTGGAGCAGCCGGGGGATCATGACCGCCGGCTCGTCGAAGTCCTCGCGCCGCAGCTTCACGAAGTAGGGCACGCCGGCGCCGGCGCCGGCGCGGTAGACGGCAGTATTCCGGTCTGCGCCGAGCGGGAGAAACGCAATCTCGGCGATATCCAACCCATAGGCATCGCGCAGACAATCAACGATCTTTGCGTCTTGGAGGTCGGGCTTTTCGAGCATAGGTCTTATTTACTTTATTTACCCCCACGGCACCGGCTCCAGCAGCACTGCCTGCGAGAAGCGGTCGGTGAAGCGCGGGTCGTTGGTCAGTTCCAGGTAGCGCACCCGCCGCGCGATGGCCTCACCGCGCGCCCGCTCGCTCCGCGAGACCAGGCACTGCCGCGCGCCCATCCCTGCCGCGTTGCCCACCTGCTTGTAGCGGTCGCGGGGCAGCGGCGGGAACATGCCAATCGCTACCGCGCTGTCTACGTCGATGTAGCTGCCGAACGCGCCCGCGATGATGAACGACTCGATATCGTCCTCGGTCAGCCCGGCCTCCTCCAGCAGGATTTTCACGCCGGCGCGCATCGCCGACTTGGCAAGCTGAATCTCGCTCACGTCGCCGCGCGTGACGAAGATATCGGCGCTGTGCCCGGTCTCGCCGTTCGCCGCGACCAGGAACGCCGGCCCGTGACCGTCGAGCCGCACGACGCGCGGGTGCGCATCGGCCCGCATCGCGCCGGAGATCGAGAGCACGCCGGCCTTGCGCAGTTCCGCCACCATGTCCAGGATGCCCGACCCGCACACCCCCACCGGCGGCGCGTGCCCGATGGTCTGGTACTGCGGCCGGTCGTCGATCATGCGGAAGACCTCAATCGCGCCGTCGGAGGCGCGCATGCCGTCGCGGATGTGCGCGCCCTCGAACGCCGGGCCGGACGCGGTAGAACACGACAGCAGCCGCCCGCCCGCGTTCAGCGTTACCTCGGTGTTGGTACCGATGTCCAGCCCCACCACCACGCCGCTGCTCGAAGGGATATCGGTCGCCAGCAGCATCGACACGTGGTCCGCGCCGACGAAGCCGGCGATGTTCGGCGGCATGTACACGTATGCGCCCGGTGCAACATCCAGGCCTAACTCCGCCGCGCGGACGTTCAGCGCATCCGAGAACGCCGCCACGTAGGGCGCGCTGCCGAGCTGCTGCACCGGCAGACCCACGAACAGGTGGTGCATGGCCGTGTTCGCCACCGCCGCCACATCGACCACGTGCGACGGCTCGGCCCCTGCCCCCGCCTCGGCGCAGAGCTGCGCGATCATCTCGTTCAGCGCATCGACCAGCACGCGCTGCATGGTTTGGGCGTGCGCATCGCTCTGCTGCGCGTAGCCGATGCGCGCCATCACGTCCTCGCCATAAGCGATCTGCGGGTTCATGCGGCCCTGCATCGCCAGCGTGCGCCCGGTCGCCAGATCGACCAGGTAGCCGGCCAGCTTGGTCGTGCCGATATCGACCGCGAAGCCCAGCGGCGCATCATCCGGCGCGCCCACCCGCACCACCTCGCAGCCGTCCGCGCCGGCGCGCACCATCACGCTCGCCTGCCAACCCTGCGCGCGCAGCCGCGGCGACAGCGCCGCCAGCACCGGGACGCTCGCGCGCAGCGGGCGCGTCACGCCGCCGGCCAGCGCGTCGCACAGGCGCGACCAATCGCTGCGGAGGTCTTCTTGGGTGGCCGGCTCAAGCCGGACGACGTGTTTGGTCACCGCCGGCTCGACCGCCACATCTAACATCTCGCCCTCGACCTGGGTGCGCTGCGGCGCGGAGAGCGACCCCGGCGGCACCTCCACGCGCAGGTCGCCGAGTACTTCGGTCTGGCAGGCCAGGCGCAGCCCGGCGGCCAGGTCGTCCGCGTCCAGGTCGGCTTCTTCGACCAGGTTGGGCGGCGACACCCGGCCCTCACGCACGTAGACCAGGCAGGTGTCGCAAACGCCCGCGCCGCCGCACACCGCCGAAAGCCCGATGCCGGCTTGCTGCGCCGCGTCGAGCAGCGTCACGCCTGCCTCGACTTCGACGCGCCGCCCGATGGGTTGAAAATTAACCGTATATTTCGCCATAAGTTCTATTTGCCTTCGTCCTCTGCAATGACGGGTACACTCGCCAAGATGCTTTCGTTCATTCGCTGCACGATCATTTCGCCGGGCGGCACGACGAGAAAATCGTGATCCCACTCGCCGAAGAGGAGCCGCCGGATCAGCGTATCGTCGCCGGCCATGCGCTCGAAGTTCCAATTGCGCTCGGCGGCAAACCGGCGCGCTTCGTCTTCGGCGGGCGTTTGGTCGCCGACGCCCATGTCGATAAACGCCGCGCGGTTGTAGTGCGCGTGCCACGCGCCCATCACCTCCATCAGGTAATCGGCGTTGTCCTGGCCGTACTTTTCGACGTATTCTTCGTAGGTCGCCTGCAACCCCAGCGACGCATCGCTGCTGCCCAGCGTCACCAGCCCGTTGCTGCCGCGCGAGCGCTCGATGTAGTCGAGCGTGAACCAGTACGTGCCGGGGTTCGTGGTGAACTCGTGCGCGTAGCGCCCGCGCGAGCCGAGATACAGCGTGATGCAGTCGTGGGCGCGCGGCGCAACCAGCGGCACATCGCGCGCGCGCAGCCCCTCCAGCGATTGCCCGCACAGCCCGTAGGCCAGCAGTACCGCGTCGAAGCCTTCGCCGGCCGCCGCGTCGATGCGCGCTTGCAGCGCGGCGTGCAGGTCGGCGGGCGTGTTGTGCAGGCCCTTGCGCAGCAGTTCCACATCGACGATGTGCGGCGAATCGGCGGCGGCGCGATAAGCGTTCCGCGCCAGAACCTCGCAAGTGAGCGCTTTCAAGTATTTAGGCATGGCACCTCTCTGTATGTCGTTTCACCTCACTCCCTAATCCCCCTCTCCACGTGTGGAGAGGGGGACTTTTCGGACCGCCGCGCGCCTCTGACTCCCCTCTCCACGTGTGGAGAGGGGCCGGGGGTGAGGTTCCGATTCCCCTCTCCACGTGTGGAGAGGGGCCGGGGGTGAGGTTCCGATTCCCCTTCCACACAATGGCGAGGCTGCGCCTTGCATGATGTACGGCAGTGAGTTCTAATTTTACTGATCTTGCGCCAAATATCCATGTACCAAACGTACTGAAGAAAGAGCGTGTATGCCTTACATCGCCTTACCCACCGGGCGCGTCTGGTACGCCGCGCACACCGCGAAACACGCGCCGCAGGGCCGGCCGCCTTTGATGCTCGTACACGGCGCGGGCGGCTCGCATCTCGACTGGCCGGGCGAACTGCGCCAACCGCACCATATAGGAATTATCGACACGTTAGCCCTGGATCTGCCGGGGCATGGCCGCTCCGACCCGCCGGGGCGTGATACTATCGACGCCTACGCGGACGACGTGCGCGCGCTGCTCGATGCGCTGGGCGTGCCGCGCGCCGTGCTCTGCGGGCACAGTATGGGCGGCGCGGTGTGCCAGGCGCTCGCGCTGCGCTGGCCGGCGCGCGTCGCGGCGCTGATTTTGATCGCAACCGGCGCACGGCTGCGCGTCGCGCCGGCGCTGCTGGAGGCGGTGCAGGCCGGCGATGCCTCGGCGTATGACGCGATTGTGCAGGGACTCTGGCCGCCCGGCGCGGCGCGCGAGCGGGGCCGGGCGCGGCTGGCGCAGACGCCAATCGAAGTACTGCGCGGCGACCTGCTGGCCTGCGACGCCTTCGACCTGATGGACCGGGTGCAGCACATCACCGCGCCGGCGCTGGTCATCGGCGGCAGCGCCGACCCCATGACGCCGCTCAAGTTCGGGCGCTACCTGGCGGAGCACATCCCCGGCGCCGAACGGGTCGTTATCGAGGGCGCGGGGCATATGGTCGCCCTGGAGCAGCCGGCGCGGGTCGCGGCGGCGGTCCGGTCGTTCTTGGAGCGTGTTCTATAATCTTTGCGGCGGGAACTTCTTAGGGATGAAGATTTAACCGCGAATAACACGAATAACCGCGAATTAGGAATCTTTATTCGCGCAATTAGCGTTATTCTCATCATTCGCGTAATGAAACCATAGATTTCGGAATTTCAGAAACCAGGGTGCGATAGACCTCTGGCGACAGGTTCAATAACTCAA
>JAFGMM010000101.1 GCA_016927535.1 Anaerolineae bacterium
GCAGCGAGTCTGTGCGTCGGTAAGCCCCTCGCCCCTCGTGGGAGAGGGGTTTGGGGAGAGGGGGAACAGGCGCACAAACGGTCAAAACTCTTAAGTTGATGTGCATGGGGCGGGTTTGAAACCCGCCCCTACAGCTTGATTCGGCGCTGTTTCTCGATTTCGCCGTGGGATGCATCTCATGGTAAAGAACCCTACACCCGCACCGGAGGTTTATTATATAATGAGGGCGATGATCCTAAATCGCGTCATGAGGCGTCTCCAATGTCTTTTCCAATAAAATATCGCATCCTGGCTTTTTGTCTGGCAGCGAGCCTGTGTTTTGCAGCGATGGCCTACGCGCAAGACTCCACCGGTACGCTTATCAACTATCCCGAAGTCATCGACGAAGGCGCCGACGACTTGCTGCTCCGCCTCTATTTTACGCTCGTCGATGCCGAAGGGCGCGCCGTGGCCGACGCCGACATTGAATCGGCCAGCGTGTTGCTGGAAACCGGCGCGAGCTACCCGGTCGCCGTCGAGCATCCCGACACGCCTTTCTATATCGCGTTGGTGCTCGACGCCAGCGGCAGCATGAGCCGCACCGCCGAAGATATGCGGCGCGCGGCTATCCAGGCCATCAACGACGCGCCGGCGGCGGCGCGCTTCGCCGTGCTGCGCTTCAACGAAGATATCGACTTACTGCAAGATTTCACCGAAACGCCCGGCCTCGCCGTCGCTGCCATTGATGAGGTCGTCCCGATCAACCTCAAAGGCACCTGCCTGTACGACGCCGCGTATGAAGCCGTTACCCGGTTAGGCGCTGCGCCTCAAGGACGGCGCGCCGTGATCCTCTTCACCGATGGGCGCGACGAACTGGCGAGCGGCGACCCGTGCAGCACGCACACCCGCGACGATGTCATCGACCTGGCGACCCGCTACGAAGCGCGCGTGCCGGTTCATACCATCGGGCTGGGTGAAGTCGATGAGGACGAACTGCGCGAGATCGCACGCGCGACCGGCGGGCTTTCGGCCATCGGCGGGCGCGCCAACCTCAACGACCTGTTTGCGCAGATCATGAACGCGCTCAAAAGCCAGTGGGTGGCCTATACCCCGATTTGTATCCCCCAGGGCCAGCATCAAGCCACGCTCAACCTGGTCTTGTCCGGCGGCGCGGCGGCCTCCGGCGATGTCGTGTCTTTCGAGACGCTGCGCACCTGCATCCCGGTGGCGCTGGCCGTTGACGCGGCAGAAGTGGACTGGGAAACCGAGACGGTGCGCCTGGCGCTCGAAATAGCCGGGGAGGAAAAAATCGCCCAATACCGGGTGCGCTTCGAGAATGTGCGCAGCGGCCTGCGCCAGGGCGAATTTTTCATCGCGGCGCCGCTGCCCGGCGGTGGGCAGATGGAGCTTCCGGCGGCGACGCTCAACGACAAGGATCAAATTCGCATCGATATCGTCGCGCTGGATGCAGAAGACAAGCCGCTTGCCGCCGCCGACCACACCGTCACCATCAACCGCCCGGTGGTCGCCGCCGTAGAGATTGCGCTCAACGCGGTCGAATATCACGAGGACAAAGGCGCCATCCGGTTAGATTTGAGCCTGCTCGCGCCGGAACAAATCGCCGTCTTGCAAGTCAACATCACCGACGCCGAGACCGGCAGCCGCATCGTGGCTTACACGCTCGACCCGGCGCGCGATATCGAACTGCCCGACGACCAACTCGAAGCGGGCGGGCGCTACCTCATCGAAGTCATCGCGCAGGACGCCGCCGGCAGCAACCTGGGCCAGAGCAGCCGCAGCCTGAACATCAAAGCGCGCGCACCGGAGAACACGCCGCTGGTCCGCATCGAATCGGTGAAGTCGGACCGCGAGGCCGAGATGCTCACCATCCAAATCTACACCGAGAACGCGCAGGCCGTCGAGCGCTACGAACTCACGTTAGTAGACAGCCAAACTCAGATCACCGTCCCCGACTTCCCGCGCACCGTCGTACCCGCCGGCGGCCTGGTGCCGCTCTCGCGGGCGGGCATCGGCGCCGGGGAATACGACCTCACGATCAGCGCCATCACCGAGCGCGCCGTCGTCGCCACGCACACCCTGCAAATTGCCATCGACCCGCCGCTGAGTTTTCTAGAGCGCGCCGCCCGCAGCCCGATCACCATCGCCGCGTTGGCCGTGCTGCTGGTCGCCCTCGCCGGCTTGATCCTCTGGCTGCGCCGCCGCCCCGACGACCGCACCGCGCCGGCGCCGGACCCGCTGGCCGAGCGCACCTATTTCGCCCCCGCCCCCACGCCCACGCCCACTCCCGCTCCCGCGCAGCCCGGCGCGCCGCGCGCTACGCTCACCGCGCAAGAGACCCAGGACGCCGCCGCGCGCGGCCAAACCTTCGCCGTTACACACTTGCCTTGCCGCCTCGGCCGGCTGGGCAAAGAGATCAATTTCGACGGCGACGGCAACGTCTCGCGCCACCACGCGACCCTGACCCTCGACGCGGGCGTTTTTTATCTCGCCGACGCCGGCAGCACGCGCGGCACCACCGTCAACGGCGAGCGCCTGACGCCTAACAAACCCGTGCGCCTCAACGATGGCGCGATCATCGTGCTGGGCGAAAGTACGCGCCTGCGGTTCAACACGGGCGCGCATCTCGACAAAACCTTCGCCGCCGATGAGCCGCCGGGCGGGGGCGGCTGAACCATTCAGCCGCCGCGCGGCTCGAAGACCAGGGAGATTTTGCCGACCTGTATCCGGTCGCCGGGGGCAAGCGCCCGGCGCTGCCCGATTTCGACCGTGGCACCGTTGACCGACGAGAGGTTGTTGGCTTTGAGGCTTTCCAGGTAGTAGGCGCCGTCTTGTTCGATAAGCTGCGCGTGCTGCCCGCGCGAGACGCTGCGCGCTTCGGCGAAGTCGTCGCCCAACGCCACCGCGAGGGTGTCGGCGCTGGCGCGGTTGTGGGCATAGGGACGCCCGATGACCGCCGGCGTCCAGAGAATCTCGAACACACGCCCCGTCTGCGCCTCGCGCAGCGCGGCCTGCCGCGTCCCGGCGACCAGCCGCGCGCCCGGCGGTATGCGCCGGGTCTGCCGGCGCGCAAAGACCAGCGCATCGCCTTCGCCGACGCCCAAATCGACCAGGCTCTTATCCGGGTCGAGCGGCACGCCTTGATCTTTGAGATAGAGGATGTAATCGCCGGGGTCCAGGTCAAACTCGCGTTGGATCTCGGCGCTCAGGTCGCGCACCAGAAGCCCGCTGCGCACCGACGCCAGTTGGTCGGTTTCATCAAAAACGTCGATGGTCAATTTGATGCGGCTGCTGTTCGCGCTCATGGTGTTTCTTCTCCGGCTGCGGTTTCGTCCGCGTCTCCTGCGTCTTGATACCAGCACGCGCGCTGCGGATACTGCGCACAGATCGCATCGATCCAGCCGTCGATGGCGGCGGCGTTCTGCTCGATATCACCCTGGCCGTCCGGTGTGGCAACCTGCATAAGCTGCGTGCGCCCGGATTTCACCACATAGCCGCGCCCCGGTGGAAACTCGGTGTCCGACAGACGGCGCGGCGCTTTGCCGCCCAGCGTGGCAGCCGCATCGACGCTCTCCAGGCCCAAGCCATAGCGCGATGCCCACACCCGTTTGAGCAGTTCGTTCGAGCCACGGAAGATGCTCAGCGAACCGCCCAGAATGAAATGCAGCCCCTCCGGGCCGCTCTTGCGCGCCAGATCGCCCAGGCGCTTGTAGACATCGCGGTATTCGCGTGCGCTGGGCACCGCGTCGTCGAAATCGTCGAAGTTGTCGGCGACGACAAAGATCTCCGGGCGCGGGTGCGCGGCCTGGTATTCAAACTCCAGCTTGTCGATCAACTCCATAAGCTCGTCGATCTCGGCCACCACCGCCAGCACGTGCGGCAGGTCGGCCAGGGTGCGCGCGCTGCCGCAGCGGATCAAGCGCCCCTGGAAGTCGATGAACACGAGCGCGGCCTGTGCCGGCGTGTAGTGATGTGCGAGCGCCAGCGCCCACGCGCGCAGCGCGGTCGTCTTGCCGGAGAGCGGCGGCCCGACGACGACAAAATGCGGCCCCTGGCTTTGCAAATCGAAAGCCGCCGGTTTGAGGTCCCGGTCGTTGATGCCCAGCGGAATCGCAAGCGGGAGCGCGCCGCCCCCCAACTGCGCGGGCAGCAGACTTTGCAGCGCAACCGACGCCGGCAGCGTATCGATAGGTTCGGGGCGCGCGCCCGACCACGCCGCGCTCATGGTTTGCACCAACTCCGCGAGTTTGCGGTTTTCGTCCAGGCCGGCGGCGGCCTCGGCCTGACCGACGCGCACCGGCTGCGCCGTCTGGAATTCTAGCGGCGTGCGCCCCACCATCACAAAACCGCGCCCCGGCACGTCGTCTACACCCGGCACGCCGCGCCCGATGATGTTGGTGTATTCGTCCCGGTTTGCCAGCTTCAGCGCCAGGCGCTCCGGGAACAGGCTAAACAGCTTGCCGGGCAGCGCGCTGCTCTGGTCGGCGGTGGCGACAAAATGGATGCCGTAGGCGCGCCCTTCGCGCACCAGCGAGATCAGCGCCGGGATGAGGTACTCGTAGCTTTCTTTGAACTCGGCGAAGTTGTCGATGGCGACCAGAATCGCGGGCAGCGCATCCGCCGGCTGCTTGAGGTTATACGCCGGGAGGCTGTCGGCGCGCGCCTGGCTCAAGCGCACCTTCCGATACTCCAGCGCGTTGTTCAGCCAGCGCAGCAAGCGCTGCACGCGCTCTTCTTCGGCGGGGTTGATGATCGCGCCGACATGCGGCAGCGCTTCTAATACATCCAGGCCGCGCCCGCCGAAATCCAGCGCGTAGATATGCAGCGCGTCCGGCGCATGGGAGGCGGCCAGGCTCATCATCAGGCTGCGCAAAAAAGTAGTTTTGCCCCAGCCGGAGCCGCTAAACACCACCGTATGGCCGCGCGCCAGGTTCACGGTGAGTACTAACTGTTCGGCGCGCGTCGGGTTGTCGATCAGCCCCACGGCGGCGCGCACGGCGCGCGTCTCCCAATCGACCGGCGCCCAGGTCGTCTTACCCGCCCACCACTCGGCGAGCGGCTGGCTCAGGCAGACCCGGTCCTCGCCGCCGCCCGCCGCCAGCGCGGCGAGATGCCCCGGATGGATGTAATCGGTCTCCAGCGGGTCGTCGAGCGCGAGCGCGGCCGGCAGCGGGTCGGGCCAGGGTTTGCGCTGCGGCAGCACATCGCGGTTTTGTTCGGCGAAGTTGCGCATCATCTCGACGAGGAGATCGGAGAGCACCGGCAGTTCGCCGTCGCTGCGCTCCTGCGCTTCGCGTTTGCGCGGGCGGTTGAGCCAGATCACATCCTTTTCGATCTGCGCTTCCGGGCCGGCATAAGGGCCACCGGCGCGCGCTACCTGGATCAGGTCGAGGTTGTCGTTGCCGACCTGAATGTAAGCGCGTCCGGGAATGTTCGGCGGCAGATAGGCGGCATCGGAGCGGCGCAGCAGTTCGCGGCTGTCGTCCATCGTCTCGACGCGCAAACAAATGCGAAACTTCATGTTGGCGCGCATCTGGTCGGTGACGACGCCGGTCGGGCGCTGCGTCGCCAGGATCAACGTAACGCCGAGCGCGCGGCCCAGGCGCGCGATGCGCTCAAGCTGGAACTTGAACTCCGGGCGCTCTTTCACCATCTCGGCGAATTCGTCGATGATGACGAAGAGGAAAGGGAACGGCTCGTGCGCCAGGTGGTAGCCCTTGCGCCGGTAATCGACGATGTGCTTCACGTTGTACTTGGCGATCATGCCGCTGCGCCGGTTGAGTTCGGCGCCGATGGCCTCGAAGGTGCGGATGCCCGCCATGCCTTGCAGGTTGGTGACGATATCGACCTGGTGCGGCAGGGTCTTGAAAGGATCGAAGGCGCTGCCGCCTTTATAGTCCACCAGCACGAAATTAATCACGCTGGGATCATAGCGCATCGCCAGCCCCACGATCAGCGTGAGCAGCAGCTCGGACTTACCCGATCCGGTGGTCCCGGCGATCATGCCGTGCACGCCGTCGGCGTCGGCGGCAAAGACCAACTCGCGCACCTCGTTGCCGATCATCAAGCCAATCGGCCCGTGCAGCCACTCGGCGCTTTCGGGGCGGCGGCTGGCCTGCCAGTCCGACAGGATATTCAACGCGTCGATGGTCTCTTGGCCGAACATTTCCAGCAGGGTAATCGACGACGCCAGGCTCGCGCCGGAGGTGGTATAGACTTTCCACTGCGCCAGTTCGCGCGCGAAACGGTCGGCCTGCTCGGCGCTTACCCAATCCGCCGCGCCGACATAGCGCACGCTGTTGACGCCGGTTTCGGCGTAGCGGAAGACGCCCATCTGCGCGTCTACCTCGATGATGGTCTCGCACGCGCCGGGGATGGCGCCGGGGTCGGGCATGAGGAAGAGCACCGCTGCGCCGAGGCGCGGGCCTTCGTTGAGCAAAATCGACACGGCCATCTCAGATTCGATGTCCTTCAGCGTGGTCTGCGCCACGTCGGGCATCAGCATATCGACCACCACCAGTAAAAACGGCAGCGTCACATCGGCGCTGTCTTTGTCGCTCAGGCGGAGACGGCGGCGTTCTAGCTCGTTGCGGACCCGCTTCCAGAAGGTCGAAAGGTCTTCGGCCTGGAAGCACAAGCCGCTGCTGTGCGGCAGAAAGGCGCTTGCCCATTTCCACGCGGGGGCGGCGTCCGGCGAGCCGGCGACGTAAAGCCGGACATCGTTGGGAGCGTGGAAAGCCATCAAATGCACCAGCATAGCGCGCACGAACCCATATACGTAGTCGCGCTGCGCCGCCGGCGCGGCGCCTGGGTGCAGCGGCCCGCACACGCCAATCGCGTGGCGCGCCGGGATGATGTGCTCGACGCTTCCGGCGTCGCCGTTCGTGGTTTTTTGCCGCGCCGGGCGCAGCGGAATCGTGATCGGCACCTCGGTCACAAACCGCGAGTCGGCGGCGAGCCGGCGCGCTTCTTGCATCTGCGCGTCCTCGAGATTCTCGGCGGCGGTGATGTGGTAAGTCACGGTTGAGGGCAGCGTGCCGATGCCCAGCCGCACGGCGCAAAAATCTTCATCGCCGGTACGCCGCTCCCAAAGCCGCTGCCCAAAGCGGCTCCCGGCGCGGCGTTCGGCGATGGCGAGCACGGCGGCCGGCGCGGGATAGGTGTAATGATAAAAATGGCGCTGGGCGTCGTGCGCATCGAGCATATCTTTGCGCATATCGGCGAGGAACTGCGCATAGGCGCGCCGCTTGGCCCGGGTCGCGCGGTAGCTCTGGTAGAATTCCCACAGCGCCATGGCCGTGGACGCCACCATCGACAGCGCCATCGGGATCATCAGCGCCAGGCTGCGCCCGCGCCCGGCGGCGCTCGCCAACACATAACCCAGAATCGTAATCATCGGCAGCAGAAGCTGCCCCCACGGAAGGCCGCCTTCGTCTTCGACGACCGAGGGCGGCGGGATGATGATTTCGTCTTGCGGAAGCTCTGGCCGGATGCGCGGTGGGCGTTTAATAAAATCGGGCATCGTGTATAGCCTGTGAGTATACGACAGCAACACCGGTAATGTATCATGATATACCCGGCCTGTAAAGCCATGCGAACTCAGATCAGATCAACCCTGGGATTAGCGCGCCCCAACCATGCGCCGGGGAAAATAATATGGTAAAATACCAGGAGAAAACGATTACGTAATCGTTTTTCCGCGCGCCAACACGACTTTTCGCCGATGTCGAGCGAAGCGATTCTCATCCCCTCGATATCTGCGAGAGCGGGCGGCAGGGAAGGGCACGGTGGTCTATTTCCGGCGGCAGCTTTGCACACATAATAAAATTCTTTTGTGTACAAACAATGGAACTTCCTGTATACTATAAGGAGATTTTCAGAGCACAATGCACAAACTTGTTTGGATAAAATCCACCGGTAAGCGCCCGCTACGCAAAACATGGATCACCCGCGCGCTCGGCGTTACTTGGGCGTCGCAGTCGGGAAACTGTGATAGTCAGCAAAGGAGGGAGCTTGTACGAAAGTTGATTACCGTCGCGTCTATCAGCATCGCGTTTAAAAATCGTCTTATGGAGAAACCCAATAGACAACATAGAATTTACCTCACCCCACGCGGCAAGCCGCAGCCCTCTCCAGGCATGGAGAGGGGCTTAAGAACCGTCCACGCGATGGATTCTCCCCCTTTCCACTCTGTGAAGAGAGGACCGGGGGGTGAGGTAATTACCTGACATCTAACTAATTCATCCATTAGCTACGCTTTGGAGGAGAACCAAACTATGAACCGCCGTTTTTTCGCTCTGTTGATGGTCGTGTCTATGGCAATGGCCCTGGTCGCGCCGGTTATTGCCCAGGAAGACAAAACCCTCATCAACTGGTGGAGCCACTGGGCTAACGAACCGAATAAACGCGAAGTCATCGAAACCTTCGTCGCCGATTACGAAGCGGCCCATCCTGAGGTTGATATCAACCTGGAATGGTGGGACAAGATAGAGCTGTACCAGGCATTGCGCAGCACCTTTACCGCCGGCGAGGGATTCCCCGACATTTTCACCATGGACCCCTTTGACCCCGGCCCGGATTTCGTCGCCGCCGGGTGGCTGCTCAATCTAGACCCCTATATCGACTGGGACGCGCAGATAACGCCCGCCGGCGCGGAGGGATATCGCTACGCGGCGATGGGCGTTGAAGGCACTTACGGCGTCGCCATCGAGTACATTGTTGACGACATCATCTTCTACAACAAGGGCATCTTCGAGGAACTGAGCATCGAAGTGCCGGAAGACTACACGTTTACCTACGACGAGTGGAAGGGTGTCATGCAAACCTGTCTGGACAGCGGCTATGCCCCGGTCGCTGACGCCATAGGCAACCGCGACTACCCCGGCAGGTGGCCGATGCACCAAGCGCTGATGGCTTACGCCGGCCCGGATGACTACGCGCTGTACCTCCAGGGCCTCAAGAACTGGGATACGCCCGAAGCGCGCAAAGCGCTTGAGACCCACATCGAACTCAGCGCTATTCCCATCTGGCC
>JAFGMM010000102.1 GCA_016927535.1 Anaerolineae bacterium
CTGGTCGCCGTCGTGGTGATCGTCATCCTGGCGCTGCTCGGCCCGGCCATCGGCAACATCTTCTCCAACATCGTCAACGCGCTGTAAACCGACAGCAACACCAACCAAAAGCTTTCAAGGGCGCGTCCTTCGGGGCGCGCCCTCTCTTTTCGCCACAGAAGCACGGCCGGCGTTCGCAGAGAAGTCTTGACAGTCTCCGCAAGATTTTTCTACTACACGTTAAACCGGAACTCAATCACATCGCCGTCCCGGACGACGTAATCGCGCCCCTCCAGGCGCGTCTTGCCGGAGGCGCGCGTCTCGGCGAACTTGCCCGCCGCCGCTACCAGGTCTTCGTGAGGCGTCACCGAAGCGCGAATAAACCCGCGTGCAAAGTCGGTATGGATCGTCCCAGCCGCCTCGATGGCCGTCGCGCCCACCGGCAGCGTCCACGCGCGCACCTCGTCGTCGCCCACCGTGAAAAAAGCGTGCAGCCCCAGCAGTTGGTACGACAGCCGGATGATGCGATCCGCCGCCGGCGTCTCGATGCCATATTCACCCCGAAAAAGCGCCGCCTCGTCCGGGTCGAGCTGCGCAATCTCCGCCTCGATCTGCGCCTGCATCGCCGCGACCGCGCCGCGCTTGTGCGGATAGTGTAACTCCGGCGCGCCGGGCGCATCGGTGTTCAGCACCACCAGCACCGGCTTGAGCGAGAAGAAGCCGTAGCCGCGCATCAACTTCGTCTCCTCGTCGGTGAAGTCTTGTTCCATATCGCGCAGCGGGCGCTCGGTCTCCAGGTGCGCGTGCAGCCGCTCGAACAGCGCCACCTCGCGCGTGTGGGCCGGCTTCTCGGCCGGCGGGATCTTGTGCTTGTCCTGCTCCAACCGCTCCAGCCGCCGCTCGACGGCGATCAGGTCGCCGAGCAAAAATTCGCCGTCCAGGATGCCCAGGTCGCGCGCCGGGTCAACCGAACCGTACAGGTGCGGGACGTTCGGGTTCTCGAACGCGCGCACCACGTGCAGAAAACCATCGACCTGGGCAAGCGCGTTGCGCAGCGGCCCCGACAGACCGCCCTCGCCGATGCCCTTGTCCAGCCCGCCGATATCACTGTACGTCACCTGCGCATACACTTTCTTGCGCGGATTATACAATTTATGCAGAACATCGAGGCGCGGTTCGGGCACATTAACCGTCGCCTCGTGGATTTCCATCAACCCGCCCGCCATCTGGCCGGTCGGCAAATTGGCGCCGGTAAGCGCATTAAAAACCGTGGTCTTGCCGCTGCTGGGCAAACCGATAATTCCAAGCCGTACAATCTTCATAAAAACACCTCTCGTGTGCGTAGCGGCGGGAATTATACCGCCGGCCACGAGCAGTTAGCAACGCGCGACCATAACCCGCGCCCAGGCCGGCGGAACCTCCACACGCACACGGCCACCGCGCACCGCGCAGCGCTCGCCCTCGTTCAACCAATCGACCAGTTCGCATCCGCCCGGAACCGGCAAATCGAAAGCCGCCGGCTCGCCGGCAGCGTTTATCGCCACGATGACGGACTCGCCGGGGGTATCCCTTGCAAAAGCAAGCTGCCGGTGGGCTACGTAGAGCTGGCGGTAAGCGCCATGGCGCAGCGCATCCGAGCGCCGGCGAATCTGGGCAAGGCGCGCGATGGCCGGGGCGAGACCGGGATGCGGCGCGGTGCGGGCCGCCGCGCCCGGCTCGAGATGCGGGCGCAGCGGGCCGTCATTCCCGTTCAACTTCCGGCCGGCGATGCCCCATTCGCTGCCGTAGTAAATCGAAGGCACGCCGGGCATGGTGAACAGCAGCGCATACAGCGGGTACAGGTGCGCCGGGTCGGTCAGGTTGCTGGCGACGCGGTTCACGTCGTGGTTGTCGGCGAAGGCGTACAGCGGCAGGTCCCGGTAAAGGCCGCCTTCGCCGAACTGCCGATTAAGCGCATAAGCGATCTCGAAGTAGTTCTCATCGACATGGCTGGAATACAGCCCTTTATAACACTCGTAGTTTGTCACTGAGTCGAGCGTTTTCGGGTTGACCCACCGTCGGTAATCGCCGTGCACCACCTCGCCCATCAGCCAGAAATCGGGCCGGAGGCTGCGGCAGAAAGCGGCCAGTTCGTGCAGGAAGTCCAGGTCGAGATGGTCCGCCGCGTCCAGGCGCAGCCCGTCGATATCGAACTCGCGCACCCACGCGGCGACCGCCTGGAAGATATGGTCCTTCACGGCGGGGTTGTGCAGATCGAGCTTAACCAGGTCATAGTGCCCGTTCCACCCCTCGTAAGTAAAGGGATCGTTGTAGGGGCTGCGAGGGCCAAAGCGCAGCCCGTAAAACCAGTCACGGTAGGCAGAACCCTCGCCGCGCGTCAAAACGTCGTAGAACGCCCAGAAGTTTCTCCCAACGTGGTTAAAAACGCCGTCGAGGACGAGCCGCATGCCCCGCGCGTGCAGCGCCGCCGACAGCCGCGCCAGCGTGTCGTTATTCCCCAGGCGGCGGTCTACATGGTAGTAATCCACCGTGTCGTAGCCGTGCGCGGTCGATTCGAACACCGGCCCCAGGTACAGCGCATTGGCGCCCAGCCCCTCGATGTGGTCGAGCCAGCCGTAAAGCTGTGCTAAGCGCGGGGTCGCCGGCGAACAGAAATCGTTGCGCCCCGGCGCGCCGCACAACCCCAGCGGGTAGATATGGTAAAAGATCGCGTCATAAGCCCAGTGTGCCATTGATAAAGCCTCCTTAATATACCAAACGGTATAGAAAACAGCCAAAAAAACAAGCCGGAACACTACGAATAGATGCCGTGCATGAACTGGTGCACCGCCTTGTACAACAGTTCGTCATCCAGCGCCGCCGCTTCGTTGAGCGCCAGGGTGATGTACGTGTTAATCATGCCCAGAAACGTCGCGGCGTAGCGCCGATGGCGCCCCTTCATATTGCCGTGGTGCTCCGCCGCCTGCTTGAACAGCGTCTCGATCAATTCGTACTGCCTCCTATACAGCCCATACGCCGCATGGAACGACTCGCCGTCGGGCGGCGCGACGTACATCGAGAGCAGCAGCCGGTAAAAGGGCGGTTGAGACTTCGCAAACCGGAAGTACGCCGCCGTAATCTCGTTCAAGTTTCGAGACAGGTCGCCCCGGTAGCACGCCGCCGGCTCGACGACCGCGTAAAGCGCCATGAAGTGCTCCTCCAGCAGAGCGTCTAAGAGCCGGCGCTTGCTGCCGAAATAATGGTAAAGCGTCGGCTTGGTCACGCCTGCCGCCTCGACGATCTCTTGCACGCCGACCGCATCGTATCCGCGCGCCGCGAACAGCCGCAGCGCGTGCGATAGAATCTTTGCGCGATTATCCGAATCCATTGCCGCCTACACCGATCCAACCGAGCGAGACAATTATACCAATCGGTATAATCCTGTCAAGCGCCCGGAGCACTCTTCACCAAAAGCTAACCGGCGCGTATTGCACAAACGATCTACTCATTGTACACTCCGATTTACCTGATCCGGTTAAACTGCGGAGAAACCGATGAGCAACGATGACGGACGGCGGCAGGCGCTCGAACGTGCGGTAGCCGACCTGACCAAGCGCTTCGGCGACGGCGCGATCATGCGGCTGGGCGAAGCCGCTCACTTGCAAATCGCCAGCATCCCTACCGGCGCGCTCTCGCTTGATATCGCGCTGGGCGTCGGGGGCATCCCCTACGGGCGCGTGACCGAAATCTTCGGGCCGGAAAGCTCCGGCAAGACCACGCTGTGCCTCAGCATCATCGCCGAGGCGCAGGCGCGCGGCGGCATCTGCGCCTTCATCGATATGGAACACGCACTCGACCCGCGCTACGCGCAGGTCATCGGCGTGAACATCAACGATCTCTACGTCGCGCAGCCCGACACCGGCGAACAGGCGCTTGAGATCGCCGAAGCCCTGGTGCGCTCCGGCGCTGTCGATGTGGTTGCCATCGACAGCGTGGCGGCGCTGGTGCCGCGCGCCGAGATCGAGGGCGAGATGGGCGATACCCACGTGGGTCTGCAAGCGCGCCTGATGAGCCAGGCGCTTCGCAAACTCTCCGGCGCGATCAAACAGACCAACACCGCGATGATCTTCACCAACCAACTACGCGAGAAAATCGGCGTGATGTTCGGCAACCCGGAGACCACACCCGGCGGTCGCGCGCTCAAGTTTTATTCCAGCGTGCGCCTGGATATCCGGCGCATCCAGGCGATCAAGTCGAAGGGCGAGACCGTGGGCGGGCGCACGCGCGTGCGCGTGGTCAAAAACAAGGTCGCGCCGCCCTTCCGCGAAGCCGAGTTCGATATCATGTACAACGAAGGCATCAGCAAGGCCGGCGATATCCTTGACCTGGCCGCCAACCTCGATATCATCGCCAAGCGCGGCGCGTTCTACCGCTACAACGACGAGATCATCGGGCAGGGGCGCGAGAACGCAAAGGATACCCTGCGCGCAAACCCCGGCGTCATGTACGCCATTGAACAAGCCGTCCGGGCGCAGTCTGGCCTGCCGGTAGACAAGGCCCTCGTCACCGATCAAGCTGAATACGAGGTAGAATGAACACAGCAACAGCTACTATCCCAGAGTCGCACCGAGATTTGCTAGACGGCCCGGTATGCGCGGCGCTCACGACCGTCATGCCCGACGGGCAGCCGCAAAGCACGGTTGTCTGGTGCAATTACGACGGCGCGCACGTGTTGATAAACACCATGCGCGGGTTTCGCAAAGAGAAAAACATGCGCGCGAACCCCAAAGTTACACTGCTGGTCTACGAACCCCATAACCCGCTTCGCTATCTCGAAGTGCGCGGCGAAGTCGTCGAAATGACCGAAGCCGGCGCAATGGATCATTTGAACCGGCTCTCCGAATTGTACACAGGCCAATCGCCGTACTTCGGTGAAGTCGTGTCCGCCGACTTTCAAGCGCGTGAGACGCCCGTCCTGTGCAAAATCTTTCCCACACATGTCACAGCGGCAGCGTTTTAGGGAGGCGCAAAGATGGTCCCGATTCCCGGTTCACATAAAGATTTGTTGAATGAACCGATTCACGCCGTGTTTACGACGATGATGCCCGATGGACAGCCGCAGTCCAGCCTGGTCTGGTGCAGCTACGACGGCGAACACGTGCTGGTCAACACCACGCGGGAGCGCCAAAAGGGTAAGAACGTGCAGGCGAACCCTAAAGTTACGCTGCTAGTTATCGACCCGCACGATTCGGGCCGCTGGATCGAAATACGCGGCGAGGCCGAACTGACCGAGGAGGGCGCGTTAGAACACATCGACCAACTCACGCGGCAGTATACCGGCAAACAGCATTACTACGGCGAGATTTTCCCGGCGGAGCAGCGCGCGAAAGAAACGCGCGTGATCTGTAAAATCATGCCCAAGAAGGTCACTTTAGACGCCATACACAAATAACCTGCGCCGATGGCTAAAACACGCACACAATATATCTGCCAAAACTGCGGGTACACTGCGCCCGGCTTCATGGGCCGCTGCCCGCGCTGCCGCGAATACAACACCATGGCTGAGGTCGTGGTCGAGAAAACATCGCCTGCCGATAGGCGCCGCACCTCCCTTACCCCCATCTCCGCGCCGCGCCGCCTGAGCGAGATCGAAGCCGAGTCGCTGGAGCGCTGGCGCATGTCGCTAGGCGAATTCGCGCGCGTGCTGGGCGGCGGGATGGTGCCGGGCAGCGTGGTCCTGTTGGGCGGCGACCCCGGCATCGGCAAAAGCACGCTGCTCTTGCAGGTGGCCGGCGAGATGGCGAACCGGCACGGGACCGTGCTCTATGCCAGCGGTGAGGAATCGGCACAGCAGATCAAGATGCGCGCCGACCGGCTGGGCATCAAGGCCGATGCTCTCTACCTGGTGACCGAGACCAACCTCGAAAACATCCTCGCGCACGTCGAGAAAGTCAACCCGCGCCTGCTGGTCGTCGATTCCATCCAGACCACCTACACCGATGCGGTCGCGTCGTCGGCCGGCAGCGTGACCCAGGTGCGCGAGTGCGCCGCGCAGTTGCAGGCGCTCGCCAAGAGCAGCGGGCTGGGCGTCTTCGTCGTCGGGCACGTGACCAAGCAGGGCAGCATCGCCGGGCCGCGCGTGCTGGAGCACATCGTCGATGTGGTGCTTTACCTGGAGGGCGACGCCTACCAGACCTACCGGCTCCTGCGCGGCGTCAAGAACCGCTTCGGCGCGACCTCGGAGGTCGGGGTCTTCGAGATGCACGACGGCGGTATGGTCGAGGTCAGCAACCCCTCCGAGGCGTTCCTGGCCGAGCGCATGGTCAACGCGCCCGGTTCGACCATCGCCGTAACGATGGAGGGCACGCGCCCGCTGCTGGTGGAGGTGCAGGCGCTCACCAGCCCGACGCCTTTCGGCAACCCGCGCCGCACCGCCAACGGCGTCAATATGAACCGGCTGCTGTTGATGATCGCCGTGCTGACGCGGCGCGCCGGCTTCCGGCTGGGCGAGCAGGATGTATTCGTCAACGTAGTAGGCGGGCTGCGCATCGACGAGCCAGCGGCGGACCTGGCGACGGCGGTCGCGATTGCCTCCAGCCTGCGCGACGTGCCGGTGCCGGCCGACCTGGCAATCGTCGGCGAAGTCGGACTCAGCGGCGAACTGCGCGCGGTGAGCCAGCTCGCGGCGCGCCTGAAGGAGGCGGCGCAGTTGGGCTTCAAGCGCTGCCTGGTGCCGCGCAGCGTCCGGCGCCGGGGCGCCGAAGCGCCGCCCGACGGCATCGATATACTCAGCGCGCGCAGCCTGCACGAGGCGCTGCGCATCGCTTTACCGGGCGGACGCGAGGATCAGCCATCATGAACGACGTGAGTCTGCGCGCGGCTACAGACGCCGATTACGATTTCGTCTATAATGTGCAGAAGACCACGATGTGGGAGTACGTGGAGCAGGTCTGGGGCTGGGACGAGGACGCCCAACAGATGCGTTTTAGGGGCAGGTTCGACCCCGCCAAAAATCAAATTGTCGTGATGGAAGGGACGGATATCGGCGTTTTCGCCGCCGAGCACCGGAAAGACGATATCTTTCTTGCCAAGATTTACATTTTGCCGCAGTACCAGGGGCGCGGCATCGGCACCCGGCTGATCGAATCGCTGCTGAAAGAAGCGTCCGAAGCCGGCAAACCGGTCGCGCTGCGCGTCCTCAAGGTCAACCCGGCGCGGCGTTTGTACGAGCGTCTGGGGTTTGAGGCCGTCGGCGAAGACGAGGCTTTCTTTATGATGCGGTATGATGCGATGCGCGCCACGCCCGGCCAGGAGTTTTAGAGACCCATGAGTTTGGAAGAAAATCGCCGGATCGTCCGGGAGATTTTGAACGAGAGCGACCCCGCCGACGCGCCCACTGCACACTACGCGCTCTACCACCCGCCGGAGCGCACCGTGCTTGACGTATCGCGCGACCATCAAAGCAAGCGCACGGGGTTCGTGGCGCGCTGCCAGACCGGGCTGGACCTGTTCCGCCCGCTGGTGACAATGCGCTGCTACTCGCCGCGGATGGCCGAGTATCTGACGGCGCGCGTGCTGGCGAAGGGGCGGCACTATATTTTCTTCGCCCGGCGCGACCAACTGACGCTCGCCAGGCACATCATGCAGTTTCACCAAGAGCGCATCCTGCACATCTACCAATTAGACCCGGCGCGCTTCAGGCCGGTGATTAACGTGTTGGTGCAGCAAAACAACGCGCCCGACGGCTCGCCGCGCTTCGAGGTTCACTCCGGGGGATTGCAGGCGGTCGCCGGGGTAAACTGGCAGTCCAACCGCTTCGCCGAGCTATTCGTCCACACCGAGGAGGAGGCGCAGCGGCGCGGCTGGGGCCGGAGCGTGCTCGCGGCGTGCACCGAGCAGATTCTCAAGGCCAAGCAGATGCCGCTCTACCTGGTAGAACCGGACAACGTGGCCTCGCTTGAACTGGCCCGCAACGTGGGCTACGTGGACACTGGCGCGCGCCAGGTCTACGCCGAGGTGATGTATATGGGAGCCGACGAATAAAGGGCGGTTTCTGACAGCACTCCCTCTTTCTCGATTCGAATTTCTTGGAGGAACTACCGCATCCGGCGGCGCCACTCCTCGCGCGGCTGAAGCTGCTGCAATTCGTCAGCCGTGCGCACGCCGAGGAACTCGCTCATCAAGCGGTTAAACTTAGTGGTTTCGTCCAGCATCGGGAAGTGGCTGGAATCGTCCAAGACGATGCTCAGGAGGCGCGGGTGATTCGACAGCTCGTACTCGGCCAGCGCCTGCTGGAACACTTCAATCGAAGGCATCTTAACCAGCGCATCCTGCGCGCCGTGCAGGATCATCAGCATATTTTTGTCGGTCGCGCCCTCGCCGTCCAAGATACTTTTGAACGCAGCGCGCAGATCAATCGGCGCGCTGGTGCCGTTCTCCGAGCCGTCGCCGCGAATACTCAACACACTCTTGACGATGGCATACGAATCGACTTTATCGACCTCCGCCTCCAACGCGGCAAGGTCCGACACCCCCTTCGGCACCAGGTTCTTTAGCTCGGAGTTCTGCGCCAGCCCGACCAGCTTCTCGGTCAGCCAATCGCCCTGGACCGGCGGGCTGATCGCAACCACGCGCGGGATGCGGTCGGGGTACTTGGCGCTGTGGCGAATGACCACCGCCGCGCCCAACCCGTGTCCGATCAACGCCGCCTTCGAGATACCGAGGCGCTCCATGAACCCGTCGAGAAGCTCGACCTGCGCGTCGAGATTGTAGCGATCATCCGGCGAATTGAACTTACTGCTGTCTCCAAAGCCCCACAAGTCCAGTGCATAGGTGCGGAACTTGGTCGAAAGCTGCTGCATGGTCGAAATCCAATAGCGCCACGAGCCGAGCCAGCCATGCACCAAGATGACCGGTCGCCCGCGCCCCAGGACCTCGTAATGGACTAAATCATTGTCGATCGCTACCGCGCTCATTGACGTTTACCTAACCATCGTTACTTGCCAGCACCATACTGCTCCAACAACTCTGCGACGCGCCGGGTCAACTGATCGGGAGCGAAAGGCTTCAGGATATAATCGGTACCGCCGGCGTCCAAACCCTGCTTGACCTCCGCCTCTTGCCCCTTGGCCGAAAGGAAGACGATGGGCGTGTCTTTAAACTCGTCGCGCTTCCGCAGTTCGGCGCATGCTTCATAGCCGGTCATCTTAGGCATACGCACATCGGTCAGGATCAACTCCGGCCTGACCTGCGCGGCCAACTCCACCGCTTCGGCGCCGTTGCGCGCCTGGATCACCTCGTGGCCGGCGAATTGCAGCGTAAAAGTAATCAGTTCCCGGATATCGCGTTCATCTTCTGCGATCAAAATTTTTGCCATAGTAACCTAACCTGAAAGGATTTATCAAGCATTGTGCATCCATTATTATATTATTTTAACGCGCTTCGGCGACTCCGGACGCCGAATCGGGTTTCAATTCGGTTTCACCTTCGCGGTACAGTGGCAGTGTAAACCAGAACGTACTGCCCTCACCCAGCTCACTTTCCGCATCTATTCTACCACCATGCATCTCGACCAGTTCCTTAACAATTGCCAACCCCAGGCCGGTCCCCGATGTCTCGTACACCAACGGGTCCTCGCCCCGGTAGAAGCGCTCGAACACACGCGGCAAGTCCTGCCGGGAAATGCCAATGCCGGTGTCGATGACGCTGAACTTGACGTAATCGCCCGCTTGGACGACCGTGACGGTGACCGTGCCGCCCTCCGGCGTATAGCTGAACGCATTATCGACCAGGTTAGTCAAAATCTGCGTGACGCGCGCCGGGTCGGCATAAACCAGCGGGATGTCATCGGGCACTTGGCGCTCGAAGGTCATCTGCTTGCCTTCGTTCTCGGTGCGCCCGCGCAGGTGCCGCATCGCATCCTCGACCACGTTGCGCACCAGGACCGGTCCCAGGTTCAGCGAGACCCGCTTCTGGTCCATGCGCGAGATCTCCAACAGGTCGTTGACCAGCACACTCAAGCGGTCGGCGTTGCTCTTGATTGTACCCAAAAACTTCTTCTGCCCGTCGCTCATCGGGCCGGCCGCGCCCATCATCATCAGATCGGCGTAGCCCTTGATCGAGGTCATCGGCGTGCGCAGTTCGTGCGAGACGGTCGAGACGAATTCACTCTTGAGGCGGTCCACCTCCACATCGCGCGTGATATCGCGGATGACCGACACCACGCCCAGGAATTCGCCCTCCATCGTGACCGGCGACAGGTGAACACTCACGTGGCGCTTCTCGATCTGCAAGCGCTCTTCCAGCGGCGTGCCCGGCTGGTAAGTGGTGGGCGATTCGGCCCAGCGCTCAATCGCATCGAACCAACGGCTGGCAGCGCCGCCAAAGACGCCGGCAAGCTGGCGGATCGGTAAGCCGATGATATCCTTGCGCTTGAGATCCAGGATGCGCTCGGCGGCTTCATTAAACACCATGATCTTGCCTTCGCCGTCGGCGAACATCACACCGTCCGCCACGCCCTCCAGGATGGACCGGCTCTTCGCCATCTCGGTCTGCAATTCCTGGGTGCGCTCCTCCACGAGATGCCCAAGGTTGGTCAGCAGTTCGGCCTTTTCCAGCGTCACGCCGACCTGCCCGGCGACGGACTGGAGCATCTGCACGTCGGGATAATAGTTAAAGGCATAAGAGTCTCTAAAATCGCGCACCGCCAGCACACCGTACACCCGGTCGCGCGTTTCCACCGGCACGCCGCAGTACGCCACGGTCCCATCATCCCACACGCTGATGCCCTGGCTGTGCGTCACCTGCCGGATATCCCCCACGAGCAGCTTCTCCGAACGGTTGCGGATAATCCACGAGGTCACATCACTGTCCAATGGGTGCGCCGGCATGTCGATATCGCTCCCCTCGCGGAGCGCCAGCGGGTACGTCACCTGCTGCGCATCCCGGTCGTACAGCGCCAGGTACAACGACTTGGCGCCCAACACGGCCGGCAGGTTGGCCTTCAACACCTTGTACAGGACATCGAGATTCGTCGAGACCGACGCGAGGCGCTGGCTGATGTTTTGCAGCGCAAACTGCCGCTCGGCGGTAGCCTGGGTCTCGGCTTGCAGGCGCGCATTGTAGATGGCGACCCCGCCCTGGCTCGCCAACATCCGCGCGACCTTGATCGCACTCTGCCTGAACTGGTGGTTCGGGTCGGTGGTCTGCGCCTCGATCAGGCCCAGCGGCCCTTCGCGGCCCTCCAGCGGCAGCGTGATACGACCGTAGATACCCAGCCGTTCCAGGTGCTCCCGCTCTACCGGGTCGGCGTCCTCGTCGTCCCGGTACAGGACAAAAGGCTGGCCGTCGGCTAAGGTCCGGGCAAACATCGGGTAATCGCTCAGGTCGAAGAGCGTGCCGGCCTCGAGCGGGCGCGCGCGCTCCTCCGGGCGCATATCCAGATGCGCAGAAACTTCGATGCGCTGGTGGATATC
Source organism: Anaerolineae bacterium (assembly GCA_016927535.1). Lineage (GTDB taxonomy): Bacteria > Chloroflexota > Anaerolineae > Aggregatilineales > JAFGMM01 > JAFGMM01. The sequence continues at coordinate 11,433 of JAFGMM010000102.1, forward strand.
ATCCCAGAAATAAATCGTACACGAATCGCCGCCCAGCGCGCGGAAAATCTGCTGTGCGACCAGGTTGGTCACCTGGTCCAGGTCGAGCACGCTCGACATAATCGCCGCGCTCTCGAACAGCATCTCCAATTCCTGGGTGCGCTGCGCGACCTGTTCGTAAGAACTGGCCGACTGCACGACCAGCGCCGTCTGGTTGGCGATGATCCGGGCAAGCTCGATGTATTCCGCCGGAAAGTAGCGCGGCGCTTCGGTGGCGATCAGGAAGAGCAGGCCCGTCACCCGGCTGGCAATGCTCATCGGCACGATCATCGCCGACTTCGCCTCATCTACGCCCGTAATCTGGCACACCGACGCGCCGAACGGATCGTCCTGGATATCGTCTATCGTGACCGGGCTGTCGGATTCGCGCACGTGCTCGATGACGGCGTGCCCCTCCAACTCCACCACCGGCGGGTCCATGATGAAGCGCGGCGGGTACTCGGCGTAGAGACGCCCACGGTCCATCTCGTCGAACACGATGCCTTTGGCCTGCGTGACGCCGAGCGTCGGCACGAGTTCGTCCAGCGCCGCCTTCAGCGCGCTGCTCACGTCCAAAGTCTGAGCCAAGCGCTGCGAGAGCCGGTTGAGCTGAGCCAAGCGCTGAGCATGGCGGTCGAGTTGGTCGGCGCGCTGTCCGGCCTCGGCGAACAGGCGCGCATTCCGCAGCGCCACCGCCACTTGGTTGGCGAAGGCTAGCGCGAGCTGCTGGTGGTGCAGTTGGTAGAAGTTCACCTCGTTCTTCTCCAGCGCCAGCAATCCCACCGCCTCGCCCTGGTCGAGGATGGGCGCGCCCAGCCAGCTCCGGACCATGCGCACCTCGGCAGCCGGGAAACGCGCCGGGTCTTTGGTCACGTCGGGCACATTGATCACATCGCGCCGGCCGGCGATATCCTTAAACAGGACACTGGAGTCGGCATCGACCTGCAAGCCCAACAGATGCTCCTCTTCGGCGTAGCCGCGCACCGCCTCGATGGTCAGCTGTTCGCCCTGTTTGAGCCACAGCGCCACGCTGTCGAAGGGCACGACGCGGGCCAGTTGATCCAGCATGGCATTGATGATGGCTTCGCGGTCGAGCAAGGCGGTCAACTCGCCGCTGACCAGGGTGAGCGCCTCAAGCTGTACGGCGCGCTCGCGCTCGTTCTCCATCAGCCGCGCGTTCTGGATCGAGATGGCGACCTGGACACTGAAGATCGAAGCACGCTCCTCGTCGGTCGGGCCGAAGCGGTCCGGGTTAGTGTAGTGCCCCAGGATCAGGACACCCAACGCCCGTTCCTCGCGCATCAGCGGCACCCCCAACACCGCCTCAAGGTCGAAGCGGCGCGCCAGGTCATGCGGCGCCGAATGTTCAAGCGCATGGTCGATGGCAATCGGGCGGCGCTCCCGGATCACACGCGGCCCCAGCGCGTCGGGGTCGCTCAACGACTGGCGCGCGCCGACGAATTCCTCGGCATACGGGCCGCACGAGGTCGCGCCGACCAACTCGTCGCCATCCACCAGCCACATGAAGGAATCGTCTACGCCCAGGATTTGCGGGCTTTCCCGGCAGACAATCTCGATCACTTCGTCCAGGTCCAGCGCCATGTTAAGGTCAATGCCCAGCCGGCTCAGCGCCGAGGAGAAGTCTTCGCTGTCCATCACCTGCTGGAAGAGCCGGGCGTTTTGCAGCGCCACCGCCGCGATATTCGCCATACGCCGGATCAAGAACCGGTGATCCTCGTAGCCGAGGGTTTCGGGGATCGCGCTGGCGAGGTTGATCGTGCCGACGGCGCGCCCACCGACCGACAGCGGCGTAATCATCAAGGTCTGGATGCCCGCCTCCCACAACTGGCTCAGATCGGAAAGCTCGTCCGGGAAACCCTGGTTCAGATAAAAGATGTGCGTTTCCTGGTCTTCAACCGCCTGGCTCACTGCCGTGCCGTCGATAGGCAGCGCGCTGCCGTGTTCGAGGATCAGGTCGCCGTTGTCGCCATCCCGGACCCGTATAACGTCAAAGTGCGTGTAAGTGTTGTCCAGGAGCGCGAGTTCCACCAACGTATAAGGCACCAATACGCGCAGGCCGCGCGCCAACGACCGGGTGATTTCGACGACCTCGAGCCGGGCAGTCACCGCCTCCATGATCTCGCTCAGCAACGCTTCCTCGTCGGCGGTGCGCACGCTTTCCATGTAGAGGCGCGTCGTCTCGATGATCGAAGCGGCCTGGTTGGCGAACAACTCAATCGGCTGCAACGATTCCGCAGTCGGGCGCAGCCCGTCCAGCGGTTCGCCCATCTCGATCAAGCCGATGATCTGCCGCCGCGCGCCGTAGAGCGGCATCAGCACCGAATCGGCGGGGTGCCACAGCGCATCTTCGACCCAAGCCGGGGCCGGAACCTCGCCGTCCCAGACGTTCTCGACCACCCAGGGATAGTTGTAGCGCAGATAATAGCCCTCGCCCACGCGCAGTGTCTCGAACGCCTTATCGGCAAAGCGCCGCTGCCACACCTCCGGCGGGGTTGCAGCCTCGCGCAGCGTCGCCATCTCCGCGTCGGTGTAGCCGGCGGTGATGAGCGCCGACCGCTCCATGCGCTCGCCCCGCAGCGTGATCTGGACTTTGTTCCAACCGGTGACCTGGATGCCGTTGGCGATAATCTGCAGGCGTTCGGGCATACTGCGCGAGCGCTGCACCCGGTTGGCGACCTCATGCAAGGCCTGGAGGCGGTCCCGCTCGCGGCGCGCCGCCTCGGCCTCCTGGTGGACAACCTCCAGCAGGTGCGCATTTGTGTACAGGTGGCCGATTTGGTCGGCCAGGATGTGGAACAGGTCCAGGTCTTCGCGCCCATAGCTCAGCCACGGCTGCCGGCTGCCGCAGATCAACGCGCCGCTGGTCTCGCCGCTGACGAGAATCGGCACGGTCACCAGGGTGCGCAGCCCCAGGCTGACCACCGGCTCGATGTTCGCCCACGGGCTGGTCGATACCTCGTCCACCATCACCTGCTTGCCGGTCTGGAGGGTCTGTGCCAACAGCCCGTCGGGGTGGAGCAAGACATCCGGCGTGACGTTGGCCGGCAAGATGCCCGAAAGCGCCGCCAACTGCGGCATGTCGGCGTCGCCCGTCAGGGCAATGCCGCACAGGTCCACATCCATCCCATCGACCACCGCGCCGGTCACCGGCTGCAAGATCGTCAGTCCTTCGCCGCCGGCCTGCACCGCCACCTGCGTAATCCGGTGCACGGCCAGCAGCCGCGAGGCGCGCGTCTCGAGCAGTTGATTGACCTTGCTGATCTCCTCGTCTTTGTGTCGCAGGGTCTCGGAGGCATCTTGCAGCTTCTCGTAGTTTTCGCGCGCCTCCGCCAGGCTGCGCGTGAGTTCGTCGGCGCGGTCGGCCATCTGCCGGTATACATGCGCCGTCTCGACGGCGAAAGCCGCCTGGTTGGCGAAAATTTCGAGCGTCTGGATATCGTCGCGCGTGGGACGCAGCCCGCTGCGCGGATCGTCTACGGTCATATAACCGATCATCGCGCCGGCCGTGGTGCGCAGCGGGATGAGCAGCGAATCGTCGGGCAGCCAATGCCGGGCGCTGGTGCCGGTGGCCTGTTTGACCGGGACGTAAACCTCGATCCCGGCCTGTTCCACGCGGTCGCCGGGCAGGAGATACGACGCGCTGATCTGGTATTCGGGCACCATCAACGCCTTGATGCGCTCGGCCGGCACCGGCGAGTTCTTCATCTCCTCGAGCTTGTAAATCGGGATGCCCGCTCCGGCGGCGCGGTAGAAGTGCTTCCCGTCGGCGTCGGCGAGGCTGATGAGCACCGTGTTGAAGTCCGACGTCTCCTGAATGCCGAAGGCGACCGCTTCGAGGATTTCCTCCAGGGACTTCTCGCCGCGCAGGATCCGGCTGAGATTGTAGATCTGGCTTAGCTGCTCGGCGCGCTGGCGCAGGAGATTGTTCCGCTCAAGCTGATCCTGGTAGCGTTCGGCGTTAGCGACCGCTACGGCGGCTTGGTCGGCGAGCGCGTGCAAGAACTCCTGGGTGCCATGATCGAAACTATACGGCGTTCCCGACCATAGATGCACCAGCCCGGCGACGCGCCCGGCGTAAATGATCGGCACACACACCGCCGACTCGGCGTGCGGCGGCGCTGGCGCCGGGTCGCCTTCGGCGTAGTCCTGCACCAAGCATCCTTCACCGGTGACGGCGACACGCCGCTCGATGGGCGCCAGGCCGTTAAGCGCCTCGCCGCCGCCCAGACGCCGGTCAATCGCGGGGTCGTCCGGCGCGTTCCACTCGTCGGACGGCTTCAACAACACCACGGTCGCGCTGTCGGCGCCGGTCGCGCGCAGCGCCTCCGAGCGGATCACGGCGAGCACGCGGTCGCTTTCCAGGGTGCTGTTTAGCTCGCGGCTGATCTTGGCGAGCGCGTCGAGTTCTTCCAGGCGGTGCTTAAGCTCCTCGTCGGTCGTCTCGAAGCGTCCGGCGCGCTCAATCGCGCCGGCAAGCTGAGAAACGATCGTATTGAGCAGCCGCACATCCGCCGAAGCAAAAGCGCCCTCGGTTTTATTGGCGACGAGCACCTCGCCCGCGCCCCGGTCCTGCACAATAAAAGGCACGATGAGCAGGTTTCGGATGTCGAACAACTCGATGAGTTCCTGGTAGGCCGTGTAGAGGTGAGCGCCCTGGGTCAGATCATTGACGACGAGCGGCTTTAGGGTCGAGACCGGGCTGTGCGGCAACTCCGCCTCGCTCAGGTGAATCTGGAGGTAGCGCGCTTCCTCGACGGACACGCCGCACACCGACCCCGGCTCGGCGCGCAGCACCCGGCGGCGCGGATCGAAGGCCAGCACGAGGCCTTTCTCCGCCTTCAGCAGCGCGACCGCCTCCGCCATGACCCTGCCAAACATCTCATCGCGGCTCAGCGCACTCCCAGCGATCCGGGCGATCCGCTGCAAGCCTTCCACGCTGTCGGCGTATTCCTGAGTCTGGCGGAAGAGCCGCGTGTTATCGATGATGATCGCCGCCTGGCTGGCGTAAATGCTGAGGATGCGCGCGTCCGCCTCGGTGAATTCGCCGCCGCCGAGTTTGTTCGACGCCTGCACAATCCCCAGCCGCCGCCCGCCCACCATCAACGCGGCGAGCAAGGTTTGCTTCACGCCGATCTTTTTGGCAATCTCCACCAGGCCCAGCGCCTGGGCCAGCGGGTCGTGCTGCGCGTCATTGGTGATCCAGGTCGATACATTAAAAAACAGTTGGTAGGCCGGCGAACCTTCCGCCATCGGGATGGCGTATTGGCTGGCGAACTGGTCCGACACCCCGTAGAACGGCAGCCGGCTGACCAACGCCTGCTGCACTTCGTCATAGTGCAGAATGCCGCACATCTCCACGCCCATCAACTCCGCAATGCGCGCGTTAATCTGCGAATACAATTCGCCGGGGTCCTGCATAGCGCTAATCGCTTGACCGATCTGCTGCAAGCCGCTGAGTTCTTCCGCGCGGCGCTGCTCGCGCTGGAACAGACGCGCATTTTCCACCACGATAGCCGCCTGCGCCGCAAAGATGGTCAGCATGGCAGTGTCTTCGTCGCTGAAGTTCGACCCATCGCGCTTGTTCGCCGCCTGCAAGAGGCCGATCCGCCGGTCGCCCACCGTCATGACGGCAATCGCCGTCGTTTTCACACCTACCACCGTCGCCAGCTTGAGCAAGTCTAGGTCGCGCACCAGCGTATCATTGGGCACATCGTTGCTGCGCCACCACATGTTTTTGTCCCAGATCGCGCGGGCCGGCGTGCCGGGCGTCAACGGAATGCGGTACAGGTCTAGCACGGCGGGCGAAACGCCGTAAAACGGCGCCTGCGCGACCAGCGCATTGGTATGATGGTCGTAGAGCAGCACGCCGCACATCGTCACGTCCATCTGCCGGGCGATGCGTTCGGTGAGCTGGGCGTAAAGTTGGTGCGAGTCGGTGAGCGCGCCGAGCGCCTGGGTGATTTGTTGCAAGCCGGTCAACTCGGTCAGGCGCGCCGACTGCGCCTCGTATAGGCGTGCGTTCTCAATCGCAATCGCGGCCTGGCCCGCCACCACCTGGAGGAGAAACAAATCGTCGTGGTCGAAGGCGTTGTAGTCGCGGCTGATAAACTCCAGGGTGCCGATAAACTTCTCGCCGACGGTCAACGGCACCCCGATAAAAGACTGGAACGGCGCGCCTGGGTCGTTCAGGAAGGGCTGCACGTCGGTGCGCGCGGCCACTTCGCCGATGAGGAGCGGCTGGCGGTAGCGCGCGATCCAACCGCTGTAACCCTCGTCGATCCGGTACTCGCGCCCGGCGGCTTCAAGCAGTTCCAGGAAATCATAATCGCCGCTCGACGCGCGGCGCTGCAAGGTCTGGCGCTCCGGGTCCCAAAGACAGGCCTCACCGACGCTGTACTCGACGATGCGCCCGACGTTGGTCAGGACGGCGTTGAGGGTTTCGCTGAGGTTAAGGCTGGCGCTGATAGTTTTGCTGATATCGCTGATGACCGTCATGGCGTGCGCGGGGTCGCGGTCGCGTTCGACCCGGCTGCCGGCCCGGTCGCGCAGCACCACGATAAACTGCCGGCCGTTGCGCGTATAAACCTCGTGCGAAGTCGCCTCGACCTGGCGGTGATCCAGGCTAAAGGTCGCGCGTCCCGGCGCGGCGAATAATTCCCAAAAGGTATCGGCCGGCTGCGCCTGCTGTGCCATAATCCACAGGCTCAAATCGTCGCCGCTAGAATCGAACCACTGGCGCGCCGTGTCATTGACAAATAGAACCTGCCCTCCCTCCCGAGCGACGATCACCGCGTCTCGGACCGGGACCAGGTTAACCGGGATAGCCGAAGACTGCATGGCTTGCGGCAGCGCTTGCTCGCTTTGCTGGCGCGCTGTCAGATAAACCAAAAAAAGCACACCTATCCCACAAACCAGCAGAATATACGCAAACCCTAGGTCCATAGCTCCAAACGCACTTACAGCGTGTCTATATCAGCAATTTGATGGCGTCGAACAATAAGGCGTTACCAGGAATCGTCTTCGACGGTCGGTACCCGGTCCTGTCCCCGGCGGCGATTCTCGGCAGCCAGTTCGGTGATCTCGCGGATGTCGGCGAACTGGTGGGTGAGGGCGGACACCTGACCAACCGACAGAGTCATCAAACCGACCTCGTGCTGGCCGCCCATGCCGTCGTCCACGACAATCTTGCCGGCCTCGCGGTCGATGAAGGAATAATGCTTCTTGACATCCTCGTTAAAGCGCTCGCGCAGGAACTCGCTCAGACGGTCCGGGTCGTCGGAGTAGGTAATAATGACGAAATTATCGCCGCCCGGGTGCCCGATGAAATCGTCCGGTGTCCCTTGTTCATCGACCACCTCGCCGATCAGCAAGGCGGTGAAGCGCAGCACCTCATCGCCCGCCACGAAACCATACACATCCTTAAACGCTTCAAAGTTATTGATCTTTACGTCAGCATAGGACCAGGCCCGATCATTGCGCATCAAGGCGCGCAGCTGGTCCTCGATCAAACGACCGCTGGGCAGCCCGGAGCGCGGATCGGTGAGGCTTTCGCGCTCGCTGCGGACAATCGCGTTCTGCACCCGCAGCTTAAGCTCCTCAATGTCGAAGGGTTTGGTAATGTAATCGTCGGCACCCAGTTCTAGCCCGGCGATTTTATCGCTGCGTTCGTCGCGCTGGGTGAGGAAGATGATCGGTATGTGGCTGGTTCGAGTGGTAGTCCGAAGTTCTTTACAAACCGCATAACCATCCATGTCAGGAAGCATAATGTCGAGGATAATAAGGTGCGGCAACTGCTGCCGCGTCAGCGCCAGGGCGTCGCCCCCGCGTGGCGCTACCTGGACTTCATACCCCTGACCGGTAAAGTAAATGCGTAGCATGTTGGAGATATCGAAGTCGTCTTCTACGACTAGTATCCTGCCCTTACTCATCCATACACCTCCCCATCTCGGGGGAACGCGCTGCGAAACTGCAACACTCCTTAACGGTTCTCTGAGTGTATGATACATGCGAAAAGGATGTGGCGCCAGTGCATATCGATTGGATTGGAAAGATCAAGTTATGCTTTTTTAACCCTTTGCTCAAATCCTTGCCCGCTTTCTTCACCATTGACTAAACATTGACACACAGTGAAACTATTATACACCGTAAAGGTAGGGTTGGTGACATGCCTTAAGAGCTATTTCGGTTAGGAGAGACAAACAAAGCTTGTCTTTTAGGATACAAGACAAGCCTTGCCACAGTCTTTAATTAGCAAAAAAGTGGTGTCTGTTCAAGCAATTAAAGCGCCGGCCAATACAGCAGCACCCCCGCCATAAGCGCCGCACGCCGCGCCAGCCCCGGCACCACGACATGCTCGTGTACGGCGTGCGCGCCGCCGCCCTGCGGTCCCATCCCGTCGAGCGTCGGCACACCCAGCGCCGCCGTAAAGTTGCCGTCCGAGCCGCCGCCCGTGCTCCCCTCGGCAAGCGGCGGGTGTCCGATGCGGTGGGCGACCGCGCCCAACTGCTCAAACGTCTGGATCATCAAAGCGTTGCGCTCCATCGGCGGGCGGTCGAAGCGGCTGCGGATCTCCAGCCGAGCGCCCGCCAGGGTCGGCGTCAGATCCGCCAGCGCGCGCTCGATGCGCGCCTGCTCGGCCTTGTTCGGGACGCGCACGTCGGCGGTAAGCTCGGCTTCGGCAGGGACGGCGTTCGCCACGACGCCGCCTGTAATAAGTGTGGGCGTCACGGTAGTCCCTACAGCAGGGTCGCTCAGCGCCGCCAGGCGATCAACCTGGTGGGCAAGCTCGACGATGGCATTAATCCCCTGCTCCGGCTCGCCGCCGGCGTGCGCCGAACGCCCAATCGCCTTGACGACGATATCGCCGGTGCCTTTGCGCGCCGTCTTGATGCCCTCCGGGGGAATGGCCGGCTCCGGCACCACCACCAAGCCGGCCTGCCGGGCGGTCGCTTCGATCACGCCCACCGAGTAGGTACTGCCGGTCTCCTCATCGCCGGTAAACAGCCCCCAGATGGGCCGCTCCGGGAAGCGTCCAAGCGCCTGCAACTCGGCGACGACCGCGAGAAAAATCGCAATACCGGCCTTCATATCGTATACACCGGGGCCGTAGAGCTTATCTCCCTCCCGGCGCACCGGCAGCGCGCCGAGCGGCCAGACGGTATCCATATGCCCGATCACCACAATCGGCTTGCCGGGCGCTCCCATGTTCCACTTCGCCAGCAGAATGTCGCCGGCCTCCATGCGCGGCTCCACCGTCACCTCCGCGCCCAACGCCCAGCACTGCGCCGCGACCTCTGCGCCCATCCGGTCCACGGCGGCTTTATCTTTAGAAGGCGATTCCAGCCGGACGAGTTTGACGAGCCGGTCAACAATCACTTCAACGCGCGACTCAAAGTGTTGCATCAAGTCGATGTCGGTCATGTCGGTCTAGTCCTTTTTATTTTTATATCTGTACTGCATTAATATGGGCAAAGATCATACACCGTGTAGGCGCGGCTGCCTTCGCCGTAGCTGTTGAGCATGCTCAGGGTATCCGGCCGGCTCACCGCCAGGCTGCGCGCCACGGCGCAGGCAGCGCCGAAGTCGTGCGTAGCCGAAAGCTGGTCCCAGAAAGCACGGGCCAGTTCAGTATAAACCGCGCCGGGCGCGCCCACATTGTATCCCACCGCCAGCCGGTCGAGCGCCGCCTGCGCCTGCGCCAAGTCGCCCTGAGCAGCATAAGCCAGCACCAGCCGGTAAAGCGCAAAAGCGTTCAAGTAACTTCGCTCGTCGGGCTGCGTCCAGGGCAGCAGCGTCTCATCGTCGAGCACGCGCTCGTAGCCGGCGCGCGCCTCGGCGTACCGGCCGGCAGCGAACGCGGCGTCGGCGTCGTGCAGCGCGTGGATGCGATACCGGGCCGGCGCAAGCTCGGCCACGGCGAGCAAGTAGCCGGTGCCGTTCCAGTCCCAGGTCTGCGTGACGGTGCGCGGCGGCCCGTCGCCCGTGCCCTCGCTGGCAACCGATAGCTCAAGGATACCGTCGCCGTCCACGTCGCCGATGCCAAAGCGCGCGTTCGGCGCACTGATGAGGCCGGCATTCAACGGGCGGAAGCTGCCCAGCACCGAATCCCAGGTGAGAATCTGCGCCTCGCCGGTGCAAACGTCCGGTTCGGCGCAGCGCTCCACCCGGTAGACAACCTCGGCGCGGGCGTCGCCGCTCATATCGCCGACCCGCAGCAGTTCCGGCAAGCCGATGTTCGGGTCCTGCGTCGAGGCATAGAGCAGCCGGTAGCCGCCGCGCTCGCAGCCGAAGATGAGCAATTGGCCGGGTTGGGGCCGGCGACCGGCGCGCGTCGGGTCGTAGATGGTGATGATGACCTCCGGGTCGCCGTTGCCGGTCACATCGGTATCGACCTTGACCAGGCCGCCGCCGCCGGTGATCGCCCCCCAGGTGCGCAGCGCGCCCTCCAGCAGGGTCGTCGGCCCGCCGGCGCTCAAGTACTGGGCGATGGCGGACGGGAATTCGGCGAAGGTCGCGGGGCGGGCGGGCGGCGGCGGGTTGCGTGGCGCCGGGCAGTCGCCGGGCTGGTAGGTTGCCTGGACCGGCGGCGCGGCAGCCTCGGCGGTGGCGGTGAGGACGCGGGCGGCGGCGGCGGTGGCCGTGCCGACCGGCGCGACGATCTCCGCGCCGGCGGCGGGCGGCCCGGACTGCCCCGGCGCGCCGCCGGCCGCCGCTCCTAACGGGACGGATATCACGCCGCCCGGCGTGGCGGTGACGAAGACGGCGGACGCCGTAGCCGCCGGCGTGGGCGTTGCGGCAGGGCCAGAACCCAGGTCAGCGGTGCTGCACGCCAGGGCGGCGGCCAGCAGTAAAAGCGCAGCGAGCGATACGGTCGGGGTGCGTTTGATAATGGTCATGGTGGCATAACTATACCCCCGCCGGGAGCGGTTTTTCAAGCGCCGCAGCGCCGGACATACTAGACGGGTGTGCACGAGTATGCTAGAGTAAAGCCAGTTCATTGAAGATCGGTGGTCGGACAATGTGGACATCAAACGCCCTGGCACAAGTGACCGATAACCTGGAGCGCTGGCTGGCCCTGGCCGAACAAGACCGCTTCGATGAAATCGCCGCCGAGCGCGAAGACCTGGTTACGACCCTCATCGCAGCGGCGCACGAACCCTCGATCAACCAACTGGCGCTGCGCGTCGGCCTCAAGATCGACGCGGTGATGCGCTGGCGCGGGCACTGGGATGCGTGGTACGCCGTGCTGTTGAATCTGCTGCTCGCCTCGCAAATTTTAGACGACCGGGTGAGCCAGGCCCGGCTCTGGGAGCGGGTCGGCGCACTTTACAATCTGCAAGGCGAACAGAACCGGGCCACCGCCGCCCACCAGACCGCGCGCACCATCGCGCATCGCTTGGGAGAAGCCAGTGAATCGGTGGGGGCGTGGGCGCTGGCCGGCCTGATCGACGACGCGCGCCGGCGCGATGCCCTGGACGAAGCTTTGTCTTACATCCCGCTTGCGCTCTCGGAGGCGCACCGCACCGGCGATATAGGCGCCCTGGCAAACGTTTACATGGTCAGCGCCAACGTCTACGGCACGGTCTACGATATGGCGCGCGCGCTGGAATACGCGCAGATGGCTTATGTATACTGGCGCCGCCTCGGTGACCGGGTGGGCGCGGCGAAGGCGCTGCACATCCTGGGCATTATCTACCAGATGCTTGGCCGGCCGGAGCGCGCCATGCAGCTTGCGCAAAGCGTCGCCGCCGTTTACGAATCGGTCAACTCGGCCTATTTGCTGGGGCTGCTCAATTCACTAATGGGCGACCTGTATGACGAGATAGGCGATTGGTCCCATGCAGCCGCCTGCTACTACCGGGCCGAACGGTATCTCCAGGATCAGAACGCCGCCTTCGACCTGGCGATTGTGTGGCAAAACCTGGGCGCAGCGCTGGCGCGGCGCGAGCGGTGGGAGGAGGCGGAATACTACCTGCTGCGCGCGCTGCGCGCCTGGCGCGGCTTGAACGTCAAGCGGTACAGCGTTGCCGTCCTGTACGAACTGGGCGACCTGTGCGCCCGGCAGGAACGCAAAGGCGAAGCCATCATCCACCTGACCGAAGCGCTGGAACTGGCAGAACGGTTCCCGCACGAGCAGGTGAACGATATCGTCAGCGCGGCGCGTGCATGGTTGGCGAACCTGCGCGCCCAATAGTGAGGAGAGCGCTTGCCCGGAGCGGGCCGTCCCTAATCCCGAATGGCCCGCTCCGATATTTGCAGCGTTATGCGTTGCCGGGCGGCCAGGACTTCGGGGATTTATCTTTCTTCGGCGGTGGCGCCTTGGGTTTCGACTTATCGTCTGGCATGGTATAGGTTCCTTTCACTTGAGTGAACATTGATCGTTACTCTCAAGCTGCCAGGGTATATACCGGCCCGTACAGCCCATACCGGTCAGGAAACGGTCAAAAACCGGTCAGGATAAAAAAATTGCCGGGTGGATTCGCCCGGCAACTCAACTAAGATTTTGTATGATGGTGAAGATTAAAAAGTTCAGCCGTCCAACAGATCAACCGTCAACCCTTCATGGGCAAAAAAAGCTTCGGGCATCTCGGTCTGAACGACTTTTTCTAACTCGTCCATGAAGTCGTCATCGTGCATTTCGTTATGGTGTGTGAGCGCGAGCCGTTTGACGCCGGCTTGCCGCGCCACATTACAGGCCATCTTCCATGTGCTATGTCCCCAGCTTTGTTTGTGCAAATACTCGTCCGGGGTGAACTCTGCGTCGTGAATCAGCAAATCGGCGCCTTGCGCAAAGCGAATGAGATTTTGATCGCCGCCCACATACGATTCGGTATCGGTCGCAAAAACAATCGACCTGCCGCGATACTCGACCCGGTAGAACATGATGCCGTTCGGGTGCGACGAGCTTCGCATCGACGTAACCTTAACCACGTCCTCCGCCAGCTTCAGCGCATCGCGCACCGTATGGTACGCCTGGGGCATCGCATCCGGTTCGGTCAACACCAGCATCTCGTGATTGCGTATGAAACCGATGCGCCACTCACAGGGCAGCTCATCTAGCGAGATGGGGAAGCGCGGCGACATCATGGACCGCTTAAGGATATCTTCCAGGTCATTGGGGAACAGCTTAGGTCCGAAGATGTTAAGCGTGGTGGTGGCATGATAAACCGGTCGAAAGAAGGGGAACCCCTCAATATGATCATTGTGCGTATGGGTGAGCAGCAGCAAGATGGTGAGCTTAAAGCCGCCGGCCTTTGCCTCGGCCATCAATTTGTCACCCAGCGGGATGATGCCCGATCCGGCGTCGAAAATAATAATGTGCCGGCCGGCGCGGACTTCTGCCGAAGTTGTGTTGCCGCCGTAGCGCACAGTCGCAGGGCCGGGGACAGGATGACCACCTCTGACGCCCCAAAAGGTCACACTAAAACGATCCGCTCCACTCATCGATAAGTACTCCAAAAAATTTGACCGCCGCCGATTACGGCTCATCACCCAGGAATTCACGACAGTTCAAAAAACTTTTGTTAGCATACAACGTATATGGCGCTCTGGCAAGTCATCGACGGGAGCGCGGGGGCGGTATGGACGGCGCTGGCGGCGAATTAGTACCATTATCCTGTGAATAATAACGCAACACGATACCATGCTTGGGGCAACGCAAAATCAGCCGCTTGCTCGACCGGTCAACAATCAATACGCGACCACATATACTACAGCGCGGCATCATACAACCTCACTTTCAGTATTTCCCACCCAATACCATACAACAAACAACCCGGTACTCCATATTTGTATTATAACACAAACCTTACCGGGCGGGGTTTGAAAGTAGTTAGAAAGATAGCCGTACTTCAGTACTCTTGATATATCTGAATTTACAAAAGTTTTTTGAGATGTTTACAGAACACTAAAGATCGACTACGCGGGCGCATCGAGGATAATGGTCACCGGCCCCTGGTTGTGGATGGCGACCAACATCCGCGCACCAAAGACCCCGGTCTGGACCGGCACGCCGTGCGCACGCAGCCGCCCACAGAAGTACTCGATGAGCGGCTCGGCGACCTCCGGGCGCGCCGCATCGACGAAGGCCGGGCGGCGGCCTTTGCGCGCGTCGGCGTAGAGCGTGAACTGCGAAACGACCAGCGCGCTCCCGCCCGCGTCGAGCAGCGAGCGGTTGAACTTGCCCGCTTCGTCCTCGAAGATGCGCAGCCCGGCGATTTTTTGCGCCAGCCAATCGGCCTGGGTCGCGCCGTCGGCGTGCGTCACGCCGACCAACACGACCAGTCCATGATCGATGGCGGCAACGACCTGGCCGTCCACCGTCACGCTGGCGCTGCTGACCCGTTGAAGCACGGCGCGCATAGCCTCCCCCTCACCGAGTCAGTCTCGTAATCAGACCGGCGCGGTCGGGATACTGCGCGATGAGCGCGACGCGGACGCCCGGCTCGAAATCCTCCGGCTCGAAGCCGGGCGCCATCGTGGTGCCCATCAGCGCATACGCCCCGCCCGGCTTCAAATACGAACCCTGCCACACGCCATGCGGCACCACCAACTGCACATGCTGGCCGCCCGCGATATCCTGGCCCAGCGTGAGCATCTGCGACGTGCCGTCGGGGTTGAGCCACAGCATCTCCACCGGGTCGCCCAGGTAGAAGTGATACACCTCGTCGGTGAGCAGGCGGTGTAAGGTCGAACAGACGCCGGGCGTCAGCAGGTAATAGATTGCCGTACCGAACGACCGGTAAGCCCGGTAGCGCGAAGGCAAAACTGCCACCGGGACCGCATCCGCCGATTTATACGTCTGCCGGTAAAGCCCGCCCTCGGCTTCGAGCGGGACTAGCCTCAACAACTCAATGATATCTTGCGCTGTGAGCGCCATCGTCACTCCTTTACCTGTGGATTTTATCGTTAAAGCAACCCGCCCAACTTGCCCTCGACAGCGACCTTGCCGGTCTGCCCGTTGACCAGACAGCGCCGCACGTCGCCGTCTCCCTCGTGCAGCAGCACCACCCACACCGGCAGCAGCACCAGCCGGTACGTCATGCCCGATATGTGGGGCGGGCTGACATGCAGTTCGACCGTCCGCTCCTGCCGGCTGCCGCTCACGCCCTGCGAGTAGCGCTTAGATCTATCCTTGCTCACCTCGGTGCGCAGCTTGGCCTGCCGCGACATCTCCTCGCGCGCGTTCAACGAAGCTTCGTCCACGTCCAGGTGATAAATCTCTGCCGGCCAGTCCGAGAGAAAGCGCGGGTCATACTTTTGCAGGTAGCGCATCTCGTAGGGCAAAATCTGCTTCAGCAGCCGCTTATCCAGCGTATCGGTCGCGCTTACCACGATGTCGCTCAGCATAAAGGCATCCTCGCCGTTGAAAGGCGACCCCGGATACGACCACTTCACCGTCGCCGTCGCCTCGAACAGCCAGAACGCGATGTACACCGGGTGCGCTTCTTCATAACTGATATCATCGCGGAAGAAGCGCATCAGGCCGCGCAGGCCCTTGTTCATCGCATCCTGCACCGCCTTGATGGCGTGCTCCTCCTTGCCGCGAAACGGAACGATCCCATCCGGCTGTTCGAAAGTCTTCTTATTGTCGGCGACCAGCACCCGCGTCGAACCGCAAAACGCGCACCGGTCGGTCATGGTACGCGCCGAAAGCGTCACCGTCGCGCCGCAATTGTCGCAGGTCAGGATGCGTTCGGTCCCTTCCCAATGCTGCTTTTTGTACTTGCGCTTCAGCAGCGCCTCGACCAGCATCCCGCCCGCCTCGCCATAAGCGCGCTCCTCGATATCTTTCTGGTAGTTACAATTCCAGCAAACCACCTTGCGCCGCGCGATATCATAGGTGAGCCGGCCGCCGCACTGCGGGCACTGCATCTTTTCGGCCTCGGCCCGCAGTTCCTTCACCGAGGTCACGCCGCTAAACTGCGTGGACTTGGGGTTAAAATCCGACTCTTTCAGCCGGCCATCCAGCAAAGCCAGCGCCTTAAGCGCCTCGATGTGATCCGGCTCGTGGGCCAGCACCCACTCGAGATACTGGCGCTGCTCGGCGGGGTTGTCGGTGGTCGAAGCCAACCAGAACCACGGGTCGGTAAACGCCTTGTCTAACTCTAACGAACTCTTAAAATACCGCTGTGCGGCTTTGCGGTCGCCGCGTTTGAGCGCCAACATCCCCTCGTAAAACAACGACTCCTGGCGCGGCGACGGCTTGTGCCGGCTGATCGGGCGCACGTTTGCCAGGTCAACCGGGATTTGCCGCGCCGGCGGCTCATCGACATATTTGCGGTTGGCGTCGTCAATCGGCGCATAGCCGCAGTGCCGGCATTCCACCCGCGCACTGCTCACTTTAAACGTCATCATCTTGCCGCAGCGCGGGCACTTCAAATCAAGCCCCATGATAAATTCTCCTGACCCCGCATCCATTACCTGACAAAACAAAATAAAAGATAAACCTAGAATATATGTTAATACAACAACAATCAACCGGCAACCCTAATAAAAAGGGCTTGTGCAAAGCCGGCAGGTTGTTTTACCTCACCCCCTAAACCCCCCTCTCCACTTCGTAGAGAGGGGGACTTCCAGAGCGTCGCTTGTTCTGGCTCCCCCTCTCCATGCAATGGAGCTAACCATGTCGCTGCGCGACACCACAAGAGGATGAAAATACCTCACCCCCATATGCATCAACTTAAGCGCTTTTTCCCCCTCTCCCCCGACCCCTCTCCCTCAAGGGGCGAGGGGAGTCAGACTCGTGCTAGC
>JAFGMM010000014.1 GCA_016927535.1 Anaerolineae bacterium
CCCTGAGGGAGAGGGGCCGGGGGTGAGGGCAAGAATCATGCTCATGAGCCGCGTTCCACAAAAAACCTACCCTTGAAAGGAGGGGGAGAGGGGGTGAGGGGGAGTTACAGGCGCAAGGTTGTGTCAAGCAACTCACTGACAACCTTTGCTCACACCCAGAATGCGCGACTTGTGGCAGGATTCGGCCAATCGTTGTATCTTGTGCTTTCGCCGCGCGATGAAGATAGCAGATATTCGTAGAACGGTTCCTGAGGAGGAGACCCAATGCACCACCAGATGGATAAGCTTAAGCTGCTCGATATGATGCAGGCCGAATATGATTTCGTGGAGCGCACACTCGCCATGATGGACGACGCGCAGATGGTGGAGCCGGGCGCGTTCGGTGAGTGGTCGGTGAAAGATACGTTGGCGCACCTGGCATTCTGGCAGCGGCAGTGCAGCGCGTGGATCGAGGCCGGGCAGCGCGGCGAGACGCCGGAGCGCCCCGCGCCGGGCTACACCTGGGACGATATCGACAAGCTCAACGACGCCACTTACGAGGCGGACAAGGGCCGCGCGCTCGACGACGTGTTGAACGACTTCCGCGCGTCGTACCAACGCCTGCGCACCCTGACCGCGTCGCTGCCGGAGGCGATGCTGACCGAGTTGCAGTACTTCAAGTGGATGCCGGAGGACATCCCGCTGTGGCTGACGGTGGCGAGCAACGCGCACCTTCACTACCTTGAGCACATCGAGGTCGTGCGCGAATGGTTGAAAGCCAAGCAAGCCGGTTAGTGCAAAGTCAATGCTGATGCTTTGAATGTTGACCTCACCCCCCCGCCGCGCTGCGCGCGTCATCCCCCCTTTCCACGGCGTGGCGAGGGGGGACAGAGGGGGGTGAGGTTCAGGCAGCAAGCATCCATGTTCAAGGTATCAGCCTCGTTCTTGCATTAGGAGGGAGCATGCATCACGAATGGGACAAGACCCGGCTGCTCGAACTGAGCAAGGCCGAACACGATTTCCTCATGCGCACGCTCGCCATGATGGACGGCGCGCAGATGGTCGAGCCGGGCGCGTGCGGTGCGCGCTGGTCGGCGAAGGATGTGCTGGCGCACATCACCACGTGGGAGCAGGAGTGCATCGAGTGGGTTGAGGCAATCCGGCGCGGCGAGGACATCGCGTTGCCGGCGGAGGCCGAGGTCGAGGGGATCAACGACGACTTTTACGAGCAGAGCAAAGACCACACGCTCGACGATGTGCGCGCCGCGTTCAACCGCTCGTATGCGCAGATGATCGCGCTGATCGAAAGCCTTTCGGATGAGGAACTGTTCAGCGCCAAGACCTTCGGGCGGGGGGCCGAGCAGTTGCCGCTGCTGCTGCTGGTTTTGTGCAACACCCGCGATCACTACTACGAGCATGCCGTCGCCATTCGAGAGTGGCTGGCGGCGAAGTAGCGCACTGCCGCCGGTAGAGGGCGCATATGCCGCGCCCTCTACTCTTTTCTTCTCCGTGCTCTCCGTGTGCTCCGTGGCGAATCTTACCCAGCCGCCTACTCGCCCGCGTCGCCCGCCTCGCGCAGGTGCGGAAACAGCAGCGCCTCGCGGATGTTAGGCAGGTCGGCGAACAGCATCACCAGCCGGTCTACGCCCATCCCAAAGCCACCGTTGGGCGGCATCCCGTAGCGCATCGCGCGCAGGTAGTCCTCGTCGATGGGGTGCGCATCCTCGTCGCCGGCGGCGTAGAGCCGGCCCATGTCGATAAAGCGCTGCTCCTGGTCGAGCGGGTCGTTGATCTCGGTGAAGGCGTTGCCTATCTCCAGCCCGCCGATGAAGAACTCGAAGCGTTCGACCAACTGCGAATCGTCCGGCTTGACCTTCGCCAGCGGCGAGATATCGCGCGGGTAGTCGATGACGATGTGCGGCTGCATCATGTGCGGCTCGGCGTAGTCGAGCATGTCGTTGACCAGGCGGCCCCAGGTCGCGCCGTCGGCGGCGTGCCGCCCTTTCGCGCGCAGCGCCGCACGCAGCCCTTCCGCATCGGGGTGCGCCATATAATCCACGCCGGTATGCTCCAACGTGATATCGCGCAGCGTCACGCGCCGCCACGGAGGAGCAAAATCAATCTCGTGCCCCTGGTAAGCGATCCGCGTGCTCCCGGTCACCCGCTCCGCCGCAGATGACACCAGCCGCTCCGCCAGGTCCATCACTTCGTAGTAGTCGATGTACGCCTTGTAAAACTCAAGCTGCGTAAACTCCGGGTTGTGCTTGCGGCTCACGCCCTCGTTGCGGAAGTCGCGCCCGATCTCGTACACGCCGTCGTACATGCCCACCATCAGCCGCTTGAGATAAAGCTCGAAGCTGATGCGCAGATAAAGGTCCTGGTGAAGCTGGTTGTGGTGCGTGACGAAAGGCCGCGCCGCCGCGCCGCCGTAGATCGGCTGCAAGATCGGCGTCTCGACTTCAAGAAAGCCCTCATCATCCAAAAAGCGCCGGAGCGCCGCGAGCGTGCGCGCCCGGATGCGGAAAATCTCGCGCACGTCGGGGTTAACGGCCAGGTCGGCGTAGCGCTGGCGGTAGCGCTCCTCCGGGTCGGAGAACTCGCCGTACTGCTTGACCGTGCCGTCGTCGAGCGTCTGCTGCTTGATGACCGGCAGCGGGCTGAGCGCCTTCGCCAACACGACCAATTCGCCCACGTTCACGCTGACCTCGCCGGTCTTCGTGCGCATCATAGTCCCGGTGGCCTGCACGAAGTCGCCCAACTCGATAGCCTTCTCTTTCACCAGCGTGTACATCGCCTCGCCGATGCTGTCCACGCGGACGAAAAGCTGCAAACGCCCCGCGCCGTCCTCGATGTGCATGAAGCTGACCTTACCCTTGATGTTGCGGCGCACGATGCGCCCGCACACCGTCACCGTGACCGCGCCGCCCGCCGCTTCGACCGTCTCGAACGCGGCGACGGCCTCGGCGGTGGTGTGGGTGCGCTTGACCCGGTTCGGATAAGGGTCAATGCCGGCGCTGCGCAGATGTTGCAGTTTTTCCAGCCGTTCGGCTTCGAGTTGGTTGCTTGGCTCCCAGACCATGTTCGCTCCTCTAAAAATAAGATTTTTAACCGCGAATAACGCAAATTGCGCGAATAGAGATTCCTGATTCGCGTTTATTCGTGTTACGGCAGCTTTGCAATATAGTGCGTGCGCCGGCGCGGCGTAGGGGCGGGTTTCAAACCCGCCCCATATGCATCAACTTAAGAAGTGCAAAGAGAGTAAACCGCGAACCTTGCACAGCTAGTACAGCGCGGCGGAAGTAAGCCGCCGGTTTTCCCCTCACCCCCTAGCCCCCTCTCCCACAAGGGGAGAGGGGGAATCAGAGC
>JAFGMM010000103.1 GCA_016927535.1 Anaerolineae bacterium
ATAACGGCGCACAAAAGCCAGCACATCGGCAAAGGTCGCTTCATCTTTGATGTACCAGGTAGTCTGACGCACCGGGAGTGCATCGTCGCCAAGCAAGGCATGGGCCAGCAGCGTCACGAAAGAGAACAGACCCACAATAGCCGGGCTGGTACGCAGAATCGCCAACAAGCCATTCCACTGGCGCTGGGTTTCGAAGCCCAAATGCTCACGCACGTCTTCGAAGGTGACTTCCTCGTTCCAGCGCCAGATGAACCAGGTCAGGACTTGGAAGGGCGAGAGCGTAGAGACTGGCGCATAGGGTGAACGGGGAAACGCCGCCGGGTCGGTAGCGAAAAAGGCCGCCGGTTCCAGCTTGCCCAAGGGATCGCGCACGACGATGTAGCGAATAGGCAAAGGGTTCTGGCCGGTGGTCGTCTCGATGCGGCGGCGTTCCCCGCCATACCAGACCACCTCGTGTGAGTCCCGGAGCGTATTGGGATCATCCAGCAGGTCTTACGGGCTGGGCAGCCGTGCGCCGGTGCCGGCCTGCGGCCCCGGTCGCCCTGCCGGTTTGGGTTTGGGTGCCGCATACAAAGCCGCGTCCAGGCGCGGGCCAGCGAACTGCGCCGCCGCTCGTCATCGTCCGAGGAATAAGCGAGACACGCCCACGGTCTACTCGGACATGGCGAGAATGTCGGCAGTGCGCCACAGGATAATTTGCTTGTCCCTGGCGCCACTCGCCAGCCACTGGCCATCCGGCGACCAGGCGACCGTCGTGACGTCGTCGGTGTGGGCGGTAAGACGCTGGGTCGGTCTGTTGGTCCCGGATACATCCAGAATCCAGATGATATTCCCCTCGGGTATTGCCAGGAACTTGCCATCCGGCGACCACGCGACATCGTATATCGGCTGATCGATACGGGCCTCATAGCTCCATAGGACACTCCCCGAAGCCAAGTCCATGTAGTCAACACTATAGCGCCGATAATTCGCCGAGCCGAACCCCAAGGTGCCCGCCAACTCAGCCCCATCCGGCGACCACACCAGGTCTTTGCGCGACCACTCGGGTTGGAGCAGCGACACGGCCAGTTTGCGCATCCATGATATACAGGCCGCTCTGGCTGATGGCCAGTTGTGATCCATCCGGCGACCAAGCTATACCCGCTGTGTTATAGGCGGCGTCATCGCTGGTGAACGTGTACACCACCTCACTCGTGGCCGCATCCCAGACCAGAACGGTCCTGCCCTGCTCGGCCGATGCGATCAGGCTGCCGTCCGGCGACCAGTCTATATCGGTCACATCATGGGTATGCGCCTGGAAGCAGAAATCGACTTCGCCGACCTCGAAATTCCATATGCATATCTTCTCCTGACTGGGGCTGGCCAGGGCCAGGCGCGTGCCATCCGGCGACCAAGCCAGATCGGCATCGCGGTCGGTCGTCAGGTTGATAAGCGTCTTGCGCACGATCTCGTTGCCGCGCTCCGAGATTTCGTAGTTGTCGTCACGAATCTCCCATACGCGCACCCGGTCGTCGGCCCCCAGCGAGGCCAGCCGTGTGCTGTCGGCGGACCATGCCAATTCCACGACCTGCGCTGTGTGGGCCAGTAGATAGCGCAGGACGTTGGTCTCCTCGGGGGCGGGTGTCGAGACGACCGGCTCCGATCCATAGACGGGCAGCGTGCTGGCCTCGATCTCGTCGGGTGTGTGCTGGCCGGTGCGTCCCAGCATCAGTGTATAGGACTGCGGATAGATAGCATTGATGTCGCTTCCCACCACAATACCGTAGCTCCCCGAACGGAAGATGGCCGTCTTGGTACAACTACTGTCCGCCGGGCAGGTATCCCACAGACGGTTGTTGCCATCCGGTTCTCTTATCGAGACAAAGACACTGTTAGAATCGGCCGTGACCACAATAGTCACCTCGTCGCCGTTCTCAGCATCGAAGGTCCAGATGTGTTCGCCAACGAATTGAAATATCCCCAAGCACACGCTCTCCATACTCAATTGGGCCACCATCGTCCTGAGCTACGACCGGCACGGCGGTGATGAACAGAACTATCCCAATAAGCAGCAGTCGAGAAACAAAACGCATGTATACCCCCTGGCTCCTGACTTCATTCCCACATTCAAGATATTGTCCAAATTATAACGAGTTCGGGCGAGCAGTACACTTAGGCTCGCCCGGAATTCGCGGGGTATTGGGCAAGTTTGAAACCTGCCCCCCCAAAACGCCTACTGCCCGATCTGTAAATCGGTATGGTCGAGCGGCAGCGCATAGAACCAGGTGCGCCCCGGCTTGAGCGGGATATCGTTTCCGGCGGCATCCGCCAGGCGGAGCATCCCGCCGCCCTCCGGCGCAACCCAGCGCGCCTCGCACACGAACCCGCCCCGGAAAATCTTCGCCGGGCCTTCGCCCTTGATCTGGATATCCATCGCGTGGTGGCCCGCGCCCACCTCATC
Organism: Anaerolineae bacterium; assembly: GCA_016927535.1. GTDB lineage: Bacteria > Chloroflexota > Anaerolineae > Aggregatilineales > JAFGMM01 > JAFGMM01. The sequence goes on from JAFGMM010000103.1 coordinate 2,441, forward strand.
CTCGACGATATCGCTCTCGGTGTGGTTGGCGTAGATGAGCACCACGTTTTCAAAGACAAGCTGCCGGTCGCCCACCGCGTCGTGATGCGGTTCGCCCTCTTGCCAACGGTAGTAATTGTCGGTAATCGGGCTGTAGTACCAGAACGAGTTGGTCGCGGGGTACTGCAAGTTCAGGTTCGCAGCCGGCGCGCCGCCGGGCGGCGGCTCCTCACTGAACGTAAGGCCGCGCAAATCCACCGGCCCGTCGATGCCGCGCGCCACCGCTTCCTCACGCAGCGCCGCCGCGTTGACGAACAGCGTATGCCATATGTCTACGTCGCTGCCGACATCGTAGCGGCAGAAGATCGGGCAATCGTCCTTTTGCCAGAAGATGCGGTCGGCCCAGGGCTGCGCTTCGAGCATCTGCTGCGTGCCGATGCTCGCGCCCGAATATGCCAGCAGTCCTTGATACATAGGCACCAGGTAGGTGTCGATGGGGCGGGCGCTGCGCGTCGAGCCAATTTGCAGCATGTCCTCGGTCAGGTACACGGCGGTGAGCCGCGTCGCGCCGCCTTCGATTACGTGTTCCCAAACGTGGTCGGCGCGGCCTATCGCGTGCTGCGGGCGCACCGCCGCCGGGTAGTTCGACACCTTCACCAGGATAGGCCGGTGCTGCAAAACGGCGGGGTCGCTCACCGGGAGGCCGGTGAGCGGGTTGGCGCCCTCCGGGGCTGGTGCGGCTTCGCCCACCGGAGCCACCGGGGATGCGGCTGTGGCCGCGAGCGTCGCGGTGGGCACGGATGGCGCCAGAACGATGGTCGGCAGCGGCGCCGGCACGACGGCGGTCGGCAGAGCGGTCGCGCTGCGGGTGGGCGTGGGCTTATAAGGCGGTGTAGCGGTAGCGGTCGGCGCTTGCGCGGCCACCGACGCGCCCAGCGCTGCCGATAACAAACCCACAACCAGCGATAAAGCGATGAAAAGCCGGAAATGCTTCATCAGGATTCCTTCACTCTATATAGGTCCCCGACGCGCGCCGAGGGTGAATCTGGCACAGTTCGGCTAAGAACCGGCCGGGCACATTGTAGCAGGTCTAATCGTTTGGTTCAAACTTCAAAGGGTGCACGAACGACCCGTCGGAACTTTCCCCCTCTATCCCCAACCCTTTCCCCCACAAGGGGGGAAAGGGGGCCGGAACCGCTC
>JAFGMM010000104.1 GCA_016927535.1 Anaerolineae bacterium
GAGCGGTTCCGGCCCCCTTTCCCCCCTTGTGGGGGAAAGGGTTGGGGATAGAGGGGGAAAGTTCCGACGGGTCGTTCGTGCACCCTTGGGCGGGAATGCGTGTCTGCAAGGCCAGTGGACAAGTTCAGATTGGCGGCGCCGTGACCGTTCCTGCGCGCGGGGTATGATTGCTTGTGATACGCTTGAGCATAGGTTGACACTTCACCGGGTTTAGTGTACGTTTATGCCGTTTGGACGACAAGACAGGATCACCCACGGGCGTCTACCATGACTCAAAACAGCGTCTTCCCCAGGCTCAGAAACGTCGGCAGCCACTTGGTTACTCACAACGGGCAGCGCGGTCTTGTCCTGCATGACCCGCTCCGGCTCAGCGACAAGACCATCTTCATCCCGCAGGGCCTGGTCGCCGTGCTGGGACTGCTGGACGGCGCGAACGATGTCGCTGCGGTACAGGCGAAGTTCGCCGCGCGAACCGGGTTTTCGGTACCCGGCGACGTGCTGCGCGAGTTCATCGCCGCGCTCGACGAGGCTTACCTGCTCGATAACGCCCGCGCCGCCAGTGCCGTCCGGCGCGCCGTGGACGAATACCGCGCCGCTGGTGCGCGCCCGCCCGCCTCGGCCGGCCTGGGCTATCCTGCCGACGCCGGAGGGCTGCGCCGCCTGTTTGACGATTATCTCGCGGAGCTTGACGGCGCGGTCGCTGCCCGGCCCGGTGTGCGCGGCGTGCTCAGCCCGCACATCGACTACCAACGCGGCGGTCCGGTCTATGCGCGCACCTGGAGCGCAGCGGCGGCGGCGGCCCGTGAGGCCGAGCTTGTGGTTATATTCGGCACCGACCACGCCGGCGGCGCTCTGATCACGCCCACGCGGCAGAGCTACGCCACGCCTTACGGCGCCATGCCCACCGACCAGGGCGTCATCGACCGGCTGTACGCGGTCATCGGTGAGGACGCGGTGTTTGCGAGCGAACTGCACCACCGGACCGAGCACTCGATTGAGCTGTCGCTGACGTGGGTGCACCACATGCGCGGCGGCGCGCCGTGCCCGACCGTGCCGGTGCTGTGCGGTTCGTTCCACGATTTCGTGATGGAGCGAGGCGCGCCGTCCACCGATCCGGTGATCGGCGCGGCGGTGGATGTGCTGCAAGCGGCGGCGGCGGGCCGGCGCACGTTGTTCGTGGCTTCTGCGGATTTGGCGCATGTGGGACCGGCCTTCGACACGCCGCCGCTGGGCTGGGTGGAGAAGGCGCAGACCCGGCTGGCCGATCAAAAGCTGATAGGTGCGATCTGCGCCGGCGACGCCGAAGCATTCTTCGGGCTGCTCAAGGCCGAGCGCGACCGGCGCAACGTCTGCGGCATTGCCCCGATTTACCTGATGCTGCGCGCACTGGGCGGGTCGGAGGGCGAGGTGGTCAGCTATGACCGCTGCCCGGCGGACGAGCGCAGTACGTCGATTGTGTCAATCGCCGGCGTCGTGTTGGGTTAGCCGCCCCTGGCGAGACACCGGAGTGTGAGATGGCGCGCCTGTTCGAGGATACACGCCCCGAAGCCGAGCGAGTGCTGGTCGAATTGATGCGGCAGGCCCCGGCGTGGCGCAAACTGGCGCGGGTCACGGAGATAAGCCGGACCGTGCGCCGGCTGAATCTTTTAGGGCTGGCCGTGACAGCTTCAATGTTATTCACCTGGAGACGATGTACAAGGTCGATGTCTTTGTGTCCGGGCTGCGCCCATTCGATCGGGCGCAGTTTGGGCGGCGCGTGCAGAAGGCGCTGTCGCCGGACGGCGCGCGGATGGCCTGGATCGCCGGCGCTGAGGATATCGTGCTGGCAAAGCTGGAGCGGCACAAGCTGGGCGGCGGGGCATCAATGCGGCAGTGGCAAGACGTGATCGGCGTGCTCAAGGTGCAGAGCGACCGCCTGGACTTCGACTATCTGCGCCGGTGGGCGGCGGAGCTAGGCGTCGCGGACCTGCTGGCGCGCGCCCTGGACGACGCCGAATTGAGCGGTTAAGGACTGTTCCCCGCCCGCGCCTGCTCGACCGCATCCCTGAGCGCGTCGAATTCCGGCGGCGCGTCGCTGTCGCCGAAGCGCACCCACATCACGCCGCGCGCCCGGCAGATTTGATCCAGTGCTTGCCACATCTCGCGGAACTTCACCGGTTCGCCGGTTTTCGTCGTCCACCCACTGCGCCGCCAGCCATCGACCCAGCGCGTGACGCCGTCGTGCAGGTAGCTGTTATTCGTGTAGACGTAAACCGGCGCGTCGCCGGGCAGCTGCTTTAGCGCTTCGAGCGCGGCGTAGATCACCAGTTGGTTGGCGGTGATGTCCGGGTGCCGGCCGTGAAGCGTCTGCACGTCGCCGGCGCGTGCTGCCGCCGCCGCCCAGCCGCCCGCGCCCCTGCCGTGCTTCGGCCCCGCGATGCGCAGAATCACGCGCACGGCGTCGGGATCGATCTGCCGTTCGGCGCGCGGGATCGCAGCGCTGGCGAGCCGGTCGGCGCGCTCGTTGTACTCGTCGCCGGCGTGCCCCTTGACCCAATGCCAGTTGATCTCGTGCGCCTGGGCGAGCTTGTGCAGCCTGCGCCACAGGTCCTCGTTGAGCACCGGTTCGCCGCGCTTGCCGCGCCTCCAATCGCTGGCAATCCACTTATCGATCCATTCGGTGATGCCGCGCTGCACGTACTGCGAGTCGGTGTGCAAGTCCACCACGCACGGCGTCTTGAGCACCGAAAGCGCCTCGATCACCGCCGTTAGCTCCATGCGGTTGTTGGTGGTTTGCGCTTCGCCGCCGGAAAGCTCAAGCGTCTTCTTGGGATGGATGAGCACCACGCCCCAACCGCCGGGGCCGGGGTTGGGGTCGGCGCCGCCGTCGGTATAGATCGTGACGTGTGGGCGTTTGTCGGTCATGACCGGGGTTTCTCCTATAAGATTAAGATAGTTTACCACAGAGACACAGAGGACACAGGGGTTTTATAAGAGTCTCTGTGATCCCTGTGTCTCTGTGGTAGAAAATCATTTTTCTACTTTCTACAAATGTTCTCTCAGCGCCGCCGTGAGCGCCGTCCACTCCGCCAGGCTGAGGGTTTCGGCGCGGCGGCTGGGCGCGACGCCGGCGCGCTCCAGCGCCTCGACCACGGCGCGCGCCTCCAATCCCAGGCCGCCCGCCAGCGCGTTTTTGATCTGTTTGCGCTTCTGGCCGAAGCCGGCGCGCACCACCCGGAAGAACTGCCGCTCGTCATCGACCGGCACGGGCGGCCCATCTGTATAAGTGTCGATGCGCACCACCGCCGAGTCGACGCCGGGCGTCGGCCAGAACGCGCCGGCTTTGATGCGGTGCGCCACCCGGACGCGCCCGTAAAACTGCACGCTCACCGCCAACAGGCTCATATCGCCGGGCTGCGCAGCCAGGCGCTCGGCGACTTCGCGCTGCACGGTCAGGGTGAGGCGGGTCGGGCGCGGCGGGTTTTCAAGCAGGCGGCGCAGGATGGCGGCGGTGATGTAGTAGGGCAGGTTGGCGACCACTTGGAAGGTCTCCGTGCCGGCCAGGGTTTGCATTAATTCGCCGGCATTCACTTCGAGGATGTCGGCTTCGACCAGGACGACGTTTGGGAAGGATGCGATCTGCTCTTGTAGGATAGGTATAAGCCGCGAGTCCACCTCTACAGCGATAACGCGCTTCGCCGCGCCCGCCAGGTGCCGGGTAAGGGCGCCGGTGCCGGCGCCGATTTCCAACACCACATCGTCCGGGCCGACTTCTGCGATATCGACGATATGTGCAAGTGCGCCGGGGTCGGCGAGGAAATTTTGCCCAAGACTCTGTTTAGGCGCAACATCAAAATAATCTAACAACTTTTTGGGATTCATAGTAAGATGGTATCTAGCCGGCGGTCAACGGCGCGGGAATCGTGGAGGGCGACAAAACGGCTGTGCACTCTCCTTTGAGCCGCAGGCCGGCAACTTAACTTGACTGGCTAACTCCAACCAGGCACCCCTGCGGCACCCAGGCGGGTCCCCTTATGGCTGCTTCCTCCCGGACCTGACCAGGTTCGGGGTCGCCTGCCGCGCAGGACCCGGTTCTCAACGCCGCCCGGCCAAGCCAGGACTACCGACTGAGACCCTCATGGAGAGAATTCGACCCCACTAGAGCGGATTGTGGGTACAAGGCACCGCTAGCTCCCCGTCTAGCACAGCCGGACTAAGATGTTACTTCGGGTGAGGGGCGTTGTCAATGGCCGGGCGGGGACGTTTATGCGATTCTAACGCGGACGGACATTATGCTATGCTGGCATTTTGGCGCTATTATTTTATTATTGAGAAACTTCCCTTACCCACAAAGGAGACTCTCATGTATCGCGCGCTGTTCCTGCTGCTTGTGTTTGTCTTTGCCCTGTTTGCCTTGGCCGCCCCGGTCCGTGCCCTGCCCGGCGGCGTCGATTTCGTGCTGCAAGAAGACGAAGGAGGCGGTACCGATCTGCTGGCTCCTCTCCTGCTGTTAGCGCTGTTGATCGGAGGGGTTGCCGTTGCCTGGCTGCTTTCGTCTCGTATGGAAGCCGCTGCGCCGGTCGAGGCTGAGGCCGCCGAACTGGAACCGGAGTCGGAGCCTGAGCCTGAGTCGGAGCCTGAAGCTGCCGAGCCGGAGCCGGTGGCGCGTGCGGCAAAGGCAGCGCCGGTCGAGGCGGTCACGAAACCGGAACCGGAGCCGAAGTTTGTCGCTGTCGCGCCGGAGCCGATCAAGGTCGAGGTTAAAGTCGTCGCGCCGGAGCCGGAGCCGGAACCCGAACCGACGCCGGTCGCCGCCGAGCCGGAACCCGAACCGACGCCGGTCGCCGCCGAACCGGAGCCGGAACCCGAGCCGGTCGAAGTTGAGGTCAAGGCCGAGGTCGCCGAACCGGAGCCGGAACCGGAGCCAACGCCGGTCGCCGCCGAACCGGAGCCAGCACCAGCGGTCAAGGCCGAGCCGGACGATCTCCGCATCATCGAGGGGATCGGTCCAAAGGTCTCGCGGACGCTGAACGAGTTAGGGATCACCACTTTTACTCAGGTCGCCGAAAGCGACCCCGCCCGATTGGAACAGATGCTCATCGATGCCGGCGTGCGCATCATTCCCGGTGCGCCGACGACATGGCCTGAACAGGCCCGGTTGGCGGCGGCAGGTGAGTGGGATAAGCTGGAGCAGTTCCAGAACGAGCTAAAGGGCGGTCGCCGGGCGAGTAGCTAAGCTAAGGCTTCCTTACTACTGCCCGGCGGCATTGGCGACACACTCCGGCGAGGTGGGCGGCTGCGCGAGCACCCAACCGCGCACGTTGGTGCTCATGCGCCGCCCGTCGTAAAACATCACGATGTTGATGGCGACCAAGTGAAGCCCCGGCTTCAGCGTATTCGTCTGTATGTAGACTTCCACTTCGTCGTTGTGGGTGGCGGTGTGTCTCGATGTGTGCGTGACCGGGATGCCCGGCCCTTGCACCGGTTCGATGACCGCCTCGAAGCCGATGTCCGGCCCGTCGTTGACCACGGTGAACGAACCGATGCGCACCTCCGCCGGGCAGTATGCCTCCACGATTTCGGTCATGTCCTCGGTCCAGGTGGTAAGCGTCACCTCGGAGAGGCTGGCGCGCGCGGCGCTGGTGAGGCGGGGGTTGAAGCGGCGCGGCGCGGCGGCGTAGCGCTGGTAGATGATGTTAGGGTTGCCGTTGCGGTCTACCAGGCCGAACCAGCGCATCTGGTTGCACAGCGGTAAGTAGTCTTCGCCGTACATCTGCCAATCGAGATTCCACAGGAACATCGGCCCGGCCCACGGCCAATGCACGTCGGCGTAGCGGATGGCGCGGACTACGTACTCCGCTACGGTCGCCTTCGGCAGTTGAATCCATTCGAAGCCGGTAAAGCCCGGCTTGCCGTTGCAGTCTACGCCCTCCTCCGAGGGCGCGTACAGCCAGCCGAACTCGGTCATCCAGATCGACTTGCTGCCCAGCCCGTAGCCGACCAGCAGCTTACGCACCCGTTCGGCGCGCCGGAAACCGTATTCGTATTCGTAAGGGCTGGCTTCGGGCGGCAGGTTGAAGCCGTAGGGATGGTAGCCGAACACGTCGAAGCAGCGGCCCGCGCCGGCGTCGAGCATGCGCTGTGCGAACTCCAGGTCGTTGATGGCGCTGCCGTCGGGCAGAGAGGGCGCCGGTGCCAGTCCGCCCGACACCACGATGACGCCCGGCGCGACCGATTTGATCGCGCGGTACGCCTCGCACAGGTAGCGTGTGAACTCCTCCGGGTTGGGCTTGGGCGCCCACTCGATAATCAGGTTCGGCTCGTTGCCTACTTCGATGGCGTCTACGCCCTTCGCCGTGACCTCCTGGGTGCGGTGGATGATCTCGGCGCGAAAGGCGTCTAGATTGGGCATCGGGTCGATATCCATGCGGTAGAGCACGCGCAGCCCCGGATAGTCGTCGAGCTGCGGTACATCGTAGAGCTTCACCCAATCGACATTGAGGTTGTACACGAGCGCCGGGTCGATGCGCGTGTGCGGCCCGACGTGAATGCCATAGCCCAGGTGTGGCAACGACGGGTCAGGCGTGCCCTCGATGACCGGCATGACGATATGCGTAGGCACGGCAGCGGGTGTGGGAGTGTGCGTGGCGGTCGGTACGCCGAAAAGCGGCGTTCGGGTCGGCGTCACGGTCGGGAGCTTGGGATCGTAAGTAAAGGTGGGTGTGGGCGTTTCGGTCGGCGTGATGACGACGGTGCCGTTGATAATATCGCCGCTGGGCGTAGCCGGCGCTGGCGTAAGGGTGGGCGTGGAAATTTCATCCTGGGCGCGGGCGGCTGCGAGATTGCCCAGGAGGGCAATTGCCGATATCAGGCCGGCCAGGACAAATCTGTGATAGAGGTGCATCGAATACAATAACAACTTTTGCGCTAAGGCTTAACCTCGGCGGCTACCTGTCCCATCTGATTCACCGCGTAGCCGGGCATCGCTGCGACCGCCGCCTGGAACGCCCGGTTGTGCAGCAGGTCGCGCAGCGGTTTCAGGTGGTCGCTCGTGTAGTGTTCGGCAGGGATGACCAGATCATAGCGCTCGCCCGCCACCGGCACAAAGTCCAGTTCCAGGGCACGCGCCGCCGCCAGCACGCCCATCCCGCAGTCTGCCGCGCCGCCCGCCACCGCCGCCGCGACTTCGAGATGGGTGAAGGCTTCGCGCGCGTAGCCGGCGACCTGCTCCGGCGCGACGCCGCGCTGCTCTAATTCGTAGTCGAGCAAAAGGCGGGTGCCGGCGCCGCGCTGCCGGTTGATGTAACGCACATCGCCGCGCGCCAGGTCCGCCACGCTTGCGATGCCTTGGGGATTGCCCGGCGGCACGATGAGACCCTGCTCACGTTCGACCAGCGTCACCAAAAAGACGTGCCGGTCGGGTAGGTACTGCTTGACGTATTTGACGTTGTACTCGCCGGTTTCCGGGTCGAGCAGGTGCGCGCCGGCGATATGCGCCTGCCCGCGCCGCAGCGCGAGCAAGCCGCCCACGCTGCCCACGTTCGCCGAACTGAGCGACATGTTGCGCTCCGCCAGGTACTGCGCCAGCAGGTCGAGCGTGAGATCGTGGCTGCCGATGGCGACGACGGTCCGGGCGATGGCGTCGAGACTCTTATACAGACGGACCGTCACGGTCGCGCCGGCCGGGTGGCCCTCGGAAAAGCGCGGGATGTGTACCAGCCCGTCGGCGCGCACCAGCGACGTAATCACGCCGGCCCCGCGCGAAAGCGGCGCGGCGATGGTTTGGTCGCCCACCTGCCCGACCGTCACGCGCATGAACTCGTCGTCGCCGGTGGGCGAGAGGACCTTCCGGCTGAGCACAGCCTGGAGGGTAGGACGCGGCTCCGGCTGCTGCCCCCGCCAGCGCGCCAACAGCGGCTCGACGAAAAGCTCGCCGGTCAGCGCGGCAGAGACCGGGTAGCCCGGCACGCCGATGACCGGCACCGGTTGGAGCATCCCCAGGATGACCGGGTGGCCGGGCCGGACCGCGATCCCGTGTACAAGCAGTTCGCCCAGTTCCTCGACCACGCGCGCCGTGTAGTCTTCGGTGCCGGCGGACGAGCCGGCGTTGATGAGCACCAGGTCATGGTCACGGGCGGCTTCGGCAGCGGCGGCGCGGATGTGCTCGAATGCGTCGGGCACGATCTGCCAGCGCGTAGGGATGCCGCCCCACGCCTCGACCTGCGCCGCCAGCACCAGGCTGTTCGATTCGATGATCTTGCCCGGCGCCGGCGGTTCGCCGACTGCGACCAGCTCGCTACCGGTGGGGATGATGGCGACGCGAGGCCGCCGCCGCACGCTGACCGCACTGTGCCCGCTGGCGGCGAGCGCGCCCAGGTCCACCGGGCGGAGGGTGTGGTTGGCGGGCAGCACCAACTCGGTCGCTACCATGTCCTCGCCCATCGGGCGGACGTGCTGCCAGGGCGCTACCGGTGCGCGGATTCCGAGTTCACTGCCGCTTTTGGGCTGGATGTACTCGATCATGACGACGGCGTCGGCCCAGGCCGGCATCGGCTGCCCGGTGTTGACGGGCAGGGCCGGGCGCGCTACGGCGTCGATGGCGTCGCCGGGCGATACTTCGTGCAGCGAAACGGGCGACACTTCGGACGCGCCGAACGTGTCCGCCGCGCGGACTGCGTAGCCGTCCATCGCGGCGGCGTGGTAGTGCGGCGCGCTGAGCTTCGCCCAGACCGGCCCGGCGGTCACACGACCCCGCGCCCGGTCCAACGGGACCGTCTCGCCGGGGAAAGGAGCGTCCAGCCCGGCGGCGGCAAGCGCGGCGTTAAGGCGCGCCCAGGCTTCGTCGAGCGGGATGTCGTGGAGGTAGAAGGTGCGTTTTTCGGTCATTGGTCAATTCTCTGGGGACCGGATACGCACCCGATTTAACCCGGCGGTGACAATGGCGCCGGCTTGAAGTTCTTCACCATAGCGTTCTAGCACGCGGATGCAAACGGCGGCTTGCTGCGTGGCCGACAGGTTGACCAGGCGTATGATGCCGGCATGAGGCCGGTCGTAGACAACCGCCAGCTCGCCGAAGTCTTTGTCGAGTGTGACTAATATACGGCTTTCACCGTAGGCGCGCGCCATAATCTCTTCGTCGCCGGGGTCTTCTTCCCAGTAATCTTTTGTGGAAACCACATCATGACCGGCTTTGCCGAGTTCGGATCGTGCTTTGTTAGATATACAGGTGTCTAGTAAAAGTTTCATGTCGTGAGCAGAGGTTCGATCCGTTCATGGGCGACAACGCGCCGGGCATATACCAGGCAAGCTTGAATATCCTCCGGCTTCAGCCAATCATAATTTTCGAGTAAAGTTTCGGGCGTGTCGCCGGCGGCGAGCATTCCTAAAACATGTTCCACTGCCAAGCGCCGGCCCCGAATGATGGGCTTGCCGCCGAATATTTCAGGGTCTATGGTGATGCGTACCAGCAACTCTTTTTCATCCATAGTCGATTCCTAACACTCGTTTTGCATTCTTATAATACACCTTCTCCAGCACCTCGTCCGGCAGATACAGCCCGTAAATCTGCCAGCGCCCCTGGATCGGCACCGGGCCAAGGCCGTAATCAAAATACTCGTCGTCGGTCTCCAAGAAGCGATAGTAGATGCGGTACATATCTAGGTTGGGGCCGGCGTCGAGGCCGAACAAGATGCGGTCGGCGTAGTCGATGAAGAAGCGCCGCGCCGTGTAGGGTTGGCGGCCCAGTTCGCCGATGCGCGCGCTGATGTCGATGTAAAAGTTCGGGCAGCGGTCGAACGTCTGCGCCACCCAGCCGAGATTCTCGGCGTAGCAGCCCACATGCGCGCCGATGAAGGTTGTGTTCGGATAGCCGGCGACCAGGTTGCCGAACGCGGTAATAATGGCCTGGAAGCTGGGGAAAGGCGGGCTGAGAAACTGCCAATCCGGGTGTCCCTGGAGTTCTTCCCAGCGCTCGTTGGTGGCGTCGAGCGGGTCGAAGAAGGCCACCGGGTCGGCGATGTGCACCATCACCGGCAGGCCGATCTCACCGGCCGTCTCCCACAGCGGCGCAAGCCGCGCGTCATCGACCGCGACGAGCGCGCCGTGATGGTCGCGCACGTGCAGGCCAAAGGGCTTCCAGATTTTCAAGCCCTCGGCGCCCCAGCGCGCTTGCAGGCGCAGCCGGCTGGCGGCCCACTCGCCGAAGCGGTCGCCCTGTTCGGGCCAGGCGTCCCAGTCTACGCCGCCGAAGATGCGGAAGCGTTCCGGCGCCGCCGCTTTGAACTTGTCGAGCCGCGCCTGCACGATGTCTTCGCCCCAGGCGCCGTCCAGGTCCACGTAGGCGCGCACGCCGGCCTTGTCGAGTTGGTCCAGCAGCTCGCTTACCGGGCGATTGCACCAGCCGCCGCCGAATGATTCGCCCAGGTGGTTATGGGCGTCGATAACCGGGAAGCGCGGTTTTTCGATCAAGGTCGTTTTGGTGACCAGCTTTGGGCGTGGTCGATAGTCGCGCAGCAAAAGTTCATTGTCGTTCATGGAGTGCACCTGCCGTATACAAAGCCTTCCCAGGGACACAGCGTCCCTGGGAAGTGATCCGTTTAATCCAACGCTGTTTATCCGACCGGCTCAGAGGTCGCGGTCGGTCCGGGCATGATCTCCTCGGCTGAGATGAGAATCTGGAAGTAATACGTGGCGTTCTCGCCCGGCACTTCGACGGCAAAGAGATAGCTCCCTACATCGAAGATCGGCGGCGTGTAGAGCAGGACCGGCTGGCCCCGGCGCGTCTCGCGGTACAACACCGCGCCGCCCGGCGTCGTGAGGGGCTGGCCGTCGGAGGTGAGAAACTGCAAGGTAACCTGCGCCGGCGCGGGTTCGGCGATACGGACCAGGAACGCGCCGAGCGGCGGCACCGTCAGGCGCTCGCTGGGTGCGTCGGCGGCGGTCTCGAAGCAGGTTGGCGCTTCGCCTTCGTCGCCCCGGCAGAAATTGACGGCAAGCGCGACGAACGTTTTGCCGCCCGATTCGAGCGTCACGCCGGTCAGCGCCGGCCCGCCGCTTGGCGTGGGCGTGAGCGGCATGGCGACGCCCGTCGGTGTGGCGGTGGGGGTGGCGGAGGGTTCCTCGGTGGGCGTTTCGGTCACGGCTTCGGTGGCTGCTTCAGTAGATTCTGCGGTGGCTTCTACGGTTACTTCTTCGGTTATTTCCTCGGTCGGCGTCGGAGACGGCGCTTCGGTGGGCGGCGCTTCGGTGGCGGTCGCGGTGGGCGCTTCGGTCGGCGCTTGGGTTGCTGTGGGCGTAGGCGTGGGCGCTGCCACCTCGAAGGTGAACAGATACGCGACATAGCTGATCTCCGAGAACGGATACGCCGCCTCGACCCGCACATTGTGCAGCCCTTCGGCCAGATCGACCGTCCACACACTCGGATCATCCGGCGTGAGGGTGACGGTGATCGGGTCGCCGTTGCTGTCCAGGTCGTCGATGAATTCTAATAAAAGCGTGTCCGGGATGCTTGCCTCGCCCTCGATGATAATCTCGACGGCGTCGCCGTTCTTTACGAGGATGGTAGTCTCCGGCTCATCGACCAGGGCATCGCAGTCGTGGTCGTTGGCGTCGGTGAGCCAGCAGTAGTCAGATAAGACGCCCTCGTGTGTGGCGTCATCCTCGACCGTGTGGATGGCAATCACCGGCCTTGGATGAATATCCTGCGCGAGGACAGCACTGCTGCCCATCACGGCGACGAGGATCAGGATGGTCATGACGGTTATTCGTTTCATAGTAAATCGCGCTCCAGGTTGCTACGCTTAAAAAGAACGTATGCAGGGGTCGGTTCGCTTGCCAGGCATTGTAGCAGCTTTGACGCTTTAAGGGAAATTTCTTTGCTTTGTGTGAGGGTTTTGTACTGTCTTACGTTATGGCTGCCGAGATAACCGACGCGATTACCGCCAGGATCACCAGCAGCGCCGCGCTGCGCGCCAGCACGCCGCGCAGAACCTCGCCCTCGCGCCCGGCCATGCCGCCTGTGCTCGCGCCTACGATGAGCTTGGTCGGCGCCATGATCGAGCCAATCGCGGCGGCGGCGGTCTGGAGGCCCAGGATCAAAGGCACGCTCAACTGCAAGAGCGCGGCGGTCTGCATCTGGAGCGCGCCGAAGACGACGTTTGAATTGGTGTTGCTGCCGGTCATGAACGCGCCCAGCGCGCCGACCGCCGTCGCCACGGTGGGGTAGAGCGCCGGCCCGACCGACTGGCTCAGGCCCCGCGCGAGCATATCGGTCATGCCGGCGTTTTCCATGACGACCGCCATGCTCACCATCGCCAGGATGCCCAGGCTCGACTGGACCGCTTTGCCGGTGGTGCCCCGCCAGATTTTGCGCGCGGCGTCTTGAGGATAATATTTCTTCAGCCGGTACACGAGGTAGGTCAGCCCGGAAGCGTAGAACAGGATCGCGCCGGCGTGCCCGAAGATCGGGATATCGCGTCCGGGGCCGGCCGGGTTTACCCAGCCGGGCGCGGTCGCCGTTTCGGGGAAGCTGACGACCAGTTCGGTTTGGCTGAAGAACGCTTTGATCGCCGGCACGCCCTTCAGCGTGAAGGTGAGCGCCAGCAAAACCGCGTAGCCTGCCAGCGCCCAGCCCAACGCTGGGCCGGTGTTGGGGCGCTGGTTCCCTGGCTCGTCGTGGTTGGCGGGCGCGCGATACCACGGCAGGCGCGCCACGATCACCGCCGCCGCCAGCCCCACCAGCCCGGCGACGGTCGAGCCGAGCGGCCACAGTCCCGGCGTGACGGCGACGCCGTACAGCACCGCGCCCATCACGCCGCCCACGATCAAAACCGCCGGCAGGCCCTTCTGGACGCCGCGCCAGCCGGCGCGGGCGTGCGCCACCGCCGCGCCGCTGAGTATGCCCATCAGCGCCAGCAGGAACGCCGACCACGGCGCAAGTGTTTCGGCGGGGAGGCCGGTGCTGGACTGCAACGCCTGGAACGACGACCCCAGCGAGCCGAAGGTCACTGCCCAGCCGTGCCCCAGGCTCGGCATGACCACCGCCAGCAGCGGCGACACGCCCAGGCTCAGCAGGAGCGGCGCGACCACCGCCACCGGTACGCCGAAGCCGCCCACGCCTTGCAGGAACGAGGCGAACACCCAGCCCAGCAGCAGCCCTTGCATCACCGGGTCGGCGGTGAGGCGCGGCAGCGCGCCGCCGATGGTGCGCAGCGCGCCGGCGTGCTCGACGACCTGGAAGAACAGCAGCGCGCCCCAGACGATGTACAGCACGTCGAGCGTGAGCAGGACGGCGCGCCCGCCGGCGTAAAGGATCACGTCGAGGCCGGCGCCGTAGACCAACAGCGCGATGACCACCGCTGCCAGCAGGCCGGCCGCGCCGGCCCGGACGCCGTTCCAGCGGTAAACGACCATCAGGATCAAAATGATTGCAATCGGTAAAGATGCCAGTATCCAGTTAACCAGGGTGAGCTGCATGGGTGACCTCGTGGTGTACGGTATAACGGCGTGACTCTAAAGCGAAAAGATGACTTTGGCAAGGGCGAACGGCGAACCACGGACACGCAGGGCTTGCGCCAAAGTCCAGAACCTCACCCCCCCGGCCCCCTCCTTTCAAGGGTAGGTTTTTGCTTTTTGCCCTCACCCGGCGCTGCGCGCCACCCTCTCCCTCAAGGAGAGAGTATTACCGCCTCAACGACTCACACCAAAACCGGCGCTTTGGCAGTTATCGATGCTCTGACTCCCCTCTCCCTGAGGGAGAGGGGCC
>JAFGMM010000015.1 GCA_016927535.1 Anaerolineae bacterium
AAAGTCCCCTCTCCCCTTGTGGGAGAGGGGATTTAGGGGAGAGGGGGAAACTCAACCCGGTCTTCCCGCCCCTGTTCATCTTTATCTTCGTCTCTGCGCTCAGCGTCATCGACGCGCCCGCGACGGCGGCGGGCATGCGCGAACTGGTCAAGTGGGGCGAAGCGGCGCTGCTCGCCGCGATCACGCTCGACCTCATCCGCCGCGACGCCCGGCGTCTGCGCTGGATCGTGTGGGCGATGCTGGCGGCGGGCGCGGTCCATGCTCTGATCGGCCTGTACGAGTTCTTCGGCGGCTCCGGCGCCGACCACCTGGCGATCACCCTCGCCGGGCGCACCTTCTACCGCGCGTTCGGCAGCTTCGGCCAACCTAACCCCTTCGCCGGGTTTATGGGCGTCTGCCTGGTGTTGGCGCTGGGCGCGGCGTGGGGCGCGCTGACCTCGCGCGCCAGGGGCGAGGGAATCCTTTATCTCCTCATCGCGCTGCTCACCGGCGCGGCGCTGCTCGCCTCCTGGAGCCGGGGCGCGTGGATGGGCGCAGCGGCGGCCGGCGTCGTCATGGCGCTGATGCTGCCGCGCAAGCTGCGGCACGGGCTGCTGCTGGTGGGCGCGCTGGCGGCGCTCTTTGCGCTGCTGTGGGCGAGCGGCAAGCTCCCCGGCGCTATCGTCGAGCGCATCACCGACTTCACCGATATCGCCGCCGGCTTCGGCGACGTGCGCGGCGTCGATATCGACCATGAAAACTACGCCGAGATCGAGCGCTTTGCCCACTGGCAGGCCGCCATGAGCATGGCCGAGGCGCGGCCCTGGCTGGGCGTGGGCTTCGGCAATTACCCGGTGGTCTACCCGCAGCACGCGCTGATGAACTGGCCCGACCCGCTGGGCCACGCGCACAATTACTACCTCAACACCCTGGCCGAGACCGGAATACTGGGCCTCGCGGCGTACCTGTTCATGGGCGCGGCGGTGGTCGGGCTGACGCTGCGCGTGCTCCGCCGGCCGTCAACCGGCGCGTGGGAGCGCGGAGTCGCGCTGGGGCTGCTGGGCGTGTGGACCTATTTGGCTATTCACAGCTTGCTGGACAAGCTGTACGTTAATAACGTCTTTTTGCACATGGGTGTACTATTAGGCATGCTGGCGGCTTTGTATGCAGACAAAACGCGCGCCGCGCGCCAAAACTGAGCTAAGGATGCATCCCCTTTTAGAGGCATAAGTGACATGACGACAGACGTACAAACCGAAACCACCCAAGAACCAACCGGCCTATTAGCCCGGCTGAGCGCCTGGATCGTGGGCCGCTTCATGGGCGGCGACCCCAAAACCGCCAGAGAGATGGAACGCTTCTTAAAATTCTCGGTCGTGGGAACCATTGGGTTCGTGGTAGACTTCGGCACAAACGCCATCTTGGTCGCCCTGCTCCGACCGAAGGCCGACGACCCGAACGTTGGCCTGATTACCGTTTTCATCTCTACTACGGCATTCGTCGCCGCCGTGATTAACAACTTCACCTGGAATCGCTACTGGACCTACCCGGACTCGCGCTCCAAACCAATCCTGAACCAGCTTGTGCAGTTCACCATCGTGAACGTGATCGCCTGGATCATCCGATCTATCGTTTTGCTCTTTCTCCAGTCGGCCTTCGCCGGAGTCCTTCGCAGCACCCTGATGCCCGACGCCGGCGAAGAAACTCTCTATGCAACGAGCTACTTCCCCGCACTGGTCATTGCGGTTATCATAGTGTTGTTCTGGAATTTTTTCATCAACCGCTACTGGACCTACAACGATGTCGATTGACACCTAACCGCAGCGCAAATAGTCGATTAAAGAGTCGAAGCGAGGAAAGAACTGTGCCGAAGAATATCCTTGTCGTGGACGATGACCCGCTGCTGTGCAGCTTGCTGGAATCCTCTCTCAAGCGCGCCGGGTTCGATTGCCAGATCACCTACAGCGGCCAAACGGCGCTCGACTACATCGAAAAAGCTCTACCCGATCTGATCGTCCTCGACATCATGATGCCGGACATGAACGGCTTCGAAGTGGCGCGACGTATCCGGGCAAACACCCAAACTGCCAATGTGCCGATCATCATGCTCACCGCGCGCATTGACGCCGCCAGCCGCCGCGCCGGGATCGACATCGGCGTTGATGACTATATGACCAAACCGCTGAGTCCCAAGCAGCTCATTGACCGCATCCACGCCCTGCTTGGTGAATAGCTCCGGCCCGCCTTCTGTCGGCATCGACTACACGCCGGCCATCGCGCAGGGCGGCGGCATCGGGCGCTATGTGCGCGACCTAGTCGCGGCGCTCGCCCAGATCGACACGGCGACGTCCTACCGCCTGTTCGTCGCGGGCGTGCCGCCGGCCGTGCTGCCGGCGCTGCCTGGCCCTAACTTCGCCTGGCACCCGTCGCGCATCTCCGGGCAAAACTTCGCGCGCTTCTGGCACCGGGTGCGGCTGCTGCCCCCGGTCGAGCGCTGGACCGGCCCGGTCGCGCTCTTCCACGCGACCGATTTCGTGCTCCCGCCCACGCGCCCCGGCGCCGCGACCCTGCTCACCGTGCACGATCTTTCGTTCATCCGCGCGCCCGAAACCGCCAGCCCGCGCCTCAAAGCCTACCTCGACCGGGTCGTGCCGCGCTCGGCGGCGCGCGCCGACCACGTACTCGCCGACTCGCAGGCCACCAAAGACGACTTGGTCGCGTTGTATGGCACGCCGCCGGACAAGATCACCGTGCTCTACAGCGGCGTGGATCCGCGCTTCGCCCCGGTCACAGACGCCGGCGCGCTCGACGCCGTGCGCGCAAAGTACAATATCGGGAATGCGCCCTACGTGCTGAGCGTGGGCACGGTCCAGCCGCGCAAGAACTACGTCCGCCTCATCGAGGCCATGCACGCCCTGCCGGGCTACCACCTCGTCATCGTGGGGGGCAGGGGTTGGCTGGAGGGGCCGATTTACCGGGTGGCGGAAGCGCCGGGCGTGCAGGGACGCATTCACTTCGCCGGCTACGCCGACGACCGTGACCTGCCGGCGCTCTACAGCGCGGCGCACGTTTTTGCTTTCCCCTCACTATACGAAGGCTTTGGCATCCCGATTTTAGAGGCGATGGCGTGCGGTGCGCCGGTCGTCGCCGCGAACACCTCGTCGCTGCCGGAGGTGGCCGGCGACGCCGCGCTGCTCATCGACCCAACCGATGCCGGCGCGCTCGCGGCGGCGCTGCGCCGCGCCGCCGAAGACGAAAGCCTGCGCGCCCGGCTGCGCGCCGGCGGCTTCGAACGGGCGAAGGCGTTCACCTGGCGGCGCGCGGCGGAGCACCTGCGGGCGGTGTACCGGCGCATGCTGAAATCGCCGGACCTTCTTTAAACACGCAAGACTGCGTGTTATACTCATATCACATCCCCCCACACGCAAGGAGGTGTCTATCGAGTCTCTCCATATCCTGGAACCTTTAATCTTTTAGCTGCGCATTAAGAAGGAGGAAAGCAGAGATGAAAAAGGTTTGGACCGTCTTCGCACTCGTGTTAATTGTGGCGCTGTTGGTGCCGGTTCCCGCCATTGCCCAGGAAGAAGAAGGCGAGAAGTGGTGCAGCGGCGTGAAGATCGTGTTCTTCCCCGGCGGGCCGCAGGGCGGCGTGTTCGCCATCAACGTCTACAACGGCGCGGTCCAGGCAGCCGCTGACCTGGGCGCGGACGTTCAGTACATGTGGTCGAACTGGGACCCGGAGCTGATGGTGCGCCAGTTCACCGAGGCGGTCGCCACGCACCCGGACGGGATCGCCGTCATGGGGCACCCCGGCGAAGATGCCTTTGAACCGGTCATCGCCGACGCGGAAGCGCAGGGCATCATCGTCACCAGCCAGAACACCACGTTGGACCGCATCGAGGCCGCGTACAAAGCCCAGGGCTTCGGCTATGTCGGTCAAGAATTGTACGCTTCCGGCTACGCGCTGGGCAAGGAAGCCCTCAAGCGCGCCGGCCTGGGCGAAGGCGACCGCGCGATGGTGTGGGGCCTGCTCTCGCAGCCCACGCGCGGCCTGCGCACCAAGGGCGTCATCGATGCCTTTGAAGAAGCCGGCCTGGTCGTCGATTACCTTGAGATCGACTCGGCCACCAACGCCGAACCGGCAGCCGGCACGCCGGTCTTCACCGGTTACGTCTCGTCCAAACCCGATGTCAAGATCGTAGTCACCGACCACGGCGGGCTGACGGCGACGATGCAGACCTACCTGGAGGCCGCCGGCAAGGGGCCGGATGATGTCTACGGCGCCGGCTTCGACGTTTCGCCGGCGACCATCGACGCCATCCGCAGCGGCTTCACCGACCTGGTGATCGACCAGCAGCCCTGGCTGCAAGGCTACCTGCCGATCCTGCAAATCTGCCTGACGAAGCAGTACGGCTTCTCCGGCCTGCACATCGACACGGGCGCCGGCTTCATCGGCTCCGATAACGTCGAGTTGGTGGCGCCGCTGGTCGAGCAGGGCATCCGGTAAACCGGAGCGCCGGCCTACCGGCTATCTAGTACAGCGCGGCGGAAGTAAGCCGCCGGTTTTCCCCTCACCCCCTAGCCCCCTCTCCCACAAGGGGAGAGGGGGAATCAGAGC
>JAFGMM010000105.1 GCA_016927535.1 Anaerolineae bacterium
CGCCCCTCGTGGGAGAGGGGTTTGGGGAGAGGGGGAACAGGCGCACAAACGGTCAAAATTCTTAAGTTGATGTGCATGGGCCGGTTTCAAACCGGCCCCTACCATTCGCCAACAACACCACGCCGTGGAGAGGGGGACAGAGGGGGTGAGGTTGTCTTTACAGAAACATCAGAACGATTCAGCCTTCCCGCGCAGGTCAGACTTGTGCAAAGTCCGAAGATCAAGAAGATATTTCACCACGGAGACGCAGAGGGCGCAGAGGAACGCGGAGAGTTGAAAAACTCTGTGTTCTCTGCGCCTCTGCGGTGAAATTCTCTGCTTGCGATGGTAAAGCCGGCTACAAGTCGTTCGTGCACTCCCAATTGCAGAGCGGTTGGCAGCGCCGCGCACCAAGTAGCTATAATTGCCGGTCATGCACATCACCCTTAAAACCTTGATCCAATCCGAACGCTGGCGGCGGCCGGCGCCGGCCTATGTGGGCGTGATCGTGGCGGCGCTGCTGGTCGCGCCGGTGCTGCTGCCCACGCTCACCGAGGGCTTCCCTCCGACCAGCGACGGCGAGCTTCACATGCACCGTTCGATCAGCGCGGCGCTGATCCTGTGCAGCGGCATGGGCTGGCCGCGCTGGGCGCCGCACTTCTACCAGGGCTACGGCTACCCCATTCACAACTTCTACCCGCCGGGGCTGCCCATCATCGCCGGGCTGCTCATCAACGCCGGGGTCGCGCCGGTCGCCGCGCAGCTCCTCGTGCAAGGGCTGGCGCTGGTCCTTTACGCGGTCGGAGCTTACCTGTTCGTGAGCGTGTTTCTGCCCGCGCCGGCGGCGCTGCTGGGCGCGGCGGCGTTCACTTATGCGCCCTTCCGCCTGCGCGAGGTCTGGGTCCAAGGCGATTTGCCGCAGCTTGCCGCCATGGGGCTGCTGCCGTGGGTGCTGTGGGCAATCGCGCGCGCCGCACAGAAACCAGGCGCGGCGCGCGCGGTCGGGGTGGGCGTAAGCTTCGCGGCGTTGGTTTTGGCGCATCACGGCACGGCGTTCCTCTTTGCGCCGGTCGCCGGCCTGTACGCATTGATTGCCCCCTTCGTGATGCGCGAACCGGACGACGACGCGGCCCCGGTCATACCCCGGCTGGGCGCTTCAACCGGCGGGCTGGCGCTGGGATTGGCGCTCTCGGCGATTTATTGGGCGCCGGCGCTGGCGCAGTGGGGGCTGGTGAATCTCCAGGCGTTGACGCGCGGCTCGTATGACATCGCGCATAACTTCGTCTCGCTTGGCGAGCTGCTCGCCCTCTCCCCGCCGCTGGACCGCTCGGCGGTCAACCCGCCGATGCCGCACAACCTGGGCGCGGCGCAGGTCTTGCTCGCGCTGTTGGGCGCGGCGGCGCTGCGCCCGCGCGCCGGGCTGAGCCGCCGGGCGCGCCGGCATATCCTGCTGGGATTGGCGGGCGCGCTGCTCTGCGTGGTGATGATGCTGCCCGTCTCAGAATGGCTGTGGCGCACGATTCCCATGATCCGGCTGGTGCAGTTTCCGTGGCGGCTGGTCGGCTTCGCCGAGCTATTCATGCTCCCGGCGATGGCGGCGGCGCTGGTGGTCATCCCGGCGCGGCGGCGCGATAGGGGACTGCTGCTGGGCTTGGCGCTGGTCTTCCTCACGGTGATCGTGTACATCTACCCGCTCCGGCCCGCCCGCCAGTTCGACGACCTGAGTCCGGCGTCGGTGACCGCCTACGAACAGCAGCGCGGCGGCGCGCGCGGCACCGTCAGCGCCGACGAGTATCTCCCGCAGTGGGTCGAGAAGCTCCCGCCGCTCGCGCCGGTCCCCGAAGATGCGGCGGCGGCTTATACAGCGGGGCGGTGGCGGGTGAACGTGGACGCGCGCACCCTGCCGGGGGATGTGACGGTCACCTATGACGACGACGCATCCGCGATTATTCTCACGCCGGGCGCGGCGTTCGCGCTGCAACTGCGCCAGTTCTACTTCCCCGGCTGGCAGGCCACGGTGGACGGCGCGCCGGTCGAAGTCAGGCCGTCGGAGCCGGAGGGATTGCTAACGCTGGACGCGCCGGCCTCCACTCAGCCGCGCCGCGTGGTGGTGCGCTTCGCCGGCACGGAGGTTCATCGCGCGGCGGAGTGGCTGAGCGCCGGCGCGCTGGCGTTTTGCGCGATTGTAGCGATAAGCGCGGCATGGTCGCGCCGGCAAAATAAGACGCGGGGCATCGCAGAGGGGCTGCCGGTCAAGACGGCAGCGGCGCTCACGGTCGCGGCGCTCGCGGTCGCGCTGGTGAACCAGGGGGTTATGGTCTACACCGATTGGCTCCGCCCGCGCTCCGACCCGGCAGCGCCGCCGGCGATGCAGCATCCCCTGCACGTGCGCCTGGCCGACGCGCAGGGCGAAGCAGTTGAACTGCTGGGCTACGATCTATCGACCGACCAGGCCGCGCAGGGCGACGCCGTACACGTGCGGCTCTACTGGCGCGCGCTGCGCCCGCTGGATGTGGATTACCGGCCCTTCGTACACTGGGACAGCCTGACCGGCGCCGAAACCTGGGCCAACTCGACGCTGAGCATGCCCGGCGACGTGCCGACTTCGCGCTGGGACACGGGCCTTTACGCGCTCGACGATCACGAACTGCACATCCCCGGCGACGCGCCGCCGGTGGTCGGCAATCTCCGGGTTGGGCTGCTCGCGCCCGGAAGCGACGAGCGCCTGCACACGGCGGACGGCGCCGATACGGTCTACTTGGCGGCGCTGCGGGTGACCGGGGAATGGCCCGGCGACCTGCCCGATATCGGCGTTAACGCCGGTTACCGGCTCGGCGAAAGCATTCGCCTGCAAGGGTGGGAGGCCCGGCAGGAAGGCGACGCGATATCCGTCGCGCTGCGCTGGTACGCCGGGGGCGAAATCACGACCGCGTACACCGTCTTTCGACACGTGCTCGGCGCGGACGGCGAGGTAATCGCTTACGGCGACGGCCCGCCGGTGAACGGAATCTACCCGACAAACTCCTGGGCCGCCGGGCAAGCCATCCCGGATGAAGCAATCATCCCGCTGCCGGCAGGCGCGGAGGGGCCGTTTACGCTGGCGGTGGGTCTCTACGACCCGGCGACCGGAGCGCGGCCGGCGGTGTACGATGCGCAGGGTGTGCGCCGGCCCGACGACGCGATTGTGCTCCCGGTGGCCGGGCCGTGACGCTTCAATTCTGGTATATAACGGAAACATCGTGTATAAAACACGGTGGCTGTGCATCTTGATTTGACGATAACGCGGGGACTATGTTCGATTTAACCGATTTTCAAGCCCGGCTGTTTATGACTTTTGAAGATCAATCTCTGCTGAGGCGCGCGTTAACCCACCGCTCTTTCATGAACGAGCACCCCGACGAGGCATTATCTGACAACGAGCGCCTGGAGTTCCTGGGCGATGCGGTGTTAGATTTCGTCGCCGCCGACTGGCTGTACCACCACTTCCCCGAAAGCGCCGAAGGCCCCATGACCCGAATGCGCGCCGCGCTGGTCCGCACCGAGACCCTGGCACGCTTTGCGCGCGATATCGGCCTCGATGCGGTGCTGCACCTGGGCAAAGGCGAGGAGGACAGCGGCGGCCGGCGGCGTCCCGGCAACCTGTGCGCGGCGTTCGAGGCGCTGGTCGGCGCGATCTACCTGGATAAAGGCGAGAATGGGCTGAAAGAAGTACAGGCGTTTGTTCACCCGATGTTTAAGCGCGCGCTCGATATCATCCTCTCCGAAGATTTAGACAAGGACCCCAAGAGCCGCCTGCAAGAGTGGAGCCAGGCGCACTACGGGCAGACACCCTATTACCGCACCGCCTATATCGAAGGCCCTGACCACGCCAAGGCGTTTACGATTCAGGTGCTCATCGGCGGCAAGGTCTGCGGCGAAGGTACCGGGCGGAGCAAGCAGGTCGCCGCACAGGACGCCGCCAGCCGGGCGTTGGCCCGGTTGCAGGCCGAAGAAAACCTAGATTGGGAGCAAATAGAGATAGAATAGGTTAGGAGTATCGTTATCTTGGACGCACAAAAAAATGGAGATCATGCGCGCCAGGATGAAGCCAGAGCGCTGGAGGAAACTCTGCTGCGCCACAGCATGCGTACCATGCGCCGGCTGGCGCAGGAGTTGATGGCCTTCGACCTGACCGGGACGCAATACATGACGATGGCGATCATCAAGCGGCGTGGAAGCTGCACCATGTCGGAGCTGGCCGAGGCGATGATGCACGTCTCGCCGACCATGACCGGCATCGTGAGCCGCCTGGTTGGCGGCGGGCTGCTCAAGCGCGAGCGCGACCGCACCGACCGGCGCGTGCTGCGGGTCTCGTTGACCGGTCAAGGCGAGAAGTTATTGGAAGCCGTCGAGCGGCACCGGCACGAGCGCTTCCTGGAGATCTTCGACCGGCTGCCGCCCGGCGACCGCGCCGAGATGCTGCGTCTGATGAAGCTCTACGCGCAGGCCGCCGATGCCGGCGCAAACGACTTCTGATCGGGGATGCCGGTGTGGGTGAAGAAGACGCCGGGCGAGAAGGGGACAGCCGGTTCAGGTTACCGGCGAACTTTCCCATCACGAAGGAACGGTTGTTCAGCTACTTCTGGGGCATTCTCTGCGGAGTCGTGATCGCGTTCACGTTGGAGCGGCCGGCCCCAGACACCGACCTGACCACCTGGTCTTTCTTCGTGATCCGCATCGTCGGCAATGCCATCCTTGCCGGGCTGCTGGGAGTGATCGTGTTTTTCGTGCTCAAAGCGCTGGGCGGCGGCGTGAGCGCGGCCTGGCGGGCGCGTGGCAGCGGCGGCAGGGCCAACAAAGGCAGCGGCAGCGGTGGCGGCGGCGGGGCGCTCTTTCGAAGCCGGGGCCGGGGCAGCGGTGGCGGCGAGGCGGTCGAGCGCGAACCGCCGGAGCCGCGCGAACCGTTCGTCACAAAAGCAAACTTCTACGGCCTTCTCTTCGGCGGGGTGAGCGGCGGGCTGCTCGTCTACAACGTCTCGCTGCCCGGCGTCCCATATCTCTCGTCGGTCATGGGGTTCTTGCTCCAGGCCGCCAGCAGCTTGATTTTAATCGCTCTCCTGATCGGCGGGCTGGGCTATCTGTTCGGTCTGTTCATACGCCGCGATTGGCTGCAACCCGGACGCTATCTCGGCTGTTATGCCATCGGCGTCGCGTTGGTCGCCTTCACGCTCTACTACTTCGGCGTTAGCTTCGTCACACCCGATACCCCGCTTGTCGGCGGCGCGGTGAGCTTCTGCCTGATCCTGGTGCCGATGCTCGAGGGATACATGCTGATTGCGCTGTTCGGGCGCTGGCGCAAAGAGGAAGAAGCAAAAGGAAAGAAAGAAAAGAAAGGAAAGAGAAACTGATGCGCGCACTCGTCACAGGCGCGACCGGGTTTGTAGGCGCGCACATCGCGCACGCGCTGCACGCGCAAGGAATCACAGTGCGCATCTGGCGGCGGCCCGGCTCGCGGCTCGACGCACTCGCGGGGCTGGCGTTTGAAGACTACGCCGGCGACCTTTTCGACGTGGATGCCCTGGCTGCGGCCTGCGCCGGCTGTGATTGGGTTTTTCACGCGGCGGCGGTCGCGCAGTACTGGCGCATCCCGGTCGAGCAAATCTACCGCGTCAACGTCGAGGGCGCCGACCACGTGCTCCGCGCCGCGCGGGAGGCCGGCGCGGCGCGCGTGGTGTTCACCAGTTCGGGCGCGGCGGTCGGGCGCGCCCCCGGCGGATGGCCCGCCGGCGAGAGCCTGCCGTTCAACCTGCCGCCGGCGCGCTTCCCCTACGGGCATAGCAAGTGGTTGGCCGAAGAGCGCGCCCGCGCCGCCGCCGCCGCCGGGCAGCACGTGGTCATCGTCAACCCTTCGGCGGTGCTCGGCCCCGGCGACCTGAACCGCGTCTCCGGCGATATCGTCATCCGCGCCGCCAAGCGCCAGATTCCCATGATGCCGGCCGGCGGCTTCGGCGTGATCGACGTGCGCGACCTGGCGGCGGCGCACCTGGCGGCGGCAGAGCACGGGCGCAGCGGCGAGCGCTACATCCTCAATGTGCACAACATCCCCACCCGCGAGATCATCCGGCTGGCGGCGGAGGCGGCCGGCGTGCGTCCCCCATCCCTGACGACGCCGCGTGCGCTTATCCCGCCGCTGGCGGCGTTGATCGACCTCGTGCGCGCGCTCGGAATCCGCCTGCCGATGGACGGCAACCAGCTTAGACTCAGCGCCGAAAACGTCTATTTCGATGCGAGCAAGGCGCGCGATGAGCTAGGATTGGCCGGGCGCGCGCTCCACGAAACGGTGTATGATACGTGGCGGTGGTACAAGGACGCCGGGATGCTGTAAGTGATGGGGGAAGCGGGCGAGGGTGCACGAACGACTTGTGACCGCTTTCTCCCCCTCACCCCTGGCGCTTTGCGCCGTCCCCTCGCCCACGCTGGGGCGAGGGGACTCTCGGAGCGATTCCGGCTCCCTTTCTCCCCTTGTGGGAGAAAGGGTTGGGGATAGAGGGGGAGAATTCCGACGGGTTGTTCGTGCACCCAGCGGGCGAAAAAGATGTTGCCGAAACCCGGCGGGGTGTGGTACATTATGTGGGCTAACACGGTGCCTGTGGTGTAGTGGTTATCGCGCCTGGTTGTGGCCCAGGAGATCGTGGGTTCGAATCCCACCAGGCACCCTTTTGACGGATGAAGCGAGGGGCACGCCGTGCCCCTGTTCGTTTTCCTGGCCGCCCACCCCTTTAGCGAACTGACGTTCTGGCATCTCTCCATACCCTATGATATGATAATTTTGGTTCGTTTATTGTTTTGTGGGTTCGGCAGGCACCATGGCTCGACGCAAGTATCAGACCACCTCCGGCGATAAGTCACCCAAGCGCGGGCTGCTGCGACGCTTGGTCGGGTCGAAGCCGGCGTCTAAACCGTCCGGCGCGAAACCGGCTGCCAGAAAGTCGGCGCAGCCGAAGCCGACCATTCGCCGTAAGTCATTGGACGAGCCGCCAACGCCCAACGTGGACCTGCCGCCGCTCGAAAAGCAGTCGCGCGTGCCGCAGGTCTCCAAGCAGCGGCTATCGACGGACCGCAAGCTCGACATCCTGGGCGTCGCCCTGGTCTTGTCCTCGACCATCGTCGCGCTGGGCGCGGTCTCCGAGGCGGGCGCGCTCACCGGGGCGATTCTAAAACTGCTGGGCCAGGTATTCGGCTGGTTCGCGCCGCTTTATCTCTTCCTCACCCATTTGCTTGGCTGGTGGCTGATCCTGCGCAACTTCCGCGAGCGGCCCGCCCGCATCGAAATCTTGCAGATCATCGGCTTCGTGCTGCTGAGCGTTACCCTGCTCGGCGGTGTGCACTTCCTGGGGATGCTGACC
Source organism: Anaerolineae bacterium (assembly GCA_016927535.1). Classification (GTDB taxonomy): domain Bacteria; phylum Chloroflexota; class Anaerolineae; order Aggregatilineales; family JAFGMM01; genus JAFGMM01. Next base: position 7,365 of record JAFGMM010000105.1, read on the forward strand.
AGCAGCCCGGAGATCACCGCCTTCTACGCTGCCGAGACCGGGCAGGGCGGCGGCTACATCGGCGCGTATACCTATCAAATTCTCGTGGACGCCATCAGCGTCCCCGGCACGGCGATTGTGCTAAGCGGCGCGCTGATCGTTTCGCTCATGTTCACGTTCGATGTCTCGTTCGGCGAGTTGGCCGACTTTATACGCGGGTGGGCGGCTTGGTCGCGCGGGGCCATGGCGCGCTGGCGCGCACGGACGACGCCGACGCCGGCGTCTAAACCGGTTGAAAGTGTGGCGCTGGTCGTCGCGCCCCCGGCCGGCGCCGCCGGCGACGAAGCCGCCGAAAGCCAGGTCCCGCCCGAAACCCTCCCCGCCCGTCCGGGCGTGCAGCAGCCGCTCCCGGACATGCCGGAACCGGCCCGGCGCAGCGCGCCGCCCGTGCCCGAAGGCCCTGCCGAGTCGCTGTATGGCCCGCCGCTGACGATTTGCGCGCGCCAGAACTGGGCGCTGCCCGAACACCGCGAAATCCTCGTCGAAGGCGACGACCGCGAGGACAACGACCAAACGCTGGTCGAACAGGCGCGCTTGATCGAGGACACCCTGGCGAGCTTCGGCGCGCCGGGGCGTGTCGTCGAGATCAACCCCGGCCCGGTCATTACCCAGTTCGGCGTCGAGCCGGACTATCTAGAAGGGCGCGGCGGCAAGAAGGTCAAGGTCAAGGTGAGCAAAATCGCGGCGCTCGCCGATGACATCGCGCTGGCGCTGGCGGCGCGCTCGGTGCGCGTGGAGGCGCCGGTGCCCGGCAAAGGCTTCGTCGGCGTCGAGGTGCCCAACCCGCAGCCGCTCGTGGTCAACCTGCGCGAGGTGGTGGAAAGCGAGCCGTTCCAGGATCATAAAGGCGCGCTCAAGGTCGGGCTGGGCCAGAACGTAGACGGCGAAGCGGTCGTCGTCGATCTGACCAGTATGCCGCATCTGCTGATCGCCGGGGCGACCGGCGCGGGTAAGTCGATCTGTATCAACGCAATCATCGCCTGCCTGCTCTTGCAGCACTCGCCGGTCGATCTGCGCTTCATTATGATCGACCCCAAGCGCGTCGAACTCACCTCCTACAACGATATCCCGCACCTGCTGACGCCGGTCGTCACCGACGTAAACCGCACGGTGGGCACGCTCAAATGGGTGACGCGCGAGATGGACGACCGCTACCGCCGCTTTGCCCAGGCCGGCGCGCGCAACATCGCCGACTATAACAAGAAGCTGAAAAAAGGCGAGCGGAAGCTGCCTTATTTGATCGTCGTGGTAGACGAGCTGGCCGACCTGATGATGATGGCCCCGCAGGAGACCGAAAGCGTCATCACGCGCATCGCGCAGATGGCGCGCGCCACCGGCATTCACCTGATCCTTTCGACGCAACGCCCCAGCGTGGACGTGGTGACCGGTCTGATTAAGGCCAACTTCCCGGCGCGCATCGCGTTCGCCGTGGCGTCGATGACCGACTCGCGCGTGATCCTCGACATGCCCGGCGCGGAAAAGCTGCTGGGCCGGGGCGATATGCTGTACCAGGCGCCGGACTCTTCGGCGATTGTGCGGCTGCAAGGCGTCTTCGTCTCAGATGAGGAACTCGACCGGCTCGTGCGCTTTTGGCTCGATCAGGCTGCCGAGTCGCCGGACGACGAGGCTGCCCCGCCGCTGCGCATGCTTGCGGGCTTCGACCCCGGCGCGAAAGACACCCTCGACCGCCCGCCGCCGCGCCCCCCGAAGACTACGCCCATCGCCGGCGCAACGCCGCCCCCGGTCGTGATCCGCCGGGCGGTCGATCACATCATCGAGAAGGACAGCGCGCCGCCCGAAGACGATCTTTACCCGGAGGCCGAGAAGCTGGTCCGGCAGATGGAGAAGGCTTCGACCTCGCTGCTCCAGCGGCACCTGCGCATCGGTTACAACCGCGCCTCGCGCCTGATGGACGCGCTGGAGGCTAACGGCGTCGTTGCGCCCTCCGACAACCCGTCTCAGCCGCGCGAGGTGCTGCCGATGGAAATGGACGACAGCTTCTAGGCGGCAACTGCTCACGCCGTCCGGCGTCGTCTGCGATTAGACCTATACTTTCCTTTGGCAAAACAACGGGGTAATGGGGCGAGCCGCCCGGCTCGCCCCATGCACATCAACTTAGAAATTTTGACCGTTTGTGCACCTGTTCCCCCTCTCCCCAAACCCCTCTCCCACGAGGGGCGAGGGTGTAGAGTCTCATAATTGTTGGAAATCAGGGGCGAAATGGACGACATGAAGAGCACA
>JAFGMM010000016.1 GCA_016927535.1 Anaerolineae bacterium
GCAGCAGCGTGGTCTTGCCGGCGCCGTTCGGCCCGATCACACCGACGAACTCGCCGCGCGCCACGGTGAAGCTGACGCCCGCGAAAACGCGCACGCCCGCGCCGGTTTCTAAAACCGGCGGGTAGGTGAAATGCAGATCATGGCAATCGACGACCGGCATTATCGGGTTACGAACCGTAGCGCGCAATCGGCGGGTAGGCGCGGCGCACGGCCAGGTAGACGGCGATGCCCACCGACCCGGCGATGCCCTGCACGATGTTCGGGACGATCTCGGTCGAGGCCACGCCGACGCCGTAGCCCAGGAAGGTCGCCTCGGCGATGAAGTAGCCGGCGACGACAATCGCTGCGCCCGCCACGACGGCCAGCGCCAATACGCGCCAATCGGTCTTGCCGTGCGCGATGCGCCCGACCACGTAGCCTTGCAGCCCGTGCACGATCAGCGACGCGATGGCGAACAGCGGGTAGCCGGCGACCACATCGGCCAGCGCGGTGCCGACGCCGCCCGCCACCATGCCGGCGACCGGCCCAAACGCCAGCGCGACGAAGTTAATCGCCAGGTCGCCCAGGTGCACATAGCCGCCCAGCGGCGTCGGGATGCGGATGAAGTAAGTCAGCGCCATCACCAGCGCCGCCATCACGCCTGTCAGGGCGATCTGGCGCGGGTTGATCTGAGTCGAGGATTCTCGATGCATCGTTTCGCTCCCGGCAGAGACGAGGCCCTGCCGCAAAACCTTTAGCGATAGTGTGGGCTGATTATACCAGATGGCCGGTTATGTTTCGGTATTGTGGCGCGCCGCGTTCTAAGAAACTTACCACGGAGAACACGGAGCGCACGGAGAAAGAGAAGACAGACGAAAAACTCCGTGCGCTCTGGGGTGATAGAAAAACATTAAGCTGAATCAGCCCCGCGCGCGGCCAACCACTCCCGCGCCGCCTCGATCTGCGCCCGGACCGCAGCCGGCGCAGCGCCGCCTATCGCCGCGCGCTGCGCTACCGAACGGTCGAAGTCAAAGACCGCGGTCACGTCGTCGCCAAACTCCAGCGATATCGCGCGCAGGTCGGCAGCCGTGAGCGCATCGAGCGCGACGCCGCGCGCCTCCGCCGCACGGACCGCATGCCCGGCCAGCTCGTGCGCCCGGCGAAACGGCGCGCCGCGCGCAACCAGGTAATCGGCCAGGTCGGTGGCGAGCATCGCCGGGTCGAGCGCCGCGCGCATCCGCGCCGGGTTAGGCTCCAGGCTGCGCACCACGCCCGCCATCAGCGGCAGCAGCAGCCGCAGCGTGTGCGCCGCGTCGAACAGCGGCTCTTTGTCCTCCTGCAAGTCCTTGTCATAGCTGGTCGGCGTGCCCTTCAGCACGGCCAGCAGCGTCGTCACGTGCCCGATCAGCCGCGCCGACTTGCCGCGCGTGATCTCCATCGAGTCGGGGTTGCGCTTCTGCGGCATCAGGCTGGAGCCGGTCGTGTACGGCTCGCCCAGGCGCAGCCAGCCAAACGCCGGGTTGGTGTAGATGATGACATCCTCGGCGAAGCGGCTCAGGTGCACGCCCAGCAGCGCCGCGTCGAACAGGTACTCGGCGACGAAATCGCGGTCGGCGACCGCATCGAGGCTGTTCTGAGCGACCGCCGCAAAGCCCAGGCTCTTTGCCAGCGCCGCCCGGTCGATGGGGTAGGGGTTGCCGGCCAGCGCGCCCGCTCCCAGCGGCGACACGGCGGTGCGCCGCGCGCAGTCGGCGAAACGGTCGTGGTCGCGCGTGAGCGGCCAGAAGTGGCTCATCAGCCAGTGCGCAAAGCTGACCGGCTGCGCGGGCTGGAGGTGCGTAAAGCCGGGCATGAGCGTCTCGGTGTGCGGCGCGGCCAGGTCGACGAGCGCGGCGGCCAGGTCGTGGATGCCGGCCTGCGCCGCTGCAATCGCTTCGAGCGCCCACAGGCGCGTATCGGTAGCGATCTGGTCGTTGCGGCTGCGCCCGGTGTGCAGCTTGCCGGCGACCGGCCCGACGATCTCGTGCAGGCGGCGCTCGACGGCGGTGTGGATATCTTCGTCGCCAGGCGCGAACTCGAACGCGCCCCGGTCGAATTCGTCGCGCACCTGGCGCAAGCCCCCGGCGAGGGCGTCGCGTTCGCCCGGCGTGATGACGCCCGCCCCGGCGAGCGCCCCGGCATAGGCGATGCTCCCGGCGATATCCTGCCGGTAGAGCTGCCAATCGAAGCCGATGCTGTCGCCGAGCTGGCGCAGCAGGTCGGCGGTGGGTTGTTCAAATCGCCCGCCCCAAAGTGTCATGGGTTGCTCCTGGTTGATAGGATACGTTTAAGAAAAAAGAATGGGTGTAGCCAACCGCAAACCCCCGTAGCGGCTCCGGTGGCCAGGAACGTTGTAGTTGCGAACCGCGGCGCGGGCGATCCCCTGAAGGTAGAACAATCCACCACGCACCACACGGTGGGTGTCGTCTTCTGCAATATTATCTTCACTACTATTATAATCTCTTTCCCACTTCGTCAAACACCACTCCCACACGTTGCCCACCATATCCGCGCACCCGTAGGGACTATCGCCGGCCGGCGAATACTTCCCGACCGGCGTCGTCCCGCCGATCCCGAACTTGTCCACATTGCACTTGTTTTTGTCGAGCGTATTCCCCCACGGATAGATGAGACCGTCGGTTCCGCGCGCCGCTTTCTCCCATTCCGATTCGGTCGGCAGCCGCACCTCGTAGCCAAACTGCTCGCTTAGCCACTTGCAGTAAGCGTAAGCCTCATACCAGCTTATGCCATTCGCCGGGTGGTTGGCGATGCGCCAGTCTGCATTATCCCATAACCAGGGCTTAACAACGCCTTCTTTCTCGCGCCACGCCCAACCGCTTTTGGTCCAGCAAGTCCGGTTGGTGTAGCCGCCGGTGTTCACGAACGGCTCGAACTGCACCCAGGTGACCGGGTACTTGCCGATGCGGTAGTCGTAGGGGATATCCACCGTGCGCTGAGGCGTTTCATCGTTATACGCTTTGGGATCTTTGCTTTTGTCGCTTCCCATCAAGAACGGTCCGGCGGGGACGATGCACCACTCTGGCTCGAAAGGTAGCTTGCCGTTAACGTTATGACGCAATATATCGATGCGCTGCTGCTTGTCCACACCCACCCAGCCTTTGTCGCGCACCTCCAGCAGCACCGCCCAGAGCGCCTGCACGCCCGGCTTGATCTCGCCGAACGCCTTGAGCTTGTTTATCATCTCGACCAGGAAAAACTGCGTCGCGCCAGTGAACTCGATCTGTTGCAGCAACGGGATATCGCCCAGCGCCAATCGCAGCAGCGCGCGGCGCTCGCGCTCGCCTTCCATGTGCGGGGTCAGCAGGTCGATGATCTCGTTGAGGGTATCGCGGTCCAGTTCCATATCCCTTGTCATCCAGTCAAACCACAAAACTTACACCGCGCCCCCGGCCGGCGCCACGACCCGGAATCCCCAGTCGCCGCTCAGGTAGCCGGGGACGCTCCTGCCGCGCAGCGCAGTTCGGACCAGCCACCGGTAGCTGATGAACGACCCGCCGCGCAGTGCGCGGTTCCCTGCGATATCAACGTCGTTGCGGCCATCCGACGGGTTGTAGGGATAATCGCGGTGCACCGACAGGCACCACTCCCACACGTTGCCGGCCATGTCCGCGCACCCGTAGGGGCTGTCGCCGGCCGGGGAATACGCGCCGACCGGCGTCGTCTGGTCGATGCCCGACTCGTCCGAGTTGCACTTGTTTTTGTCGAACGCATCCCCCCACGGGTAGATGCGCCCATCGACGCCGCGCGCTGCCTTCTCCCATTCCGCCTCGGTGGGCAGGCGCACCTCGCGCCCCAGGCACGCGCCCAACCACCGGCAGTAAGCATGCGCCTCGTACCACGATACGCCCACAACCGGGTGATCGTCGAAGCACCAGCCCGGCTCGCCCCACCAGTCGGGCTGGGTGCGGTTCTCCTCGGCGCGCCACGCCCAGCCCGCCTCGGTCCAGTACGCCGGGTTGGTGTAGCCATCGCCCTCGACGAACGCGCGGAACTCCGCGACCGTGACCGGGTATTTGCCGATGTGATACGCATAAGGGATGTTGACCTCGTGGCGCGGATTCTCGTCGTCGTATGCGCCGGGGTCCTGCTCGAAGTCGCTGCCCATCACAAACGGCCCGGCGGGGATGGTGCACCACTCCGGCTCGAAGGACAGCCGCACGCGAGCCGGCGCCCGTTCGACCGGCAGCATCGCTCTTGGCCTGTTAAACAAGGCGTATAGGGCGTCGATGCGCCGTTGTTTATCCCGGCCCAGGTGCACGCGCGCCGTCTCCAGCAGCGCCCAGAGCGCCTCCTGGCCCGACCGGGTTTCGCCGTAAGTCGCCAGTTGGTACACGACGACAACCACGAACTCGTGCGGCGTGCCCTCCCATTTGATCTTATCCAGCAGCGGCTCGCCGACGAGCGCCTGAATCAACAGCGCGCGCCGGGCCTGTTCGCTTTCCATCAGCGGCGCGAGCAAATCGACAATCTCGTTGAGTGCAACGCGGTTCAATTCCATTGCTGCATCGTTGCTTAGCCAGACAACACCCTTTAAAGTGTATATGCAACTCTATGTCTGAACAAGCGCGCTCACACCGCATACACCCCTGGCCGGTAGCGGTCCATGTGTTCGCGCAGCCAGGCAATCGTGCGCGCTAGCCCATCTTCGAGGCTCACCGCCGGCTCCCAACCCAGCAGGTCGCGCGCCTGCGTGTTATCTGCCAGCAGCCGGTTGACCTCGCTCTTTTCCGGGCGGAGGCGCTGCGCTTCGCTCTCAATCGTGATATCTTTGCCGACCAGCGCCGCGATCAGCTTCGCCAGGTCGCCGATGCTGATCTCGCGCCCGGAGCCGAGGTTGATCGCCCGGCCCAGCGCCGCTTCGCTCTCCGCCGCTTTGACGAAGCCCGCGACCGTGTTCGCAACGTAGTTCATGTCGCGCGTAGGGGCCAGGTTGCCCAGACGAACTATATCGCCGGCCAGGCACTGCGTGATGATCGCCGGGATGACGGCGCGCGCCGACTGGCGCGGCCCGAAGGTGTTGAACGGGCGCACAATCGCCGCCGGCACGCCGAACGATAGATAGAACGACTCGGCGAGCTTGTCGGCGGCGATCTTGGTCGCGGCGTAGGGCGATTGGGCTTGCAGCGGGTGCGCCTCGTCGATAGGGACGTACTGCGCAGTGCCGTAGACCTCGCTGGTGGAGGTGTGGACGACGCGCACCGGGCCGGTCACGCGCGCCGCCTGCAAGATGTTGAGCGTGCCCTCGACGTTGGTCCGCACGTAGGAGGCCGGCGCTCGGTATGAATAGGGGATGCCGATCAGCGCCGCCAGGTGAAAGACGTACTCGCGGCCCTGCATCGCATGGCGCACGCTGTCCGCGTCGCTCACGTCGCCGGCGATCACTTCGATGTCGCCGCGCGCCGGCGAGTGATCGAGCCAGCCCCACGTCCCCGGCGCGTTGTAGCGCACCAGCGCGCGCACCTCCGCGCCCAACTCGACCAGCCGTTCGGTCAGGTGGCTGCCGATGAAGCCGCCCGCCCCGGTCACGAGCGCTCGTTTGCCGCTCCAGTCCATAGACAAGCTCCTTAGCCGATAGCTATTAGCGGTTAGCTTCCTGTGCTAAAAGCTAAAAGCTAATAGCTAACCGCTAATAGCTGCTCATAAGCCGCCAGTGTGCGCCCGGCGCAGCGCGCCCACGAGAACTGCCGCGCCTGCGGCACCATCGCATCGCCGAAGCCGCGCCAATCCACCGACGCCAGGCGCGCGACTGCGTCGTCCAGTGAGGCGTAATAATAACCATCTATGCCGTCGCGCACGAACTCCGCCGCGCCGCCGATATCGCGCGGGATGAGCACCGGCGTCCCGCACGCCATCGCTTCGAGAATGCCCAGCCCGAACGCCTCCAGCCGCGAGGTCGAGAGCAGCACGTCGGCGCGGCGGTAAAGCCGGGTCATGTCGTCCTGCGTCATGTTGTGATACAAGGTCACGTGCGGATACGCGGCGAACCGCTCGATGTGCGCGTTGTCCTCCAGCCACGGCAGCACGATGTCGAAGACGGCGGCGGCGCGGCGGATGATCGCGTCCAGGTAATCGAGGCGCTTGATCGGCGCGTGCGAGCCGACCCACAGCGCCCGCAGCGGCCCTACGGCGCGCGGCATACGCCCGTCGGGGCAGAAGACGCGCGCATCGACCGCGTTGTGCACGATATCGGTTACCGGGCGCCCGTAGTGCTCCTGGATCAGGTCGGCCACGGTCTGGCTGACCGCCAGGATGCCGTCGGCGTTTTGGATGAGCGCGCGTTCGGCGTCGAGGGTGGGCGCGTCGGGGTTGAGGACCGGCGCCGGCAGTTCGCCGCGCACCACCACCGGCGCGCGGTCGGCCTTCGGGCGCGCGGCATACGCCGACAGTTCTGCTTTCCAACTGGCGCACTCGGCCAGGTCGAAGTCGAGCCGGTCCAGCGCCCCGGCGACCTGCCCGGCGTAAGCCACGGGGTCGGGGCTGGGCTGCGGCACCGTGACGATATCCGCCGCCTCGACGCCCACGTACTCCGGTTCGGTGGCGGTGACCAACGTCACGGCAGCGCCGGCGGCGACCAGCGCCGTGGCAATGTTCGCGTACAGCGTGCCCAGGCCGCCGCCGCGCCCGTCAATTGCAATCTGTCGCTGGCAAAGCACAACGCGCATCACTCGACTCGCTCCTATCCTGTGTTCACCGCCGGCCCGGCCCGTTAGCGCCCGTTCTCCGTCGTTACGTCCGGCTGGTGATAGCCGGGGACCAACTGTCTCATCACCTGGCGGATGCGCTGCCCATCGCGGGCGGCGGCGGCGTCGAAAAGTGCGCTCAGCAGGGTGTTCAATTCGCCCTCCGGCGGCGTGTTGCGGCGCGCGACGAAAATCTTCTCGTGGTGCGAGGGGAGGGTCTCTTCCTCCTCGGTCATGACCTCCTCGTAGAGCTTTTCGCCGGGCCGCATCCCGGTGAACACAACCTCGATGTCCTCGCCCGGCTCCAGCCCGGAGAGCCGGATCAAGTCCTCCGCCAGATTCACAATCTTAACCGGTTCGCCCATATCCAGCACATATACCATGCCGTTCTCGCCGATGCCGCCGGCTTCGATGACCAACTGCGCCGCCTCCGGGATGGTCATGAAGTAGCGCGTGATCTCCGGGTGCGTGACCGTTATCGGGCCGCCTACTCGAATCTGTTCCTTAAAGAGCGGCACCACGCTCCCCCGGCTGCCTAGCACATTGCCGAAGCGCACGACGATGAGCACCTGGCCTGGCTTGGCTCGCTGCATCCCCAGGTCTACGATGTACTCGGCGATGCGCTTCGATGCGCCCATCACCGAGGTCGGGTTGACGGCCTTGTCGGTCGAGATGTTGACGAAGCGCGCTACGTCGTATTCCAGCACCAGTTCGACCAGGTTGCGCGTGCCGCCGACATTGTTAAAGACGGCCTCGTCAGGGTTCATCTCCATCATCGGGACGTGCTTGTGCGCGGCGGCGTGGAAGACGACTTGCGGGCGGTACTTCTCGAAGACGTAAGCAAGTTTAGCGCGGTCCCGGATATCGGCGACGACAAGGTGATAGACGAGACCGGGCCGGCTGCGCGCCAGTTCGCGCTCCAACTCATAAAGGCTGTTCTCGCCGCGCCCCAGCAGGATGATCGACCGGGGCCGGAAGCGCGTAACCTGCCGCACGATCTCGGAGCCAATCGAGCCGCCCGCCCCGGTGACCAGCACCACGCGGTCTTTGAGGTAGCCGGTGATCTTCTCCAAATCAAGCTGCACCGGCTCGCGGCGCAGCAGGTCTTCGAGCGCCACCTCGCGGAGCTGCGAGATGGTCACCTGCCCGCTGGCGATTTCGTACAGGCCGGGCACGGTCCGGCAGCTTACGCGCGCCTGCCGCGCCATCTCGACCACGTGGCGCACCACCGACCCCGGCGCCGAAGGCATCGACACCAGCACCTCGTCGATGTTCGCCTGCCGCACCACGCGCGGCAAGTCATCGACGCCGCCGAAAACCGGCAGGTCCATGAAGCGCTGGCGCTGCTTGATCTTCTCATCGTCCAGAAAGCCGACCGGCGCAATCCCCGACTCCGGGTGGCGCAGCATCTCCCGGACCAGCATTGTGCCCGCTTCGCCCGCGCCCACCACCAGCACCCGCCGGGCCGTGCTTGCGACCGCCTGGCGCCGCTGCCGCTCGTGCCAGAGCCGGTTAGACAGACGCACGCCGCCCAACGCCAGGAACGCCAGCAGCCCGTCGATGATCGGCACGCTGCGCGGCGCGGACAAAGGAGCCGGCGCCACAAACACGATCCCGATCAGAATCACCACGCTCGCCCCGACCGCCTTACTCAGCACAAAGAGATCGCGCACGCTGACCTTGCGCCAGCTTTGGCGGTGCAGTCCGAAGCGATAGGCCAGCGCCGCCTTGAGAATCGCGCCGATGAACGTATAGAGCGGGAGGAGAGGCGCGTAATACGCCCCCTGCCCGGTCCCCTCCAGGCGCAGCGCAAAGGCGACCGGCATGGTGATCGTCCACAGCAGCACATCGACGGCATACTTGATTAAGAATCGGTCCACGTGTATTACTCTTGCTCAGGCGCAGCCCGCATTAAAGTGCAGCGCCAAGTATACCAGAGGAACCCAGGCCGCTATAGTGATGACGAGCGCCGCGCCGGGCCACTGCGCGGCAGCCCATGCCAGCGGCAAGAGCCAAACTAAATTCAGCGCCATGATGCCGAGCGTCACTTTCAAATGGCTGTTCCATTGTTGGGTCGCGTGCTGGTAGGCGTGGCTGCGATGCGCCTGGTACCAACGCTCGCCGCGCAGCACCCGGCGCGCCAGCGTGATCGTGGTATCGACGATGAACACGCCGAGCAAAATCAACCAGGGCCAGAACGCCAGCGCGCCCTGCCCGGCGCCGGCGATGGCGAACACGCCCAGCGCAAACCCCAGGAAGCCGCTGCCCACGTCGCCCATGAAGATACGGGCCGGCGGCCAGTTCCACAACAGAAAGCCCGCGCACGCCCCCGCCAGCAGCCACGCGCTCCATGCCAAGCCGTGCGCGCCGCCCGACATCAGCGTCAAGCCCGCCGCCGCGCCGGCAAAAACCGTCTCGCTTCCCTCCAGGCCGTCGATCCCGTCCATGAAGTTGTAGAGATTAATCAGCCACACCAGGCCGACCACGCCGGCGGCGTCGCCCAGCAGCCCCCACTGCCACACGCCGAATCCCAGGTCGAGCGGCGGCATACCGCCGAGCGCCGCAACCGCCCAGATCGAAGCGGCGAAGTGCACGGCGATGCGCAGCAGCGGCGATGCGCCGCGATGGTCGTCGTAGTAGCCGATGCCGGCCACCGGCAGCCCGCCGGCCAGCGCCGCCGCCGTCCGCGCGTCGAGCAAGCCCTGCGCGCCCAGCAGCGCCAGCGCCGGCAGGAACGCGGCCACGATTCCCAGGCCGCCGCCGCGCGGCGTCGGTGTGGTGTGCGAACTGCGCGCATTGGGGATGTCTAACAGGTTGCGCCGCAAGGCATAGCGCCGCACCAGCCCGGTGAACACGGCAGCCCCGGCGAACACGCCGGCCAGTATAACTACAGGAGGAATCATGGCGCCGCCTCCTTGCCTGCCAGGTACGCTTGAACGGTCTGCGCAAGCCCCGCATCGACCGCGCACACCGGCGACCAACCGAGCACGCGCCGCGCCTTGCCGGCATCGACCACCAGCGAGCCGTACAGGCGCGGCATGCGGGCGGCCAGCGCCGGCGCGAAAGGCAGCGGGAAAAGCCGTGCCGGGCGGTGCATGGCGTGCGCCAGGCGGCGGATCAATTCCGGCGTCGAGAGGTCTTCGCCGTCGCAGATGACAAACGTCGCGCCGGCTGCTGCCTCGTGTGTGAGGCAGCACTGCACAAAATCGACCAGGTTGTCGATCCCGACGAGGCTGCGGCGGTTGGGCACGTTCGCAAAGGGGAGCGGGACGCCGCGCCGCACCCAGTGCATCAGCCGCCGGAAGTTGCCGCCCACGCCCGGCCCGTACACCAGCGGCGGGCGGACGACGACGACTTCGAGCGTGGTCTCCGCTTCGACGCGGCGGAGCGTCTGCTCGGCCTCCCACTTCGAGATGCCGTAGGGTTCCGCCGGGCGCGGCGCGTCCGTCTCGGTGAAGCCACACGCCGGGCCGGTCGTCTCGCCGTTCACCTTGATCGAACTCATGTGGACCAAGCGCCGCACGCCGCACGCCGCCGCCGTGCGCGCCAGGTGCGCGGTCCCGGTGACGTTGACCTGCCGGAATGCCGCCAGCGGGTCGCGCGCGGTCTCGTCGAGCACGTGCACGCGCGCCGCCAGATGAACCACCGCGTCTATCCCCTCCAGCGCCGGTCGCCAACCGGTATCCGGGCCGATATCCCCGACCGTGACCCAATCGACGTTGACGCCGGGCAGCGCGCGGTCGGGCCGGCGCACTGCGCCGCGCACACTGTGCCCCGCCGCCGCCAATGCACGGCAAAGACGCCGCCCGATAAAGCCGTTCGCGCCGGTTACGAGAATGTTCATGCTACCCGCCTGACAACAACTTCTGGTACAGCGCCAGGGTCTCGCGCACCACCTGCTCGACCGAGAACTCGGCTTCGGCGATGCAGCGCCCGCGCGCCGCCATGCGTTGGCGCAGCGGCGCATCTTCGATCAGGCGTTTCAACGCACCCGCCAGCGCCGCCGCGTCGCGGACCGGCACACATAGGCCGTTCTCGCCGTGGCGCACGACTTCGCGGCAGCCGGGGACATCGGTGGTCACAATCGCGCGCCCGGAGGCCGCCGCCTCGACAAGCACTTTCGGCAGTCCCTCGCGGTACGACGGCAGACAGACGACGTGCGCCTTCGCAAAGGCCGCCGGCATGTCGTCGCAGTGCCCCCACCATTCGATCAGGCCGCTGTCGTGCCACGCCTGGAGTTGAGCGGTCGGCACCGCCGCCGGGCTGTGCGGGTCGCTCTGGCCGGCCATGACCAAGCGCACCTTTATCCCCTGGGCGCGCAGCAGACGCGCTGCCTCCACGTACTCGCGCACGCCTTTATCCCACAGCATCCGCGAGGCGAACAGCACCACCGGCGGGCCGCCCGGCTCCGGCGTGAGGGCGAAGCGCTGCATATCGACGCCCGACCCTTTGATAATCACTGCTGCGCCGGCATCGACCAGGCGGCGCCGGCGAAAGAGCGCAAGGTCGTCGGGGTTCTGGAAAATCACCCCGGCGCGTGGGTGATGCAGCGCCAGCCGGTAAAGCAGCGTCACGCCCGACTTGAGCAGCGCCGCCTTGAAGCCGGTATGCAGGAACACGTATCCCAGGCCCGTCACCGCGCTGACCACCGCCGGCACGCGCGCCATCCGCGCCGCCAGCCCGCCGTAGATCACCGGCTTGATCGTAAAGTGGTGCACCAGGTCCGGGCGCAGCGCCCGGTAAAGCGCGTAGAGATCGCGCAAACGGAAAAGCTCATCCCAGACGCGCAGGCTGCGCCGGTCGAGCGCGACCGGGTGAAAGATAAGCCCCTCGGCCTGGATGGCCGCCGCTTCGGGCGCGACCGGGGCGGCAACGTGCACCTCGTAGCCGGCGGCGAGCGCCGCCCGCGCGACCGGCAGCTTATGCGAGAGGAAAAAGTCCGCCTGGTTGATGACAAACAGCAGCCGCACACGCCCCCCATCTTGGTCGTAAGCGAGGCCCTGGGACATTCTACCGTAGAGACCGGTATTGCCCAATGCCGCCCGCTCGCCTATAATCCTGGCACACTTTGTAGATATTGGCTCTACACGGAAAAGTGGGGAAGAGGGTCTAGTACAGCGCGGCGGAAGTAAGCCGCCGGTTTTCCCCTCACCCCCTAGCCCCCTCTCCCACAAGGGGAGAGGGGGAATCAGAGC
>JAFGMM010000017.1 GCA_016927535.1 Anaerolineae bacterium
GCTCTGATTCCCCCTCTCCCCTTGTGGGAGAGGGGGCCAGGGGGTGAGGGGAAAACCGGCGGCTTACTTCCGCCGCGCTGTACTAGACGCATGAGAATAAGAATTCACCGCAGAGGCGCAGAGGACATGGAGAGATTTGGGAGGAGGGTCTTTGTGTGCTGCGCGGTCGGGTTCGCCGGGGTGATTCTGATCGTGCTGTTCGGCGGGGCGGGCGCGCGCGCGCAGGACGGCGGCACGCCCGCCGTGGCTTATATCTACGACGGCGCGCTGTGGCTCTGGCATGCCGGCGAAACGCAGCGCATTGCAGAGGGCGACATTTACAAAGTGGCGCTCGCGCCGGGCGGCGGGCGCATCGCCTATGCGAGCACGGATGCGCTGTGGATGGCGGCGGGCCGCGCCGCGCGCATGGTTGCCGAACTGGACGCGCTACACCGCGTGCACCAAGTCGCCTGGCTGACCGGCGACGTTTTATATTTCAACACTCAAGTTATGAGCGAAGGCGAGATGGTCGGCGTCGAATACGCCGACGACCTCTGGCGCGTCGATGCCGGCGAAGACACGGACAACGTTACTCAACTGCTCGCGTCCGGCGCGGGCGGTCAGTTCGTGCTCGCGCCGGACGGTGAGCACATCGCGCTCGTGACGCCCGGCGTCTACGGCGACGCAGACCGTCCGGGCGCGATCAGCATCGTCGATCCAATGGGTGGGAATCGGGTCAATATCTTTAGCTATCCCGCCATCAGCACCGGCAGCCAATACGCCTTCTACCTTGTACCGCACTGGCTTCCCGGCGGCGCGGCGCTCCGCGTGGCCGTCCCGGACCCCGACGCGGTTTACGCGCTGGAAGACGCGCCGCCGGTTGCGCTGTGGGAAATCACGCTCGACGGCAGCGCCGAAAAGATCGGCGAAGCGCCAGCGGACTACTTCAGCATCTTGAATAACCGGGCGTTCTGGTCGCCGGACGGTGAACGCTTTGCTTACATGAAGCGCGTGGGGTCCTTAGGCGAAGATCGAATGGCGCTTTGCGTCGCAGCAGTCGGCACGGGCGATGCCATGTGCCTCGAAGAGGGAACCATCGGCGGGCTGGTTCCGATAGATTGGACGCCGGGCGGCGATCTCATTTACCGGGAGGATGTCGAATACAGCGGGATTATGTGGCAGGTAGCGCCAGGCGAGGAACCGCAGCGCTTTCCCGGCGAACCGGCATACGTGGCGTTTACCTGGGTCGATGCCAACACCTACGTTTACATGACCCAAAGCCACGTTCTCGATTCGTGGGGGAAACCGACGTATCTAAAGTTTGCGCAGCCCGGCAAGCAAGCCCAAACTATCGCCGAGTTCGAGGACGGCGCTTGGCCTGAATTCAGCGCGGTATCAGTCCCCTAGCCTGGCGGCCCTCTCCAGCGCGGCGATGGCTTCCGCCGCCTCCGGCCCGTCAGGCTCTTCGTCGGGGCGCACTTCCCACACTTTGCTCGCCTTGTCGATGAACAGCACGCCGTCTAAATGGTCGATCTCGTGTTGGAAGACGCGCGCCAGCCAGCCGGTCGCTTTGAGCCGGAAGTCTTGCCCGTGCCGGTCTTGCCCTCGGATCTTCACCATCTCGCAGCGGCTCACCGTGCCCAGGTAGCCGGGGACCGAAAGACAGCCCTCGGTGCCATCGACCGTCTCGCGCGAGGCCTTCACGATTTCCGGGTTGACGACGACGTACAGTTCGCCGGCGCCTTCGCCATAGACCTCGCGGTCTTCTTCGGTTCCGCCGGGCATGTGCACCACGATCAGGCGCACGCTCTCGGCGACCTGCGGCGCAGCCAGACCCACGCCCGGCGCATCGTGCAAGGTCTCTACCATATCGTCGGCCAGCGCTTGCAGCCTGGGATCGTTGAAGTTGGTCACCTTGCGCGCCTTCTTGCGCAAGATCGGATTCTCCGGGGTGATGATTTCACGAATTGTCACGATTACACTCTCTCCGGTTACTTTGGGTTGATACTTACGTGCGCGGCGAGCGCCGGAACTCCACCGTACCGATGAGGTCCTCCATCTTCTTGTCGATGGTGCCCAACAGACGCTCGCGCACCCGCTCGAAGGGGATGCGGTCCAGGATCGGCATGAAGAAACCCTCGATCAGCAGCCGCTCCGCCATCGCACGCGAGACGCCGCGCGCCATCAGGTAAAAGACCGGCTCTTCCTCGATGCGGCTGAGCGCCGCTGCGTGCGTGCAGCGCACGTCGTTCGCCTTGATCTCCAGGCCGGGGATGCTGTCGGCGCGCGCCGTCTTGGAGAGCATCAGGTTGCGGTTGGCCTGGAAGCCATCGGTCTTTTGCGCGTCCGGCTGCACCACGATCATCCCCTGCCAGACCGTGCGGCTCGCGTCCTTCAGCGCGCCCTTAAAGAGCACGTCGCTGGTGGCGTTAGGCGCGTTGTGACTCTGGTGCGTGTCCAGGTCGAAGAACTGGTTTTTCTCGGCGAAGTAGTAGCCGGACATGCGCGTCCACGAACCGCGCCCGTCGAGTTCGATTTCTAAGACATCTTTCGTAAAATGGCCGCCGGTCGCGCCCACCACCCAATCGAGCCGGGCGTCTCTGCCGACGCGGGCACGCTGGTGTGTGAACCCATACGTATTATTGCCCCACTCTTGCAGTGAGACGAATTTAAGGCCGGCGTTGTCCTTGACGATCAGCTCGGTCGCGCCCACGTAAAGCGCCTGTTCGCTCACGTCCGGCGAGGCGTACTCGTGCAGGTAGGTCACCTCGGCGCCTTCGTCCACCACGACCAGCACGTGCCCCAGCGTCGCGCCGGGCAGCGGCGCCCACATCACGCTGTGCGGCGGGAGCGCCACCTGCACGCCGCGCGGCACGTACAGGAATACGCCGTGCGTCCAAAGCGCCGCGTGCAGCGCCGTGAACTTGTCCTCGTCCGGCAGGACGGCGCGCGTCATGAAGTGCTCGCGCACCAGGTCGCCGTGCTCGCGCACCGCAGTGTCCAGGTCGGTGAAGATGACCCCGGCCTTTGCCAGTTCGCCCGCGATATCACGCGATACGGTCGCGTCGCCGACCTGCGCAACCATGCCGCCCTGTGTCTCGCCGATGAGCGGCGCCCGGTGAAATTCGGGGATATCGTCCAACACTACGCCGTTGACGCTGCGGCGCGGCGTCGCTTCATGCCAGCGCATATGGCGGTAGTCGGTGCGGCGCCACGGTTCGTCGCGGGTGGGGTCGGGCCAGGGCAGCGCCTCGAAGGCGTCCCAGGCGGCGAGGCGTTTTTCAGCCATCCAGGCCGGCTCGCCTTTCTGCGCGCTCAGCGCCTCAACCTCGGCGCGGCTGTAAGGCACCTGAGGGCCGGCGGCCAGCGCTTCTTTGCTTCTACGTACTACTCGACGGGCCAATGTCATCTCTCCTAAAAATAAGATTTGAACCGCGAATAACACTAATCGCGCGAATGAAGATTCTTAATTCGCGTTTATTCGTGTTATTCGTGTTATTCGTGGTTAATCTTTCATGCTTGCATCCTCTTACCGGCGCTGTCGGTGAATTCCCTCTATCCCCAACCCTTTCCCCCACAAGGGGGGAAAGGGAGCCAGAATCGCGCCGAAGTGTGCGTCTTTCCCCTCTCCCCAACGTGGGAGAGGGGCCAGGGGTGAGGGGGAGCAAATTCGCCAACAGCATCTCTTACCCGACCGACCCTTCCATCTGGAGGGCGACCAGGCGGTTCAACTCGACGGCGTACTCCATCGGCAGCTCTTTCACGAACGGCTCGATGAACCCGTTGACGATCATCAGGTTGGCTTCGTCCTCCGAAAGCCCGCGACTTTGCAGGTAGAAAAGCTGCTCTTCGCTGACCTTCGTCACGCTGGCCTCGTGGCCGATGAGCACATCGTTATCGTTGATCTCGATGTACGGGTAAGTATCGGTCTTGCTGTGCTCGTGCAGCAGCAGCGCGTCGCACACGACATTGCTGCGGCTGTCGGTCGCGCCGGGCGCCACATGCACCAGCCCGCGATAGCTCGACCGCCCATCCTCCATACTGATCGACTTGCTGATGATCTGGCTGGAGGTGTTCGGCGCTAAGTGAAGCGCCTTACCGCCGGCGTCCTGGTTTTGGCCGTGGCGCGCGAACGCCACCGAGAGAATCTCGCCGTGCGCGCCTTCCTCCATCAGGTAGACCGACGGGTATTTCATCGTCAGGCGCGAGCCGAGGTTGCCGTCTACCCAGGCCATCTTCGCGTTGCGATAGACGCGCGCGCGCTGCGTCACCAGGTTATAGACGTTGTTCGCCCAGTTCTGGATGGTGGTATAACGGCAGTCGGCGCCCTCCTTGACGATGATCTCGATCACGCCGGAGTGCAGACTGTGCGTGCTGTAAACCGGGGCGGTGCAGCCCTCTACATAGTGCACCTTCGCGCCCTTATCGACGATGATAAGCGAGCGCTCGAACTGGCCCATGTTGGCGGTGTTGATGCGGAAGTACGCTTGCAGCGGCATCTGCACCTCCACGCCCGGCGGCACGTACACGAACGAGCCGCCGCTCCACACGGCGGTGTTGAGCGCCGCGAACTTGTTGTCGTTGTAGGGGATGATGGTGCCGAAGTATTCCCGGAACAGGTCGGGATGCTGGCGCAGCCCTTCTTCAATTCCCAAGAAGACCACGCCCTGCTTCTCAAGGTCTTCTCTAACCTTGTGGTATACCATCTCCGACTCGTACTGCGCGCCCACGCCGGCCAGGAACTTCTGCTCGGCTTCGGGGATGCCCAGGCGGTCGAAGGTGCGCTTGATGTCGTCGGGCACCTCGTCCCAACTGCGCCCCTCGCCCTCGGTGGCGCGCACGAAGTAATAAATGTCGTTGAAGTCGAGGACGCTCAGGTCTGGCCCCCAGTTGGGCATAGGGCGCGCGATGAAGTGCTCGTAGCCTTGCAGGCGCTTTTCGAGCATCCATTCCGGCTCGCCCTTCATGAGCGAGATTTCCTCGACGATCGCGCGGCTCAGCCCTTTGCGGCTCTTGAAGACGTAGTTTTCGGGATCACGGAACCCGTATTTTTGTTCATAACGATCTTGCAGCGTAAGCAGTTCTGCGTTCTCTGCCGACATTGTTTGTACTATGCTCCTTCGGTCTAACGACGAATGATTGTTTTGATCTCTATCCCTTACGGAGCGGTTACGACCTTGCCATACTTCTCTTCATAGGGCGCGTAGCCCTCGTCTTCCAGCTTAAGGGCCAGCTCCGGCCCGCCCGATTCGACGATGCGACCGTCGTACATCACGTGCACGAACTGGGGCGGGATGTAGTTCAAGATGCGCTGGTAGTGGGTGATGACCAGCACACCCATCTCCGGGCCGACCAGCTTGTTAACGCCCTCGGCCACGATGCGCACCGCGTCGATATCCAGGCCGGAGTCGGTCTCGTCCATCACGGCAATCTTGGGCTGAAGCACCGCCATTTGCAGAATCTCGGCGCGCTTCTTCTCGCCGCCGGAGAACCCATCGTTCAGGTAGCGCCCGGCAAAGCTGGGGTCCATCTGCAAAAACTTCATCCGGTCCAGCATCAAGCGGCGG
The DNA here is from genome assembly GCA_016927535.1 of Anaerolineae bacterium. Taxonomy (GTDB): domain Bacteria; phylum Chloroflexota; class Anaerolineae; order Aggregatilineales; family JAFGMM01; genus JAFGMM01. The sequence continues at coordinate 5,547 of JAFGMM010000017.1, forward strand.
AACTCCGGGATCGAAACCCCTTTGTCGCTGGGGTCTTTGGCCTTGCGATGGGCGTTAAGCGCAGTGCGCAGGAAATTCGCCACGGTCACGCCGGGGATCGAAACCGGGTACTGAAATGCCATGAACAGCCCCAGGTGCGAGCGCTCGTCCGGCTCCAGGTCCAGGATGCTTTCACCGTTGAAGAGAATATCGCCCGACGCCACTTCGTAAACCGGGTGACCGGTCAGCACAAAGGATAGCGTGCTCTTGCCCGACCCGTTCGGCCCCATTAGTGCGTGGACCTCGCCCTGTCTGACCGTAAGGTTGACGCCCTTGAGGATTGGCGTACCGTTCACGCCGGCGTGAAGATCGCAGATTTCTAACACAGCGCCCATGCTGCCTCCTGAAGATTTCGTCTCGGTCCCCAATTTGAACCAAACCGGTTCACTTTGGATGAATTTTATCTAAACTGTGTGGATTATAACACGATCTCCCGGCGGCGACAATATTTCTTATAAAGACTATAAAAATTGGCTTCTTTTCCCGGTCATGCTACTTTCTGATACACTAGACTCTAGAAAAACAGCGAGGGAGGCAGTGAGCACATGGCCGATGACAAAAGCGTCGAGCAGTTGGTCGAGGAGGCGCGCGAAGCGCTGCGCGAGGTAGTCGATCCCGAAATCGGCATGGACGTAGTGGCGCTGGGGTTGATCCGCGACATCCAGGTCGAGCCGGACAAAGGGCACGTCGTGATGATTCTTACAACGCCGTTCTGCCCGTATGGGCCGCATCTGCTGGAGCAAGCGCGCTTGGCCGCACAGGGCGCGCTGGGCCGGCCTACCACCATCGAACTGGGCGGCGAGATTTGGCGCCCGGAGTTCATGGAAGACGGCGGTGCGGCGGCAAGCTGGGGTTTGTTTTGATTTTCCCCTCTCCCCTAAATCCCCTCTCCCACAAGGGGCGAGGGGACTTTCGGAGCGCACTCCGGCCCCCTTTCCCCCCTTGTGGGGGAAAGGGTCGGGGATAGGGGGGCTTAACCGAAAAGTATTGGGGGCCGGGGGGTGAGGTGAAAAACGTCACCGCTGCGGGCGATTGTTCAAGATAAACGCGCGCGGGTCCACGTAGTGCGCGCGTAGCGCTTCCAAGTCCAAACGCGGCCAATGCCCCGGCTGACTCTCTAGAATGTCGGTCGGCGAAAGATCGAAATGTAGGTGGTAGGGATACAACCCCTCGGCGTTGCCCACGCTGGCGATCTGCTCGCCGCGCTGCACGCGCATACCCTTCTGAATCTGGATGTTTTCCACGTGCGAGTAGCGCCCATATATCACCTGACCGGTTGAGGCTAGCGGGTCGTGCCGGATAATAATCACGTTGCCCCACCCGCTGATATTTCCGGCGAAGGTCACCTCGCCGCTGGCGGCGGCGCAGACCGGCGAGTGCGCGTCGGCGTCCCAGTACGGGTCGTTCAGGTTCATATCGACGCCGGTATGGTACGCCTCGCCCGGTGTGCCGATGCGGTAGCGCACCGCGAAGCCGGTCGCGTCGATCCAGTGCCCCGGCCAGACCTGCGCGCTGGCCCGCTCGGCGGCGGTGCCGATGGGCGGGTCGTAGCCGTCCGCGACGAACTCGCCGCCGCCCTCACCCACGATCTGCCGCCAGCGGATCGCATCGAAGGCAATTTGCTTGCCGCTCTCGCCGGTCAGGTCATTGAGGAAGATCACACCGGAGGCCGGGTTGGCGATGGGGTCGAACTCGAAGACGCCCAGCGATACCCACTGGTCATAGTACTGGTTCTGGTTGACCTCGATAAGCTTCTCGCCCGGCACGCCCACCACGCCATGCAGCTTGTAGCGCGCGCGCTGTGTGGTGGCGTGGATGCGCGGCACAAACACCGACACCTCGTAGCGGCCCGGTTCGGGCAGGCGCGGGTCCCAGCGCGCCCACACCTCGCTGCGCAGCGGCTCGGTGTCGGAATACTTCACCAGCCAGCCGTACTTGCCCCGGAACACCAGCCAGGCTTCATCCTCCGGGCGGTTGGAGTGAATGCCGTCGGCAAAAGCGGCGTCTTCCGGCTTGACCATGATGGTCACGCCGATGCCCGTGTCGCCGTTGGGCGGTACGGGCGCTTCGACATCCAGCGACTCGTTGATGGTCGGATACTGCGACGGTCCGATGACGCCGAAGCGCCAATAGGAAAGTCCTCTCGATCCGTAGTCCTGCACCGCGATGCGCGCCGCCGCCGTGATATCGTCAGGGACGCCGGTGCCTTGCAGCGATGGGACGATGGGAATCGTGCGCCCCACCAGCGAGCCGAAGCCCTGCCAGGTCTGGTAAGCTTCGTGCATCACCTCATCGACCGGGCGCTGGAAGGTGCGCCAGTAGGTCTGCGGATGGATGCTGTCAACGAACGGCTCCCACTCTTCGGGATAGATCGACGCTTTGTGCTGTGGGCGCGGGTCCATCGACATGGCGATGTGGAAGCGCCCCGGCACCTCGCGCCGGATCATCTCCATCAGCTTACGGATGTTTTCCTTCGGGCCGGACCAAAAATACTCGTATGGCTCGATATCCAGGATCATCGACTTGACGCCCGACACCTGGCACGCCTGGATAATCAGCCGGGCTTCCTGTTCCAGGGTGTCGGTGCGGCCCTTCGGCACACACCAGGCGTGAAACTCCAACCCGTTCGCTTCGAGTTTGGTCACCCACCGGGCGATTGAGTCGGGTCCGGTGATCGCCAGGTCAGGTTTGTTATCGGCGTCCCAGTATTCGCCCTGCCACATGGTGCCGTCGCTGGTCTTGGCAAACACGGCGGTCACCTTTGGCGCCCAGCCCTTGAGCGTTGCAATCACCTCGTCGATGGTGCGCTCGCTCACCGCCCGGCCCTGCCAGTGCCAAACCGCAATCTTGCCGTCATAGGGAGTCTCCATTGCACGCGCTCCTTACGTCATAGGTCACAGGGTAGCGGCGACTCTGTGATTGATACCTCACCCCCCGGCCCCCTCTCCACAGGGTGGCGAGGGGGAGAAGACCGCGATTCGGCGGCTCCGGTCCCCCCTCTCCATGACATGGAGAGGGGGCTAGGGGGTGAGGTAAACCAAGTCATCAGTCAATATGTCACCAC
>JAFGMM010000106.1 GCA_016927535.1 Anaerolineae bacterium
GATAAGCGCGTATTCAACGAGACCCTGACCCTCTTCACGCGGCAGATACAACATGTTGAAAACTCCTCGAAAAATAAGTATATATTGATGCCATGCATCGTATCATGCGCAGATTTGCTTGTCATCAGTACTCTAGTATGGCTTGGCGCAGCGCGGCGCTGGTGGCGCTGGTATTGGCCGGGTGTTGGGCTGCTGCCGCACAGGATGCGCCGTTCGACGTGGCGGCGCTGGCTGCGCAGAGCCAGGGCGCCCTCGCGGTTGGCGGCACCGCGCAGGGCGAATTGACGCTCGACGTGCCTGTGCAGTGGTGGGCTGTGCCACTGGTCTACGGCGATACGATTTTCATCGCTGCGAACGCCGGCCCCGGCGCCGGCTTGATGCCCCGTCTGCGCCTGGTGAGTCCGGACGGTGCGCTCGTCGCGCTGGACGACAACCCGGCCTCCAGCCAGAACGTGCTGATTCGCCAGTTCAGCGCGCCGTCCGACGGCGCTTACTACCTGGAAGTGGGCGCGCTCCGGCAGAGCGTCGGCGCGTACACCGTGCTGATCGGGCGCTTGCCGGCCACGCTCGAAGGCCAGCCGACGCCGACGCCGCTGCATGTGCCGGCGGCTGTGACCGCCTCGCCGGCGCCGGCCGCCGAACGAGCGCCGACCTCAGCGCCGACGCTCACGCCGGCGCCGGGGGTTGTTTCACAGGGGACGCTCGTCATCGGGCAGACGGTCGAGGGCGTGCTGCCGGCCGGTGCGCGTTACAGCTACACGTTTGAGGGCGCCGGCGGGATGCCGCTGGTGATCGACCTCACCGCGCCGGGCGGCGGTAGCGCACCTGTGCTCGATCCCTACCTGGAGCTTTACGGCCCCAGCGGTACGCTGCTGTTCGAGAACGACGACGCCGACTACTTCCAGATCAACGCGCGTTTGGCGATCCGGCTGCCGGTGACCGGCAAGTATACCGTGGTGGCGCGCAGCTTCGGCGATGGCAGCGGCGGCGCATACCGGCTGTCGGTGCAGATCGGGGCATTGTGGGAATAGCGGGCGTGCGGGTTTCGGACCCGTTTAAGTGACATGGACAGGCAAATGGTTATCGGCGTGTGTACCATCGAACTGGATATACCGGGGTGCCACTCGCTTAAGGAGAAGCGCGGTATTCTCAAGCCGCTGCTGGCGCGCCTGCACCGCGAATTCAACGTCTCCGCTGCCGAGGTAGATTTGCATGACGTGTGGCAGTCGGCGGCGATTGCCGTAGCGGTAATCAGCACGGCCAACGGCCACGCCGACCGCACCCTACAAAGGGTCGTGCAGTGGATTGAGGACAACCGCCCCGAAGTCCAGGTCGTCGCCGAGCGGTTTGAGTTGATACACTGACGCCGCGCTAAGCCTTCTCGACTTCGGCGCGCAGCCGCGCGATTTCGTCCTGGAAAGCCTGTAGCTTGGCGTCCTGCTGGTGGTAGCGCTCCGATAGTACCCGGAGCTGGCTTACCACCGGCGCGAGCACCTGCTGGCCGTATTGCAGCAGCCGCGACCGCTCGCGCTCCGTCAGGTCGTTGAGAGTGCGCTTGTAGGTTGCTTCGATTTCGTCGATCTGCTCGTTGAGCCGCTGCTTGGCGTCGTTGGTCATCCGGCGCCAATAGATCGCCGCGATGGCGCCGCCGCCGATGGCGGCCGGCAGGCCCAGGATAATCGCAACGGGAGCCGCCACCGCGCCGCCCGGTATGAGGGCGGCTGCCAGGTTGACGAGGACTGCCACCGCGCCGCCCAGCGCGACGGTCGTGCTCGCGCCCAGCCGGACCACGTTTCCCCGGAACTGTTCGCGGATCAGCTCGACGGTCACAGGATCGGAATACGCGCGCAGCCGTTCCTCGGCGGTGTAGATGGCCTCTTGCAGCACGGCGCGCTGGTCGGCGTAGGTGTTCGCATCGACCACACCGACCTCGGCGCGCACCAGCGCATCAAGCTTGTTGAGCCGTTCCAGCACGCCGCGCCAGTAGATGCGGCTGCCGTCCACCAGCGCGTTGACGTAAGTGTTCGAAATCGCGGCGATGGAATCGACCGCCCGGCCTACTACCTCCGCCTCGAACTTTGCGCGCAGGCGTTCGCGGTCGAGCGCCTGGCCGAGTTTGGTGAGCCGCAGGTTTTCGTTGATGAAGTCCTCGCCGCGCGCGCGCAGATTGCCGAAGGTGCGCGCGAGTTCGGCCTGGGCGTCGTCGCGCCGCTCGTTGATCTGCCCGGCGTGCGCCTCAAGTTCCATGCGGATTTGTTCGGCCTGCGCTTCGTCATCGCCGACCAGCCGCAGCCGGGCGTGCATGGTCGTGCGCGCCTTGCCCGCCAGCCGTTCGGCCAGGTCCAGTTGAGCCAGCAGCTTCTGCTGAGCCGGCGGCACCTTCATAAAGATGCGGTTCAAATAATTGCGAATCTCGCTCATGCCGCTGCGCTGGCGGCGCTTGGCGTCCGGGCTGAGCGCCTCTTTAGCCGATATCAGGAACAGCGGCGGCTCCAGGTGCAGCAGTTCTTTGGCCTGGGTGCGCACAAACGCCTCGACCTCTTTAAGCTCGCGTTCTTCGAGCAGGTCGATTTGGTTGACCAGCATGATGATCTTTTTGCCGTAGCCCTGCGCCAGTTCTAAATACAGGCGCTCGGTTTCGGCGAAGGCGCGCTTGGCCGAGAGCACGAAGACCACCAGGTCGGCGCGGTGAAGGAATTGCTTGGCGACCGCCTCGTGCTGCCGGAACACCGAGCCGGTGCCGGGCGTATCGACGATGGCGATGCCGGGGCTGCCGGTGTTGGGGTGACGCCATTCGCGCAGGTAGTCGCCGATCTGGGCCGGCGCGTCAGATTTGGGCTTGCCGTAGCGCACCAGTTCGATGGCTTCGGTGGTGGGCGTTGCGCCGGTCTCCAGCAGATTATCGCCCAGCAAGGCGTTGATGAACGAGGATTTGCCGGCGTTGAACTCGCC
>JAFGMM010000107.1 GCA_016927535.1 Anaerolineae bacterium
GGTGACGGTGTGCGCGAAGGGGTTGACGATCCAGTACTCGCGGACGCCGTTCTCCCGGTAGTATCTGCGCTTGCGGTTCAGGTCGTCGTCCACGGTGCGCGGCGACAGAATCTCGATGCACAGGTCCGGCGCGCCGAGGATGTGTTGCCCTTTGATGATATCGTCCCGCTTCCTGCTCACGTAAACAATGTCGGGTTGCACGGTGATATCTTCGCGCAGAACGACATCAATTGGTGCATGAAAATAGCGGCCACGGCTTCGCTCTGGATCATGCGCACCAAACGCAAGCATCAACTTAGCACTGATCTCTTGATGATTGATCGAAGGTGCGGGATTCATAACCAGTTCTCCTTCCCAGATTTCGTAGCACGTGATGAAATCGGGCAGCGCGGCGATATCGTGGTAGGTCATATCGTACTGCGACAGCGGGGGCCGGCGGGTTTCTTGTTTGTCTTCTTCGCGCGGTACTGCAACCATCGGCATCCTCTCCAGCTTGTTAACTGATTCTTATGATACCATGACCTTCCCGCTTTTGGTCACTTGCGCCGGCTTGCGATACTATTGGGGCGTTTGCCCGGAGATATCGTGAGAGGGACACTATCTATGTCTATGTACATCTTGGGGTTGAACGCTTACCACGGCGGCGCTTCGGCATGCTTGATCGAAGACGGTCGGCTCGTCGCCGCCGTCGAAGAAGAGCGCTTCACGCGCGTGAAGTATTGGGCCGGCTTCCCGGTGCAGGCGATCCAATACTGCCTCGCCGCCGCCGGCATCACTGCCTACGACCTGGATCACGTCGCGCTCGCCAGCGACCCCAGCGCCAACCTGATGCAAAAGGTCATGTTTGGCCTGCGCCACCGCCCCGACTTCAGCTTCATCAGGGACCGCTTGCAGCACATGGGCCGTTCGCACAGCTTCAAAGATGAGTTCTGCGCGCGCCTGGGCCTCGACCTCGCCGGGATGCGCCGCGCGAAGTTCCACAATGTCGAGCACCACCGCGCGCACCTGGCGGCGGCGTTCCTGGTGTCGCCGTTCGAGTCGGCGGCGGTCCTCTCGGTGGACGGCATGGGCGATTTCGTCAGCACTATGTGGGCCACCGGCGAGGGGAATACCCTGGATGTGCACGGCGAGATCAATTTCCCGCACTCGTTGGGCTATGTCTACACCGCGCTCGCGCAGTGGTTGGGCTTCCCCAAGTACGGCGACGAGGGCAAGGTGATGGGCCTGGCGCCCTACGGCGAGCCGGTCTACATGGACGAGATGCGCGATATCGTGCGCATCCAGCGCGACGGTACGTTTGAACTGAACCTCGATTACTTTGTCGTCCATACCGAGGGCGCGGGCATGAGCTGGGACGACGGCGCGCCGACCCTGGGCGCCCTCTACAGCGACCGGCTGGTGAAGCTTTTTGGCGAGCCGCGCCGACCGCGCACCGAGATCACCGGGCACCACGAGGACGTTGCCGCGTCGCTGCAAGCGGTGCTCGAAGAGGCCGAGTTTGCCGTCGTGCGCAAGTTGCAGCGCGAGACCGGGCAGAAGGTGCTCTGCATGGCGGGCGGCGTGGCGCTGAACAGTTCGTTTAACGGCAAGGTGCTGCCCGAAACCGGCTTTGAGGATATCTTTGTCCAGCCCGCCGCCGGCGACGCCGGAAACGCGCTCGGCGCGGCGTACTATGTGTACAACGTAATCCTGGGGCAGCCGCGCCGCTTCGTGATGGAGCACGCCTATACCGGGCCGGAGTACGGCGACGCCGTGATTAAAGCTGCGCTGGACGGAGCCGGCCTGGCATACGAAGAACTGAGCGGCGCGGAATTGGTGCAGCGGGCTGCCGCCGTCGTCGCGGCGGGGGACGTGCTCGGCTGGTTCCAGGGGCGTTTAGAGTGGGGGCCGCGCGCGCTCGGCAATCGCAGCATCGTCGCCGACCCACGCCGCACCGACATGAAAGATATCCTCAACGCGCGCATCAAGCACCGCGAGGCGTTCCGGCCCTTCGCGCCTTCCGTCCTCAACGAGTACGTGGGCGACTACTTCGACCAGACCTACCCGGAGCCGTTCATGATTAAGGTCTACGGCGTTCTGCCGGCGAAGCAGGCCGAAGTGCCCGCCATTACGCACGTGGACGGCACCGGGCGCTTGCAGACCGTCCACCGCGAGTACAGCCCGCTCTACTGGGATTTGATCGATGCTTTCCGGCAGGCGACCGGCGTGCCGATGGTGCTCAATACCAGTTTCAACGAGAACGAGCCGATTGTCTGCAAGCCGGAGGAAGCTATCGACTGCTTCGCGCGTACCCGCATGGATGCGCTCGGCATCGGGAGCTTTTGGGTGAAGAAGTAGAGAAGGATTTCACCGCAGAGACACAGGGAGCACAGAGACTCTTTAAAATCATCTCTGCGTCCTGCGTCCTCTGTGTCTCCGTGGTGATGATTATTCGTTGCCCAAGATGCGGTAGACCCGCGCGCCGTCGATATCGGCCAGCAGTTCCGCCGCCACGCCGCCGGGCAGGGCGTCCTCCGGGCGCAGCGCCCAATACTCCGCGCTCGTCTCCCACGTGTTATAGTCGATGCGTTTGTCGGGACTGACGTAATACGGCAGGTAGAGCAGCGTCGTCATCACGTGCGCGCCGGGCGGCAGCGCCGCGTCGATGAAGGCGGCGACTTCGTAAGCCGGGCCGGTTTGCAGATGGTGCTTTTCGGCGTCGCTCATCAGCGGATTGCGCAGGATTTCGTCCTTGAACGACACCGCCTCGAACGCCGCCGGCAGCGCCAACGCGACCAGCGCGGCGATGGCGATGACCGTCGCAGGGCGCGAGACCGGCGCGCGCTGCAACAGGGTATTGAGCATATCCCCGCCCAGCGCCGCCGCGAACGGCAAGATTAGCAGCAGGAAGCGAATCTCGTAAGAGAACAGCACCCACCACGCCGCGAACAGCGGCGCGCCGAAAATCAACAGGAGCGCCGCCTGGCTGTGCCCGCGCAGCGCCCGCCACGCGCCGTACCCGATCCCGGCGGTAAACACCACGCCCGGCACGAAGTAAGCTGCCGGCTGTGTGAGGAAAGGCGCCAGGTTCGCCGGGGTGCGCTGCGCGGCCCAGGTCCATCCCGTGGGCGGCATGACGAACCCGAACAGCGCCAGGTTCCGCAAGTACCACGGCCCGGCCACCAGCGCCATCGCGCCCAACATGTACGCCCCGTGGCGGAATTTTATATCTATCCTTCCTTCTCTTCTCCCCTCCGTGTTCTCTGTGTCTCCGTGGTAAAACCTCTTCTTTCTAACCCACGCATAAACCATCCACAGCGGCAGCACGCCCGCCAGGATCAGTGCGCTGTTCTTGGTCCACGCCGCCAGCCCGGCCATCACCCCGGCGAGCACGGCATCACACGCACTGCCTTTCGTGTAGTGACGCCAGGCGAACCACGCCGTCAGCGTGAAGAAGAACGCCGCCGGCAGATCCGCGTACCCTGCCGACGCCCAGCCCGCATAGGTCGGCGTGAGCGCCAACAGCAGCGCCGCAACGATTCCCGTGCCGGTGTCGTACAGCGCCCGCCCCAGCGTGTAGGTCGCGCCGAGCACGCCCACGCTCAGCAGCGCCGGGACCAGCCGCGCCAGGTACTCGTTGACGCCGCCGGCCAGCATGTGCGCGTAGCTGTACGCCAGCGGGAGCAGCATGGGATAGGCTTCGTGCCACACGCCGTCGCCGCCCAGGTCGATAGGCAGGGCGTGGTTGTAGTAGATGTAGCGGCCCAACATGCCGTAAATAACGATAGAGTCTTGCCGGTTGAAGGGCCAGTACACCGCGTTGAACAGCGCCAGCGCGCCGATAGCGACCGTGATCGCCGCCGCCGCCGCGCGCACCGGGCGCCGCCGGCTTTCGATTATCGCCCGTTGCAGCGCGCCGGGACCGGGCGGGCGTTCGATCTTCGCCTTCAGCAGCCACCACGCGCCCAGCGCAAAGGTCAGCAGCGCGCCGCCCTGGAGCACGCCCGGCTTCAACAGCCCCGGCGCCAGCCACGCCAGCGCGAACATGCCCAGCGTCAGCGCGCCGGCCGAGAGCGCCAGCGTGGTCAGCCCCAGCATCACCGGCGAGCGCGGCGACGGCAAAACCACCAGCGCCCACGGGTACATGAAGGCCAGCGCCAGCGCCAGCCCGGCAATTGCGACGAGCGCTTCGATCACGGTCACCGGCGCACCGCCCGCACGATATCGCACAACTGCGCCGCCCGGTGCCGCATGGTGTGCTCGGCCAGCACGCGCGCCCGCGCCGCCTGGCCCATCTGCACGCGCGCCGCGTCGTGGCTCAGCAGCCACCGGTAGCGCTCGACCGCTTCGGCTTCGCTGTGCACGACGATCAACTCGCGCTCCGGCTCGAACCATTCTTCGATGCCCTCATACGGGTTGGCGACGATGCACGCGCCCAGCGCGCCCAGCTCGAACGGGCGCATCGACGCCGAGGCGTAGACGCCGGCGTGGGCGCGCCGCGTGATGCACAGGTTGATTCGGCTGCGGCAGGCATACTCGCGCAGCTTGCTAAACGAGAGGTAAGGCA
>JAFGMM010000108.1 GCA_016927535.1 Anaerolineae bacterium
CACAGCCATCACGTCATCTCTGCCATTCATAATGCTTTAGTTGGTCGTCCTTTTGTTCCACTGGCTTCCGCCTGAGTAGTAACGAAATAAGCAATAAAGGCACGGCGCGCCGTGCCCTTAAAACAAAAAACGCAAGAGACCTCAAGGTATTTAGAAGGCTTTAAATGGGTTTCGCTGAAACTCCGATCTTCGGTGACTTTCATCGCCGATTCCCTTCGTTGGCTTTCAACTCCGGAACCTTTCAAATGAAATGCGGTTCCTTTTGTCTAATCGCGGGTCTCTTTGGCAATCTCGCCTTTCTACCCGCTCACGGTTCATCGATGCTTTAAATGTCTTGCATCTTCGCCGCTTGCCAACTTTGGTACTTTTATGAGTTTCGTCCCCCCGATCTCGCCTTTTTATTTCTTAAGATCCCTTGCACCTTTACTATATCAGAAATTGCCGTGTCGAGTCAAGATGTTAGGGTTGTGTTAAAATTAAGTCAGGCTAGTGTTAGAATAAATGACGGTTGCTCTCCTTTCTTCCTACGTTTATCCGACTCTCTTGATCTTCATTAGGCACAAACGTAGCATTTGCATTTATAATTGGCTTGAGGTTGAAGGTAGAGTTGTAGGAGAGAAAAGTGAGCCAACAAGTTGTATTGACGCCCAGCACGGCGCTCAATGTCCGGCAAGGACCGGGCATCGAGTTTAGTGTGATCGACATCGTATATCCCGATGACCACCTGGCGCTGAGCCGGGATTTTCAAAGGCCGTTGGGCCAGAACGGCGATTGGGTCAAAGTCCGCACGCCGCACGGCATAGAGGGTTGGAGCGCGACCTGGTACATCTCATTGGCGCTGCGCGCCGCCGAATCTGCGCTGCGCCTGACTTCCACTGCCCATCTCAATGTGCGGCAAGGGCCGGGCGCCGGCTTCCCGGTCATCGACTTGGTGAGACCGGGCGACGACCTGGCGCTCCGCGAGGCCGACGCGATCCAGTTGGGCCGGTCGGGTGAATGGGTCGCGGTGCGCACGCCGGACGGCGCGGAGGGCTGGACGGCGGCCTGGTACGTGACCGCCAAGCTGTCGAGCCAGGCGCTCACGCCGACCGTCCCCTTGAAGGTGCGGGCGGGGGCGGGCCGGGAATACGCCCACCTGACGACCGTCGTCCCCGGCATGCGTCTGACCCCGCTCGATCCCGGCGCAATGGACAAAGCCGGCAAACCTGACGAGTGGGTTCGCCTCCGCACGCCGGAGCGCATCGATGGGTGGTCGGCGGCGTGGTATTTGCGCCCCACCGACCCGTATCCGCTGCTGTCGGTGCCGTGGGTCTCGCAGATCGACCGAGATTCGACGGGCGCGTTTGACTGCGGGCAGGCCAGCCTGCTGATGGTGTTGAAGTTCCACGACAAGGTAGACGTCGGTGTTACGGTTGACGACCTGAACAAGATCGTACCCAAGTACACCAGCGCAACTCAACTGCGCGAGCTGGCCGCGCATTACACACTCACGCTCAAGGCGCTGTACACCGACTCGGTGGACCGCCTGCGCGCCGTCATCGACAAAGGCCGCCCGGCGATTGTGCTGGTCGATTATGTCAAGTTAGAGTTCCCCGACCACCTGCTCAGCGGGCCGGACCAGGGCTGGCACTGGCTGGTCGTGACCGGCTACAAGGACGATGGGACGTTCATCGTGCACGACCCGCTGTGGCTGCCTTACCAGCGCGGTGGGCGCGGCGGCGCTTACCTGACCATCGAGCGCGATACGCTGCAAAACGCGCTGCTGTGGCAGGGCATCGAGGAGAATGTCGTGTATTAAGCGACAACGTTAGCAAAATGACCAGAGAGATTCCGGAGCGCGGCGTCACAAGCCGCGCTCCGTTTGGGTTGGCAGGTTGTGGTAAAATCCCTACACCTGACGGGAAGCGAAAGAAGTTCCGATGCGTTTACCGCGCTATGAGCAGCTAGATTTGTTCGAGACGGAGGCGCTGCCGCCCGACAACGGCAGTACTTTCAGCGACCCTGCTTCGGCGAGTAACAAAAGTCTGCCGCTCCATCGGTGGGTGCCGTGGATTGCCGGTTTCTCAAGCGAGTTTGTCCACGACGCTTTGTCGCGCTACTTGAGTCGGCCCGGCGTTGTGCTTGATCCGTTCGCCGGCGTCGGTACTACACTGATTGAAGCGGTGTTGTGTGGGCACGATGCAGTAGGTTTTGAGATCAATCCTTATGCAGCGCTGGCCTGCCGTGTCAAGGTTGACGCGCGCCGGGTCGCCGTGGACGAACTGCGAAGCGAAATGAAAAGGTTTCATGAATTTTATAGCACGGCGAGCGGTGAGCCTAAGAGCACGCCGCCTGAAGGCTTTAAAACACGCGCTGCATTTTTCAGCCCTCAAGTGCTCCAAAAGGTTTTGGTCTTACAGGATTTTATAGACACGATTCAAAACCCTGGTTTGCAAGATTTGTTCAAGGTGGCGTTTGCATCGACGATGATCCAGTATTCGAACTATTCTTATGAACCCAGCCTGGGCCGCCGGGTAAGTGCGGGCAAACCGGAGATTCAAAACTTCCCGGTCGGAGAGGCCATCCTGCACAAACTTTCGGAGGCGGCGCAGGATATTGCGTGGTTCCAGGCGAATGCGCGAAGCGATGCAAGTGCACGAGTCATCAACGATTCTTTTTTTGCTTTTGAGGATTACCTGTCTTCGGAGTCGGTTGACTTGGTTATGACATCGCCTCCGTACCTGAACAATTATCACTACAACCGCAACACGCGCCCTCAGCTATACTGGCTAGGATTCGTCAAGGGTCCTGAGGATTTGAAACCGCTTGAAACGGCGAATTTTGGTAAATACTGGCAGACCGTTCGCCATCTTTCTCCTATCGACCTGGACTTTGATCTGCCAGGAACAGCTCTGACAGATCAACTCAAGGTGCTCAGATCGCTCAATACCGAGAAGGGCATCTACGGTGGCAGCGGGTGGGCTAACTATGCGGCTTCATACTTCAACGACTGCTATCAGTTTGCGCAGGGATTGCGCCAGGTACTCAAGGCCGGCGGTGTGGCCTTGGTCGTCGTCGGCAACAGTATCTTGCAGGGCATTCTGATTCCCACCGACCAGTACTTCGGTAAAATCGCCGAGCGCGCCGGGCTTGAGTTGGTCGATATCGAGATTCCAAGAGCCGTTCGTGTCGGCAACAGCATCATTCAGTCGGATGTGCGGGCGGCGAAAGCCAAGCAATCGCATCGTCTTTACGAAGCGGTCGTCGTGCTTAGAAAGCGACTCTCAGCCTAGAGTTTCTTTTATCTTCGAGATGATATGTCCAATATCGGATGACGGTCCCGTCAAGCGTTCTGCCCACGGTCTGCCGGGATGTACGATATCCCATTCTGAGCGCGCCTGGTTGTAACGGCCGGCGCCGGGATCATGATTGCCGAAACCATCGACGACGGTATTCCAGAGTGGCTTATATCGTCTAATTAGTTCGGCTTCTACCGGCACTACCAGATCGCTTTCTGCGCCGCCAAGAATCATGAATCGATAGCGAAAGTCGGCTGGCCGTAGATCAGCCGCTTGCTCGATACTCCTGGTGTGCTCTCGCAAGCGCTGATACAGGGCGGGCGTTTCGGCTTCCTGTGTCCGTGCGGTCCGCCATCCCGGCGGTACGGCCTTGCCGGTATAGATGGGTTGAAGACAGGTTTGCCGATTCAAATCGGCTATTTTGGTGTACAACCGATGGTCACCCACGTAATGCAGCGCGTAAACCCCCACTCCTGTAAAGCGCTGAGACGGCGGCAGGGCATAGGTGGGGGTTCTTTCAAAAAACGCGATAGCATCGTGCACGACGCCTTGAAACTTCGGCGAACGGAAAACGTGTTGCTCAGGGTTGAAAACCTCTTCCATCAGTTGTTTGTAACTACACCCGCGCCGGCGGCTGCGTCCCCGCTGCCCGCCGCCCGGACCGGCGCGGCGTCACCGAGTCGCCCGGCGCGCGCCCGCCGTGCAGCGCCACGTCGAGCACCTGCTCCATGTGGCCGACCAGGATGATTTCCATGTCGTTTAAGATGCTTTCGGGGATTTCATCCAGGTCTTTATCATTGCGCTGCGGCAGAATCATCGTGCGGACGCCGGCCCGGTACGCTGCGAGCAGCTTTTCACGCACGCCGCCGACCGGCAGCACCCGCCCCCGCAGTGTGATCTCGCCGGTCATGGCGACGGCGCGGCGCACCTTGCGCCGGGTGAACGCCGAGACCAGCGCGGTGCAGAGCGTAATCCCGGCGCTGGGGCCATCTTTGGGTATGGCGCCCTCCGGCACGTGAATGTGCACGTCGCGCGTCTCGAAGTCCTTCACGGCGACGCCGAAGCGCTCGGCGTTGGCGCGCGTGTAGCTCATGGCGGCCTGCGCGCTCTCGCGCATGATGTCGCCCAAGTGCCCGGTAAGCTGTAAGTTGCCTTTGCCCGGCATCAGCGAAACCTCGACCGCCATGAGGCTGCCGCCGTTGACCGACCATGCCACGCCGGTCGCCACGCCGATTTCGTCCTCCTCCTCCAGGATCATCGGGTGGAGGCGCTTGGGCGGCCCCAGGTATTTGTGCAGGTTGCCGGGCGTGACGCGCGCCGCCGCTTTGCCCTCCGCGATTCGCCGCGCGACCTTGCGGCACACGTTGGCGATCTCGCGCTCCAGGTTGCGGACGCCGGCCTCGTAGGTGTAGTCGTGCATGATGGCGAGCAGCGTTTCATCGTCGAAGGCTAACCCGCTGCGCTCCAGGCCGTGCTGCTCAAGCTGGCGCGGCACCAAGAACTGCCGGGCGATGGCGAGTTTATCGTCTTCGGTATAGCCGGGGAACTCGATCACCTCCATGCGGTCGAGCAGCGGCGCCGGGATGGAGTCGGACTGGTTGGCGGTGGTGATGAACAGCACTTTCGAGAGGTCGTAGGGCAGGTCGAGATAGTGGTCGCCGTATTCGTGGTTTTGCTCCGGGTCTAACACCTCCAACAGGGCGGCGGCGGGGTCGCCCCGGAAATCCAGCCCCAGCTTGTCGATCTCGTCCATCATAAAGACCGGGTTGACGGTCGTCACGCGGCGCATGGTTTGCAGGATGCGGCCCGGCAGCGCGCCGATGTAGGTCCGGCGGTGGCCGCGGATCTCGG
>JAFGMM010000109.1 GCA_016927535.1 Anaerolineae bacterium
CACAGCCATCACGTCATCTCTGCCATTCATAATGCTTTAGTTGGTCGTCCTTTTGTTCCACTGGCTTCCGCCTGAGTAGTAACGAAAAAATGCAAATGGACTCCACTGGGACCAACCACTCTCTGTTGGACTTGGGTACAAGTGTAGTTGAAGATACAAGTTGGACACCTCTTTCTGGTGATCGAGTGTGGGTTGCCCATGTACCAGGAAACAATATGGCAAACAACAATGTTTATCTTAATCATAACGTCGATCTCTTCGACTTGGAAGTAGATGCAAAAGCAGGTATAGTACTGTTTGAGGGACGCCAAGGCTATAAAACTAAACCCGTAGGGATTCATTTTAGCGCTCTTGACCGAACTGAACCGGGCGATTCTGGTGGTGCTGTCTTTTCGGAAGAGGGTTACTTGGTGGGTATAAACTTGGGAGTAAGTGGTTGGGAGAGTGTATTTTGCGTAGAGTATACGCACTACTTTGTGCCACTTCGATGAGGCTATGGACATGAATGAGACCGAAATCAGCTACCTTATTGACGCCGTGCTCGACTTTATGCTGTGATCCGTCAATGAAACGTACCATCTCATTGTTTACGCTATGTCTTACCCCTACTATTATCCTGGTCGCCTTCCTCTGGTTCCCGGGTAGTACATGGTATGTTGCTGATCCTATATCGATTCGATTCTCGGCAGATCGTGCCCTGATCCTGCCTGGTCAGTGTGCAGCGCTTACTTGGTCAATTGATACGCAAGCAGCGGTTTATCTTAACGAGACATTGGTCGAGACACAGGAAACGCAGACGGTATGTCCAGCTTCCAGTATGTCTTATACTCTGCGCGTCGAATCTGCCGGAAGCTTCACATTCACTCACTACGTTCGTGTGCTCTTCAGCACGGCCGATACCTGGGGACTCGCGATAGGCGTTGCGGCGGTGATTGTGTTCGCGGCGCTGGTCATTGCAACCATTGGCGACCTGCCTCTGCTGAGCGTTTGGCTTCGTCCAGCACGTAGCCAACTACTGCGCACATTTGCCCGGTGTATGCGTTCTCTGAAGTAGGCAAAACTTAAGCGATTCTTCGAGTAACCTTTTAAGATACGACCGCGCTTGATCGAGGCGGCGCGCAGTTGGTCGAGCGCGCGGGTGCCCTGGTCGCGCGCCGCCTTCATCCAGCGCTCCAGCCAGTACTCGGCAGGGTTCTCAGCCTCGACGCGCGACTGGTGGCACAGCAGGTACAGCAGCACGAAGTCGGCGTAGACCTCGCCCGCCATCATCGCTTCCAGGTCGAACTCGATGTAGGCCGGCCGGATCAGGCTGATGTTGTCGCGCAGCACGCGCAGCCGCAGCCCGTTGCTGAGGAAGCCCCACAGGTGGTCGTCCGAGCGGTTGAGGAACACCTGCAGGATGCTGTGCGGGCTGCCGGTCGCCGCGCCGGGGATGCCCGGCGTGCGCCGGTCCAGGTCCACCTTGCAGCCGAGCAGGTGGATGGGCACGCTGCGCCACCGGTGCGAGACCGGGTAGCTCTTGCCGTCGATCTCGACCGCCGGCGCGGCGTCGAGCCGGCCGTAGCCCAGCAGGTTAAAGAGCGGCAGCAGCCAGCGCTCGCGCGTCGCGGAGGCGCCGGCGTCGTCCCCGGCCAGCTGCGTCCGCGCGTGCTGGAACGCCTGCCAGGCGCCTTGCAGCCGGTTCCAGGCGTAGTTGGTCGCCTCGTTGAGCCGCTCGCCGTAGAGGTGGTACGACTCCGGCGTCAGGCCCTCCAGATCGCCGCTGCCCTCCGCGATGTGCTGGAGGAGGTCGGGCGGCAGCAGCGCGCCCTCGGTGGTCACGGTGGTGAAGATGTCGCGGGTTCGGATGACCATAGTTAGCCCTCTACGCTAAGGTGATCTCCATCAAATTCTTTGACAATCTGCTCGATTTCATTTACCAGCGAGTGCCAAGCTGTCTTGCTACGTTCGACAATTTCCGGTTCGTTGTACCAGTGTCCATGTCCAAGTAGCGGCGGCGTCGCCGTGCCGGAGATTTCAAATTCTTTTATTGCTTGATACCAGCGCTGCCATTCGGCCAAATGTCGGTTACCCCAATATTCAACCAATTGGGCCATAAACACGCTGGCGATTGCATCCAATGCGGAATGAACACGGCGGTTGGGTTCTTGTTCTTTAAACACAGCTTCCCAAAGAAGCTCCACAGCATTTGAAAAATTATTGGTTCCTGGTGTCTCAAAGTCTTCCTCTATCTTCAGGGTGTGGATTTGTGAGTTAGACTCGCCCTTAACCCACATCGAGATAACGGCAAGCGTATCGCGGGGCCATTTTACTTCTGGATGATAAGCCTCAAACTTGGGCAAATGTGCCGTTACATGAGAAAGTGCAAGCTCTACAACCGCGCGTATTTGCACACTCAACAACAATTCTTGAGCTGTAACGAGAAACTCATCGATATTTCTATGCTCTGCGGCTTCACGCAACCGGTTCAACTTCTCAATCATCATACGACATCCCCGTAGGTGGGTTGTTCACTTTCATCCAGACGCGCGTGAATAACTTCTGATGTCTAAAACAAGCCTCCTCCCGGCAAGAACACGTAAATCCCCAAGACATCCGGCGGCAGATGCGGCTCGACCTTGTACGTGACGCCGCGCCGTTTCGACTCATCGCGCACCCGCACATGCGCGCCGAGCAGGTCCGCCGCCCGGTCGCGCGCGACCTGCGCCAGGTGCGGCGCGAGGCGCTCCGCGTAGCCATCCAACACGTAGCCGACGAACTCGCGCGCCTGCTGCGGCGCGACGTTCCCCGACGGCTCCGCCGCCAGGGGCGCTGCACGAAGTGGCGCGCCAGCTCGCGGCGATGTTTCTCATTCGCCTTGCCGCCGAGGTCTTCGGGCAGACCGGCGAAGTCGGGCCTGAGAAACGCCAACAGCGAACGGAATGCTTCTGCCTTGCCGCTGTGCGGCGTCGCCGTGACCAAGATCAGGTGCCGGCCCGGGTCCTGCGCCAGGCCCTTGACCAGTTCGTGGCGCTGGTGCCGGCCGCCGCGCCGGTCGAGGGTGTGCGCGGCGGTGTGTGCCTCATCGACGATCACCAGCGCCGGCGCGGTGCGCAGGTACTCCGCGCGCCGCCGGTCCGACTTGATGAAATCGGTCGAGACCACGGTGAACGGGTAGTGGTCGAAGAGCGACTCGCCCAGGCGCAGACCGCGCTCCAGGCGGGTGGCGGTGCTGGAGAGCACCAACTCGGCGTTGATGTAGAACTTCCCGGCGAGTTCGGCCTGCCACTGCTCGGCCAGCTGCGGCGGGCACAGCACCGACAGCTCCGCAATCTCGCCCCGGTCGAGCAGTTCGCGCGCGATCAGGAGCGCCTCGACCGTCTTGCCGATGCCCACGTCGTCGGCGATCAGCAGGCGCACCGGGTCGAGTTTGAGCGCCATCAAGAGCGGCACGAGCTGGTAGGGGCGCGGCTCGACGTTGATCCGGGCGAAGGAGCGGAACGGCCCGGCGCCGGAGCGGAAGCCCAGCCGCACCGCATCGCGCAGCAGCCGGGCCGCGCGGTGGTCACCGGTCTGCTGCGGGTCGGGCAGGCTGAAAGTGGCCGGCTCGACGTGCTCCAGCGCGGTGAGGATACCGGCGATCTCGGCGTCGGCGCCGCCGAGCGGGCGCAAGAGCAGCCGTTCACCGGTCGAGCCGGGCAGAACGACCCATTCGCGGCCTCGGGTGCGCACCAGCGCGCCGACGGTGTAGGTCATGCTTTGCCTCCCCAAAATATATCCATCACCTTCGATCACCTCATCCCACATTTCGTTCGCCAATCTTTTAGTCCAGACTCGTCTGCCAGGCGCGTACTGTGTCCACGATCTGCCGGATGCCTGCTGTGCCGGCCCACCGGTGGATCAACCAGCGCAGGCCGCTGACCACAAAGACGATGTTCCAGAAATCGCCCACGTGTCCGGCAGTGCCGGTCATCAACCCGGCGGCAAAGTCATGAATAAGATCGGGATACGTGTCCAGGTAGGGCAGCAAAACCTGCACGGCGCCGTCGGTACGATGTTCGCGCTTGCCCCACACCGGACATGCCAACAGCGAGTCTTGCAGATATGCCAGCGTTTGCCGGACGGCGTCCTCGGCTTCGATGGCGAGCAGCGGGTCCAGGATGGCATATTGCCGCCCGGCACGCGCCTTCGGCGGCTCGGTGGCGCGTGTGCCTTCCAGCAGCGCCAGCAGCGCGGCAGGGTCGGTGGCGCCGTGGTGATAATACTTGCTCAGGGCAACCACCGACTCCCAGGCGGTTCGGCGCCAAACGTCCTGCAGGTTGGGGTGCAGCTCCCGGCCTAACGGCTCCTCACCCAGATAGACCCAGACCTCCGCAAGTTGGGCCAGGTCTAGCTCGGTGAGCCGGTCGCGCCGGTCCGCCGACTTTTCCAACATGGGGCGTGCCAGGTCAGGGCGCCCGGTAGCCATGAACCACTTGGCCGTAGTGAGGTATGCGCTCGCCGCGCGGTCTTGGGTCAACGGCAGCGCCTCGATTAGTTCAATCGCTTCGCCCCACCTGCCTACCCGGGCCAAAACCTCGGTTTTGTAGGTTAAATCCCAGGCGCTCGTGAAAACCCCATCAAAGCTTTTAGGGTCGATATATTTAGCGATCAGCGGTTGCAAGTCATCCACGCGCGCGCCGCGCTGCCAAAGATGCAGGATCGCCCGGCGGCAGAAGGACCACTGATGGCCGCGCGCACGCAGGGCGTTCATCTCATTAAGCGCAGCCTCTACCCATGACGCCGCAACCTCGCGCGCTACGGTGCCGGCCCGTTCGCGCGGGTCGTGGGGTTTAGGATACTCTCGGGTAGGAAGATGAGTGGTGTAGGTAAAGAAGTGATTAGTGTTAGGCACGCTCGCCAGCACGTCGCCCGATTCTTCTTCGATTACCCTCAATACCCCACCCTCCAGCGTCAGCGCCAGGTGTTCCAACGGCTTGGTACCGGCAGGGCCTGGGTAGCTTTCCAGCGGGTTCGCTTGTTGGCCGGCTTGCCACAAACACAGGATCGCCAGCTGTGCGATGGCCGGCGGGCCGGCCGTGCGCGCGTCGTTGATGGCACCGAGGATATCGCCGGGCCGGTGGGGAAGCCGGTCAAAGCTGCAGCGTTCAATCTTCATACCTCACCCCCAAAGATGTGCTTGCTGCCTTCAATGATCGCGTCCCACGTCGCACGCCGGTAGCCAAACCGGAGCACCGTCACGCCCAAGTCGCGCAGGCAGCGCGTGATCCGCGCGTCCTCTGCTTGCTGGTGCGCGTCGTCGTGGTGCGGCCCGTCGATGTAGACCACGGTGTCCTTGTCGCGGTAGACGAAATCGGCGCGGGTCTGGCAGTGCTCGACGTACACCTGCGCGTCGTCCGGCAGGCGCAGGTTGCGCGCGTCGAGGTACGCCAGCCACTCCCGCTCCAGGTCCGACTCGCACAAGTTGGACAGGCGCTGCACGTGCTCGCCGCGCGGCGCAGCGGTCGGGCCGGCGCACACCACCCCGTCCAGCAGGTTCGCGCGCAGCCACGCCGCCGCCTTGTGCCGGTCAAGTTGGTCGTGCACGCGCTGGTTGCTGTAGCTGAGCAGACACTCGTAGCACGCCGCCTCGCAGCGCTCCGGCGCGCCCGGCGCACCCCCCAGGTCCGCGCCGGTTTCGGGATCGTAGTGGCAGATGCGCAGCGCTTCGATGGCGACCCGGCGCAGCGCGTCCGGCGTCTCGACCAGCCGGCGCAGCACTCCCGCGCCGCCCTCCGCCGCCTCGTAGAACAGGATCAGGCGCGGCGCATCCTCACCGGGCAGCGGCTCGGCGGCGAGTTCGCCGTCCTCGAGCTGGTACAGCGCCTCGACCGCGCGCTTCAGCGCCATGTTCAGACCATCGATCCACTGCTGCGCCACGTGGCGCGGGATCCGACCCAGGTCCAGAGGGGCTTCCGTGGCCGCCGCCTGAACCGCGCCGGAATACATCGCACTCTCGCTCATCATACCCTCGTCACAAACCTTTCGTCAAGTCTGATAGTACATTTGTTTCAGGGATTTTGCACGTGGAACATGGTGGCCGGCCACTGCACGCAAAGCCGGCGATGTGGCGAGGGTTCCCTTGCGCTACATTCTCAACGTGATCTTGAACGTGTAGGCATGTTCGCAGGGTTTCCCGGTCGGCGTCTTGATCGTTAGCCCTCTTTCATCTTGCGACCAGTCGAGCGCAGCCTCGCTGCCTAGCATAATGACCGATTCGACATTGGCCGGGCCAAGTGATTTGATCGCGGCTTCTTCACCCGGCCAGTCGAGGCAGATCGCGTATAAAGTGTCGCCTTGGGTCGTGAACCGAAAGTCTGCCCCGGTGAAGGGTGGGCGCCGGGTGTCGGTAAAATCACCTCCGATGACTTTGGTCGGACCCTCACCGAAGGTTTTCCACGGGCGCGTCCCATAAATCGCCTCGCCGTTGATCGCCAGCCAATGCCCGATTTCCAAAAGCAAGTCCTGCTCCGGCTCTGGGATCGTCCCGTCGGGACGCGGGCCGATGTTGAGCAGCAAACAGCCGTTTTTACTTACGATATCCACCATGTCGCCGATGATCTGCGTGGCCGTTTTGTACTGCTGATTTTGCACATAGCCCCACGAATTCTTCGAAACCGAGGTGTCGGTCTGCCAGAAGCGCGAATTGATACCTGCCAGTTGGCCGCGCTCGATGTCATAGACGGCGGTGTCTTCAGGAAAGGCCTGACGTTTGTAGTTGATGACAACGCCTTGGCCCCACTCCAGCCCGCGATTGTAATAGTAGGCGGCGAACTTCTGCAGATAAGGCGCAAAGACCACCTGTTCGATCCACCAGTCGAACCAGAAAACCTGCGGCTGATACCGGTCGACCAGCTCACAGCAACGCGCCAACCAGTCATCGAGGAACTTGGCATTCGGGCGCGGCGTCCAATCCCTGCTTTTCCATGCCGGCGCGTCATGATCGGGCGAGCAAGGCACAGCCGGACCGTACAGCCCGTCGTACTGCGGGTCTTGTACATCCGAGTCGAATTTGCGCCCGCCGTCCATAAACCACCAGTGTTCGGCACGGTGGCTCGATACGCCAAAGACTAATCCTTGCTTGCGTGCCGCTCGCGCCAGGTCACCGATCAGGTCGCGTTTGGGCCCCATCTTAGAAGCACACCAGGCCGAAAGCGCGGTATTGTATATGGGAAAGCCATCGTGATGCTCCGCCACCGGCACGATATACCTGGCGCCGGATTTCTTGAACAGTTCCGCCCAGGCATCCGGATCATAGTTCTCTGCCTTGAACATCGGGATGAAGTCTTTGTAGCCAAACTGGGTGTGCGGGCCGTAGGTCTTGACATGATGCTCAAACTCAGGCGTCCCCTGCAAGTACATGCGGCGCGGGTACCACTCGTTACCGAAGGCGGGGACTGCGTAGACGCCCCAATGGATGAAGATCCCGAACTTGGCGTCTTGATACCACGCCGGTACCGTGTAAGCCTTCAAAGATTCCCAGGTCGGTTCATAGTCAGTCATTGGATGCTCCTTCAGCGTATATGATGATGGCCTCATCTTCCCCGGTCCTCGCGGCGCAGCCGCCGGGCACAGGGCCAGGGGGAGTAATTTTATCGACGGCTCGATTCGAACATGAAGTCACACACGCCGGTTGCAGTGTAGCATGGGCAAGCATTTTGCGATAGAAACGTAGCGGCGGGGCTTGCGAGGCACGGTACGCCGCCCGCGTCGAGAAAGCGCATGAGGAAAGCGCCACCGGCAGTGCTGCCGGCAGCGCATGTTTGGCCCCGCATAGCGTTAGGCTTCTTCATCTGGCGGCGTCAAGTCCAGAATCAAATTGGAGATAGTGCAAACAATTATGAGGAAAACGACCATGTATTTCCGCGCACTTTCGATTCTGTCCGTTACGCTCGGTTCGGCTCTGATTCTATGGCAGCGGCATCTAAACACCGTACAGTTAAGCCGGCTCGCGTCTGTCGGCGATGCAATCACCCTGAAGGATGGACGTAGGTTGGGCTACGCCGAATATGGCGATCCGAATGGAGAGCCGGTCTTTTTCTTCCACGG
The DNA here is from genome assembly GCA_016927535.1 of Anaerolineae bacterium. GTDB lineage: Bacteria > Chloroflexota > Anaerolineae > Aggregatilineales > JAFGMM01 > JAFGMM01. The sequence goes on from JAFGMM010000109.1 coordinate 8,068, forward strand.
TACGGCAGGCTCACGGCTTGCAGGCAGAGTATTTCATACCGCCGCCGTGAAACTCGGCGGGCGCCTTATCGCGCCCGAACGCCCCGGTTATGGCTTCTCAACCCCACAGCCTGACCGTACTCTGCTTGGTTGGGTGGATGATGTGATCGAACTTGCCGACACGCTGGGAATCGAGCGTTTCGCAGTCTTTGGCGTATCGGGTGGAGGACCGCATGCCGCTGCCTGCGCCTATAAACTCCCGGAGCGACTAACCACTGTCGGGCTTGTCGCCAGTGTCGCCCCACCTGATGACTCTGAGTTGATTGCAGGAATCAGACCTGCCAACTATCTGATGAGCCGCGCCGGGCGTATTTCGCCGTGGCTGGCGGGTATGATGGGTTGGATAACCAGCCTGCCCCTGCTGATGATGCCGGGACAGGTCAAAAAACAGGCGCTCAAGCTGTACCCGGAATATGACCATCTCCTAGAAGAGATCATCGACATCTTCGTCGATGACACGCGCGAAGCGTTTCGCAGCAGCGTGTTGGGCTTTGGAACGGATTTTGTTTCGGCGAGGCCTTGGGGATTTGATCTATCGGCTATCACAGTCAAACCGGTCTACCTTTGGCACGGTGAGGCCGATATCAATGTGCCGCCGGCGATGGGGTATTACCTGGCAGCGCGGGTTCCAAACTGCCAGGCGACATTTTATCCTGGAGAAGATCATGCCATTACCAGCCTGACACATGGCGAGGAGGTATTGAGCGCGCTGCTGAATCCTGGAGAGTAAGGTTTGTGCGATGATACGGCGGAGTGGTGGCCGTAATCTCGCCGGCGCTCACATCTCCACCCAACACCTAAACTGCCGCTGGCGACTCACTTCAAGTAAGTCGCCAGCCCTGCCACAGCGCCCGCGACGGCGTTATTCGGGTACGGCGAAAATCATCATCCGGTTGGTGAAATCAATCGTCCAGGCATAGCGGCGCAGAAAGCGATGCGAGACCAACCCATCCTGGATGAAGCCCTTTTCCCAGTAGGTCTCTGGCGCCATCGAACCGTATTCGCCTAGCACCCCTTCCTGGCGCAGAGAACCTAATCCCAGCACCGCAATCGGGAAGTTCCCGGACGCATATGCGCCGCCGCCGCCCCGGTTGTCCGTACTAAAGACGGTCTCCGGGACCGGAATACCTAGGTATTCCAACGTCTGAATGGGCGCGCTCATCGCTCCTTCATCCACTAACCCAGAGTCGACAAAAAAGGTCAGATCGTCGTCCCCGTTCAAGGTACCCTTGACCATCATGTAGTGGGTTTCGGCGAGGTAGAACGGTACTTCGGCGACGGTCTTGCCGGCATTCTGCTGCTGCAAAGCCGCCAGGGCCGCGCCGGTCTTTGGGCGCAGGATCAACCGGCTGGAAGGATAGTCGATGGTCCCCAGGAACTGCTCCAGTATGCTCGTCGTCAAGATGCCTTGAATGGTGTAGGGGAAGTCTGGGGTTGCCGTCATCTCTGCCACCGGCAGGGTCATGGTCGGCACCGAGCTGATGGTGACATCGCCAAGCGTCAGCGAATCAATCTCGGCAAACCCGGTCTCGCCTTGTAGACCACCGCCATAAGTGCCCATAAGCGAGGCGGCCGTTTCCACTCCCAGCGAAGCCGCCAGTTCGGTATCGAGGATGAACGCTGCGCCGCCGGTGTCGATGATGGCATAAATGGGCGTCCCGTTAACCTCCACCTGGATTACAGGCAAAGGGTCGGTCATCACGAAGGGCAGCACGGTTTCGGTTTTGCCGCCCCAATCGATCTGGTAGGGCGGCTCACCGAACGAATGCATCCAGGTCAATAGTTCCTCCAGGCCGGGCAGTTCGAGCTTTCCGCCCATCGCACGAACCTGTTCAATCAGATCGAGGGCTTCCTGGGCCTGGGCAAAGCGGTTGGTGTGGTAGTAGATTTTACTAAGCACGATCTGGCCGATGATTCGCGCTTCGAAATCCAGCGGGTTGTTCGCCATGACTTGACGGACGAGTTCCTCCGCCCGGTCATAGTGCCCAAAGAGATATTCCAGGTTGACCATCAAATTCGTGGCTTCGAGCGACGATTCGAACACCGGCGCGACGAGGTCGCGCGCGGTCTCGAAGTGTCCGGCCTGGTAGTGCAGGGTCGCCAGTGCGACTCGCCGATCGATATTCTCCGGGTCGGCCTCGAAAGCGGCTTCCGCTTCGGCGACCATGGCTTGCAGTTGCCCGCGATTCAATTCCGGCGTTTCCTCAGATTGTGCGTCCGTCAATCTGCCGGCAGATAAGAGTAGAAAGACGGCGGCACTGTAAGCGACCACCAACAGCACAATTGAAACGGAATTCCTCATGGTATATGCTCCTCAAGATAGGTAGTAAACAACTATGACGAGGATGGCAGTGTGATGTTGCAGGTCGCCGTCGCTAAAGTTACAGTTCGATGACAATCAGGCAGTAGGCAGGGTGAAGTAGAAAGTCGCGCCCTGGTTCTCGCCGGGGTTTCCGCCCAGATGTGCCCGCGATGCGCTTCGACGAGATGCCGGGCGATGGTCAGCCCGATTCCACTGCCGCCGCTGCTGCGGGCGCGCGATTTATCGACGCGGAAAAATCGCTGGGAAACCCGATCCAGGTTGGCCGGCGCGATGCCAATTCCGGTATCCTGCACGGCAAAGCACAGTGACCCATTGTGTGGGGTGGCTGACGAGCCGTTGCAGCCGGGCTACCTCACGGTGAACCTGGTGGAAATGTTCGCTGACCGGGGCAATGACGCCATCCAGGAAGCCTTCCATATAGGTTCTCCAGGAATTCGCGGGGTGAACGAAGGTTCGACGCCATGTCTTGGGCGTCCCACCGGGACGCCCCTACCGGCGAGCCGCCTCTATTGGACTCGACACGCCGGCTCGCCCGAAAACCCCGCGAATTCCCAGAGATCCTTCGTTTCGTAATCGGCTTTCTCCTGTCCGACCCTCGATAATTGCCCTACGATTGCCCTACCTCGTATTGTAATCTTAGATAAGTGCACTATACTGGTCATAGTATGGATGAACGTTATGCCCGCAACCCCTATGAAGTGCTCGGCGTGGGGCCGGGGACGCCTGAAGCCGAGATCAAAGCGGCTTATCGCGCGCGCAGTTTGCTTTATCATCCTGACCGGCTGGCCGGCGCGCCCGAAGCCGCGCGCCAAGTCGCGCTTGCCGAGATGAAGGCGCTTAACGAAGCCTACGGGATACTGAAAGACTCGCACCGGCGCGCCGCGCTCGACCGGCGGCTTGCGCGCGCCGAGTCTAAGCCGGTGCCGCCGGTATCGAATGACGCGGGCGGCTCGAACGGTTGCACTCGCCCATCTCGTGCCGTCTCTGCGGCGCGGGTGCGCGTGAACGTGACCGCCGGCCATGCGACCGGGCGCTACCAGCCTAACCCGGCGACCTTCCCGCCGGCCGCGCCGCCACCCCAAACGGCGCGGGCGGCGCCGCCGCCGGCCCGTTACGCCGATTTGCGCGCGGACCTGTGGCGCTTTTTGCTATTCGGCGCGTTTACGTCGCCGGGATGGGTGATTGCTATGGTGATCGGGGTGTTGGTGCCGCCGCTGGGCTGGCTCACTGGGCCGGCCTTTGGGTTGGGGGTATTGGCCGGGCTGCCGGTCACCAAGCCGGACGCGCGCCGCCGCCCTATCGACCGGACCTGGTGGGTGTATCGCGGCGTGCTCCTGGCGCTTCTCCTGGCGGCGGCGGTTGTCGTGGTGGTTTTCCCGGATCTGTTGGTCGCCCTGACCGGCACAGATGCAGTCGGCAGCGCCGGCGGCGCCAGCCAGGCGTTACCCTGGCTGGCGGTCGTGACTTTCGTGCTGGCGGCGCACTGGGGGATATGCCTGCTCGGCTATATCCTTAGCTGACCGGGACCGGGCCTTTGAGCTTGGCGGGAAGCTCTTTAGGGATTTCGTGGGCCTCCTGGGTAATCGGCAGCCAGATGTAGAAGGTCGTGCCCTGACCCGGCACCGATTCGACCTGGATGGTGCCGCCGTGTCCCTCGACGATGCCGTAGCTCAACGACAAACCCAGGCCGGTGCCGTTCTCGCCTTTGGTGGAGAAAAACGGCTCGAACAGGCGGGCCTGGTTCTCCGGGGTGATGCCCACGCCGGTATCCTCGAAAAAGATAACCGCAAAGTCGCCGGACACCCGCGTGCCGACGCGCAGTGTGCCGCCCTCCGGCATCGCTTCGATGGCGTTGAGCGTCAAGTTGACGAACACCTGGCGCAGCCGGTCGGCGATGGCGTGGATGGCCGGCAGCGGTTCGAGATCGATTTCCAAGACCACGCCGCTGTTTTGCATTTGCTTGCGGGTGAGAATGAAGGTCTCGGTGAGTAGGGCGTTCAGGTCAATTTGCTCGTAAGTGTGTTCGTCCTGCCGCGCGAAAGTGAGCAGCCCGCGCGTGATTTTGCTGATGCGGCTTACGTGCTGTTCGGCGACCTGGAGCATCTCCAGATCGACCGGCGCGCCGCCGGTGATGTCCTCAATCGCCATGTTCAGACAGGTCAGGATTGCTTGCAGGGGGTTGTTGAATTCGTGGGCGATGCCGGCCGAAAGTCGCCCCAGCGAGGCCAGCTTCTCGGACCGGATGAGGCTTTCCTGGGCGGCCTGGAGTTCAGCGGTGCGCGCCTTGACCTTTTCCTCCAGGTTTTCGGCGTAGTCGCGCTGTTCTTCGTAGAGTTCGGCGTTGCGGATTGCCAGCGTCGCCTGCTTGGCGATGGATTGCAGCAGGCGCAGGGCGTCATCGTCGTAGACGCCGGTCTCGCGGTGTACCAGCGCCAGGATGCCCATCTTGCGCCCGTGGTGGTAGAGCGTGGCCCACGCGACCGACTGGTAACCGTAGAGATGAAGCAGCTCACGTGTGGTATCCGTCTCGTCTTCCCAGCCGGCGCTGGATATATCTTTCAGTTGGTCCGCCAGGGTGCATCTCGCCGCATCGTCTGCCAGCCTGGGAATTTCTTCAAGGATGCTCAGCCGTTTGAACGCCAAATCCCTATCGTAGAGGATGAGCACGGCGTTGTCGGCGGGAATCTCGCGTGCGGCGGCTTCCAAAATGTGCCGGATCAGCGCATCCAGGTCGAGGCTTTCGTTTAGTTCCTCGCCGATGTGCACCAGGGCCTCGAGTTCTTCGGTGCGGCGTTTGAGGCTTTCCTCCAGGTGATAGGCTTTAATTTTGGTGCGCGCGCGGGCGGCAAGCTCGCGTGGGTCGAAAGGCTTGCGGATGTAGTCGTCGGCGCCCAGGCCCAGCCCGTGCGCGACGTCGCCGGAAGTGGTGGCATGCGCCGTGATAAGAATGACCGGAACGCGCGAGGTTTCTTCGTGTTCGCGCAATTGCTTAATGACCTCGAAGCCGTCGATGCCGGGCATGTTGACATCCATCAGCACCAGGTCGAACGGCTGGTTTGCCGTCATCTCCAGGGCTTCGTGACCGTTGCGTGCTTCAGCGACTTCAAAGCCTTCTCGTTCCATAATTCGACGCACCAGGTTCAATGCAGGAACTTCATCATCAGCTACCAAAATTTGAGGACTCTTACTTGTCATAATGCCACTTCTTCTAACTCTAATTATGTTACGCATCAGATGATTTCATTCTATCAAAGGCGATTATTTGCAGCAATTCCCACAGAGTAGGATAAGACTCAAGACATTTATTCTGTCGCAATGCTTGGATCGCTCAAGCGCCGGTGCACTGGGCGGGGAGACCGAAGATCGTTAAAATTGACATAAACTGTAGGGATTTGCTCTGTCGGCCTGTAAGATTTTTACCACAGAGACACAGAGGACACGGTGATTCTCGAAAGGATTCGCTGTGCTCTCTGCGTCTCTGTGGTGAGTTTAAAGGCTCTGGATATACTGCCGCATCATCAGCGCGGCGGCGACGCCCTCGCCGGCAGCGGATGCAGCCTGTGCGATGGCGCCCTCGCGCACGTCGCCGGCGGCGAAGACGCCCTGTACCGAAGTCTGAAGGGTGTGATCGGTGACGATGAAGCCGGCGCGGTTGCGCTTGATCTCCGGCATCACAAAGCTGCTGTTAGGACTCATGCCGACGAAGATGAACACGCCGTCCGGTCGCCAGGTCTTAAGCGCCTGCGTCGCGCGGTCCATCACTTTAACCGCGCTCAGCCGCTTCTGCCGGGCTTCGAAAGCCTGTACGGCGTGGTTGGTGACGACGGTCATATCGTCGCGCGAGGCGACCTTATCCTGCAAAATCTGGCTGGCCCGGACCTTTGGCTCGTACTCGACGATGGTCACGTGCCGGGCGAAGTGGGTCAGGAACAATCCTTCTTCAAAGCCGCTGTTGCCGCCGCCGATGACCAGCACATCCTTATCCTTATAGAACGCGCCGTCGCAGGTGGCGCAGAAGTGTACGTTGATGCCGATGAGGTCTTCTTCGCCGGGGATGCCGAGCGTGCGGTAGCGCGCGCCGGTTGCGATGAGCACCGTCAGCGCCGCGTAAGAGTCGCCGCCGGCCGTGATGATCTCCCGGTACTGGCCGTTGGTCCGAACCTCGACGACTTCTTGCGCCTGCAAGATTTCCGCGCCGAAGCGCCCGGCCTGGTTGGTGAGCCGCCGCGCGAACTCCTCGCCGCTGATGCCTTCGTCGAAGCCAGGGAAGTTCTCGATGACCTGGGTGATGCCGGCCTGCCCGCCGGGTGCGGCCTTCTCGACAACCAGCGTACTCAGCCCTTCGCGCGCCGTGTAGAGCGCGGCGGTCAGCCCGGCAGGGCCGGCCCCGACGACGATGATGTCGTAGAATTCGCGCCGGGCTTTGGTCTGAAGCTCCAGCTTTTCGGCCAGTTCGGCGTTAGACGGTTCGGTCAAGACCATCCCGTCGGGACAGATGAGGGTCGGGACGATGCGCATCCCGTCGTTGATTTCCTCAACGTAGGCCATCGCCCCGGCGTCTTGCTCGATATCGACCCAGGTATAGGGGATGCGCTGGTCGCCGAGAAACTGCTTGACTCGCTTGCAGTCCGGGCACCATGCGGTCCCGTAGACGATGATCGGTTGGTCTATTTTCTTCATGCTGTGCTCGCTTACAGATGAGATGGATAGATAAAGGTTTTGTCTTCTATTGTAGTGACTAAACGATGGTCCCTCAATCATCCTGATGCACGAGGGTTCGACAATCTTACCTGCGGCGGTGGCGATGCCGGCAGTTTGATGTTAAAGTTCCCGCGTGTCCTCATGCTTTTGGGAGCCAACTAAGGAGTAAGAATAACATGTCCACCTTGCCGAAATATGCCTTCTTCAAGGGCCAGATTGTTCCCTATGATGAGGCGAAAGTCGGGGCGCTGACGCATGCGCTCCACTACGGCACGGCTGCCTTTGCCGGGCTGCGCGGCTATTGGAACGAAGAGGCCGAACAGATGTACGTGGTCCGCCCGGTCGATCACTTCAAACGGCTGCTCAACTCGGCCAAGATATTGATGATGAAGTTCTCGTATACGCCGGAGGATCTGGTTGAGATCCTGGTGAAGCTGCTGCGCGCCGAGGGGAACCGGACCGATACCTACATCCGCCCGCTCATCTACAAGGCCGACGAGGCCATCGGCGTCAAGCTGCACGGTCTGACCGACGAGCTTTTAATGGTGGCGATTCCGTTCGGGCGGTATATCGACAAGGAAGAAGGCGCGCATGTGTGCTTCTCGTCGTGGCGGCGCGTCGATGATAACAGCATCCCGGCCCGCGCCAAAGCTTCCGGCTCCTACGTCAACTCGGCGCTGATTAAATCGGAGGCCATGCTGAACGGCTTTGACGAAGGCCTCGTGCTGAACGAAGACGGGCATATCGCGGAGGGCAGCGCCGAAAACTTCTTCCTGGTGCGCGACGGTGTGGCGATCACCCCGCCGCCGACCGATAACATCCTGGAGGGGATCACGCGGCGCACCGTCATGCATTTGATGCGCGCCGAGATGGGCCTTGAAGTCCAGGAGCGCCCGATTGACCGCACCGAGGTTTACGTCGCAGATGAGGCGTTCTTCTGTGGCACGGGCGTGCAGATTGCCGCGATTACGAAAGTAGACCACCGTCCGGTGGGTGACGGCACGATGGGACCGGTTGTTAAAGGGCTACGCGACTTGTACTTCAATTTTGTGCGCGGCAAGCTTCCCGCTTATAAGGATTGGCTGCTCCCAATCTACGAGAAGTAAGATAGAAGTTCGCTTCTTCCGAAGGGCATGGCGTATGCTGTGCCCTTGTTCGTTAGAGATGGATTCAAAAGTGCCCCCGCGATCTGAATCGACGAAGACAACCGAGAGTCTCTTAACGGGTGCACGAACGACCCGTCGGGACTTTCCCCCTCTATCCCCAACCCTTTCCCCCACAAGGGGGGAAAGGGGGCCGGAACCGCTCCGAAAGTCCCCTCGCCCCTTGTGGG
>JAFGMM010000110.1 GCA_016927535.1 Anaerolineae bacterium
AAACCCGCCCCTACGGGCAAACCGGCGTTTGCGCTGGTATAACAGAGTGTTTTTCGACGTTGTAACTATTACCGAATTAATCTGGCACTCTCCATGAAACCCGCCCCTACACCAGGCCGGCGACCATACCGCCCATCAAGCCAGGATGCCGACTTTATCCTTAGAGACCACCCCGCGCAGCGGCTCGCCGTGGACGTAGCGCCGCAGCTCCTCGACCATGTACTGTCCCATCCGGCGCGTCTCGTTGCCCATCGCCCCGGCGATGTGCGGCGTCAAGAGCACGTTGGGCAGGGTGAACAGGGGCGAACCGGGCGCGGGCGGTTCGGGATAGGTCACGTCGAGCACCGCCTGGATATCCGGGCGCTGCTTCAACACTTCGATCATTTCGTCTTCGCGCACCACCGCGCCGCGCGCCGTGTTGATGAACGCCGCGTAGGGCTTCATGGCGGCGAGGTGCGCGCCGGTAATCATCCCCACGGTTTCGGGCAGCCACGGCGTATGCAGCGAGACCACATCCGCACGCGCAAAGATTTCATCCAGCCTGCACATCTCCACACCCAGCGCGGCGGCGTCCTCCGGCCCGACATACGGGTCGTAGGCGATGAGCTTGAGATCAAAAGGCCGCAGCCGCTCGCACACCAGCCGCCCGATCAACCCCAGCGAGATGATGCCGACCGTAGCGCCATACGCGCCGCACACCGGGAATTCGCGGTGAATGTGCCGGGCCTCGCGCTTGATATTGTAGGCGTAGCGCCAGCCGCTTTTGAGGCAGAAGAAGATCTGCGCCAGCGTGTATTCCATCACCGGGACGGCATTGGCGGCGGCGGCGCTGGTGATGAGGATATCGCGCTCCCAGAAGGCGTCGGTCAGCATGTACTTGACCGAGCCGGCGCCGTAGAAGACCACTTTGAGAGCGGGCGCGGCGTCCAGGAAGGCTTGATCCAGGTACGGCCCGCCCCACCCGGAGAAGATCACGTCCGCGTCACGCAGGATCGCCGGGTTCGCCTGCACCGCTTCGCGGGTTTGGGGCGGCGCGTAGATATCGACCCACTGGTCGATGGCGGCGCGCGCCTCCGGGCCATAGACGCGCTCGTAGTTCCCGGTGCCCAGCACAAACAATCCTTTGAGCATAGCTTGCATAGCTTGGCTATCTCCCCACCGTATTGATGCTGTTGGCGAATTCCCCCCTATCCCCAGCCCTTTCCCCCACAAAGGGGGAAAGGGGGCCGGAATTGCTGCGCGGCGGCTCTGATTCCCCCTCGCCCCTTGTGGGCGAGGGGGCTAGGGGGTGAGGGGGAGCGCCTTAATCCACCAGCGCTTGATACACGACCGCCCGCAAATCGCCGCCGAAGTCATAGGGCGGCGGCGGCGATTCGTCTTCGGTGGCGGGCATCATCTGGGTCATCATGATGGCGATCATATCCTCCACCGGGTCGATCCAGAAGACGGTGCTTGCCGCGCCGCCCCACGAAAACTCGCCCGGCGAACACGCGACCTGCATCTGCGCCGGGTCGGTCACCACCCCGAAGCCCAGCCCAAAACCGCCGCCGAGCGTGCCGGGTGCGATTTGCTCCGGCTTCAGGTGATTCAGGGTCATCAGTTCTACCGTCTTGCGACCCAGCAGCCGCACGCCCTCCAGTTCGCCGCCGTTGAGCATCATCTGGCAGAAGCGCAGGTAGTCGCCCGCCGTCGAGACCAGGCCGCCGCCGCCGGAGGGCCAGCCGGGCGGCTGCGCATGATCGAAATCGGCATCCTTCATTCTCCACAGCCCAGAGCCGTACAGCGTCGCCAGCCGGCCGGCCTTCTCCGGCGGCGCGTAAAAGGCGGTATCGACCATACCGAGCGGCTGGAAGATTTTCTCGTGCAAGAAGTCCTCGAACCGCATCCCCGACACGACCTGCACCAGGTAGCCCAGGACATCGATCGCCATGCTATAGCGCCACAGGCTCCCCGGCTGGAAGACCAGCGGAAACTCGGCGAGCTTGGCGATCACCTGCTCGAACGGCGCGACGCGCCGGAGCACTTCGGCGTTTTGGTACATCTTGTCCACCGGCGAGTCGTCGATAAACCCATACGTGAGGCCGGCGGTGTGGGTGAGCAGGTGGTGAATGGTCACCGGGCGCTCCAGGTCGGCGCGCGTGTCTTCATCGACAAACACCTTCAGGTCCGCAAATTCGGGGAGGTACTCGGCGACCGGCTCGCCGAGCCGGAAGCGGTTTTCTTCGTACAGCATCATCACCGCGACGCTCGTGATCGGCTTGGTCATTGAATAGATGCGGAAGATCGTATCGGTCTGAACCGGTTGTCGTGATTCGATATCCATCAGACCGGCGCACTCGCAGTAGACGACGCGCCCGTGCCGTGCGATCAGCGTGAGCGCGCCCGGCAGCGTGCCCTCATCGACGTAGCGCTGCATCAGCGCGCCGATGCGTTTGAGGCGCGCCGGTGAAAACCCCAGCTTCTCAGGTGCAGTTGTGTCCACAGATAATCTCCTTGTCGATTTCTCTTACCTAAATATTTCCTAGATGCAAAGTCAATGCTGATGCCTTGAATGCTGACCTCACCCCCCGCCGCGCTGCGCGCGTCCTCCCCCCTCTCCACGGCGTGATACTGTTGGCGAATGGTAGGGGCCGGTTTGAAACCGGCCCTGGGCGGGTCTGAGACCCGCCCCTACAGCCCGATTCGGCGCTGTTTTCCAATTTCGCCAACAACATCACGACGTGGCGAGGAGGGACAGAGGGAGGTGAGATTCAGGCAGCAACAGTCCATATTCAAGGTATCAGCCTCGTTCTTGCACTAACCGATCTGGCCCGCCGCCAGCCGCTCCGCCTCATCGACCATCTTCTCAAGCTCGCCCAGCCCCAGCTTCCAGAAGCCGGGATCGGTCAGGTCAACGCCCAGCGGCTTGACGATCTCGTGCGGCCAGTCTGAGCCGCCCATCGCCAGCATATTAAGGTACGCATCGGCGAAGCCGTCGCCCGCCTCAAGATAGCGCGCGTACAATGCCAGCACCAGCAGCTCCCCGAACGAGTACGCATACACGTAGCCCGGCACTTCGATAAAGTGCGGGATATAGCTCCACCACAAGCCGTATTCTTCGGTCATGGTCACGCTGTCGATGAACATATCGCGCTGAGTCTTCAGCCAGAACGCGCTGAACTGTTCGGCGGTGAGTTCGCCGGACGTGCGGCGCGCGTTGTGGACGGCGTCCTCGAAGCGGTTCATCGCAACCTGGCGGAAGATGGTCGCAAACGAGTCTTCGATCCTGTCGATGCACATCGCCAGGCGCACGGCGGGATCGTCCTGCCCGGCCAGCAGCTTACGAAAAACCAGCATCTCGCCAAAGATCGAAGCCGTCTCGGCGGTGGTGAGCGGCGTGTCGGCCTGCAACATGCCCTGTTTGCGCGCAAGATATTGGTGTACGCCGTGGCCCAGTTCGTGCGCCAGCGTCATCACGTCGTCGATCTTGCCCTGGTAGTTCATGAACACATACGGGTGAACCGACGGCACGACGTTGTCGCTGTACGCGCCGCCCTGCTTGCCGGGACGCAGCGAGGCGTCGATCCAGCTTTTATCGAAGAAGTAGCCGGCCGTCTCGGCCATGCGCGGGTGGAAGCCGCCGTAAGCGTCGATCACGATTGCGCGCGCCTCGTCCCACGTGTACGCGCGATCCGCCGCCGGCAGCGGCGCGTAGCGGTCGTAGTCGAACAGTTCATCGACGCCCAGCAGCTTCTTCTTCAAGTTGTAGTAGCGCGCCACAATGTCATAGCGTGCCGTGACCGCATCGATCAGCGCCTGCACCGCCGCGTCGCCGACTTCGTTGTCGAGATTGCGCGAACTGATCCAGGTGGGGTAGCTGCGCAGCCGGTCATCCGAGGCTTTATCGGCCAACAAGGTGTTGAAGACGAAGGTATTGGCGCGCAGCATCTCTCTAAACCCGGCGGTCAGCGACGCATGCGCGCGGATGCGTACTTCGCGGTCGGCTTCCTGTAACTTGCTGAGCAGCACATCCAGCGGCGCTTTCGCGCCTTCCCAGTCGTAGCGGGTCGCCGCGTGCGTCTCCTCGAAGAAGCGCGCCCAGGCGCTCTTGCCGGTGACCGACTTCTCGGTGAGGATTTTCTCCTCCGGTTCCGAGAGCAGGTGAGGACGGTAGAGGCGCGTCGTCTCCAGCCAGTGGCGGTAATGCGCCAGCGCCGGGTCATCGATGAGCGCTTTGGCTTTCTCGTCTGGCGCATTGGCCCATTCCAACTCGACGAAGACGAGCGCCTGTTGCAGCTTAGCGCTGCGCTCAAGGGTCTTTTGCAGCAGCGCGCCGCGCGCCGGGTCTTCGGTGTTGGTGGTCCAGTGCAGCCACGCAAAGCTGCCGGTCTTCGCCGCAAGCTCGTAAATCGCTTCGTACTCTGCGACCATTGCGCAAAGCTCCGCCGCGCTCAGGCCGGCGATGCGCCCCTTGTAGGTCTCCGCCAGCTTCCCGGCGCGCGCAAACGCCGCGTCCAGGTCGGCGTCAAGCGCCGGGTCATCGATCCCGGCGTACAGGTCGGTCAGGTTCCACGCGACGTTTTCCGCGCCGGTGACTTTCTTCTCATCATCATCAGGCATTATGTTTCTCCCTATGAAAACAGGATTTTTTAACCGCGAATAACGCTAATCGCGCGAATAAAGCTTCCTAATTCGCGTTTATTCGGGTTACCCAGCCTAG
>JAFGMM010000111.1 GCA_016927535.1 Anaerolineae bacterium
ATGGCGGCTCCGATTCCCCCTCTCCATGTCATGGAGAGGGGGGTAGGGGGTGAGGTAAATTCCAGAACATTATCTGACAAACTATAGCAATTAGGAGAGGGTGACCGTGGCTGGCGAAATGGTCTTGGTGGTTGACGACGGGCAGGAAAACCGCGACTTTGTGGTCGATTACGTGCTGCGCCCCAATGGATACCGCGCCTCGGTCGCGCGTGATGGGCAGGAGGGGTTGGAGAAAGCGCTCACCGAGTCGCCCGACCTGATCTTGCTCGATTACCAGATGCCGCGCATGGACGGCGGCGAGGTGATGCAAGCGCTGCGCGAAAAGCAGTGCAGCATCCCGGTCATTTTGATGACCTTCCACGGCTCCGAAGAGGTGGCGGTGTTGGTCTTCCGGCTGGGGGTGCGCGACTATATCCGTAAGCCGTTCTCGGTGGACGAGATGCTCGAAGCCATCGAGCGCGCGCTCATGGAAACCCGCCTGCGCCGCGAGCGCGACGAACTGACGCAGCGGCTGCTGACCTCCAACCGCGATATGCAGCGGCGCATCAAAGAACTGAACGCGCTGTACAGCATCGGTAAGAGCGTGACCTCGCTCTTGAACATCCGGCAGCTGCTCACGCGCATCGTAGACGCCGCCGTCTACGTGACCGGCGCCGACCAGGGTCGCCTGATGATGGTGCACGAGGGCGCGCTCTACACGCGCGCCGTCCGCCTCAAGAACGACGCCGGCGCGCGCACCGTCAATGAGCGCGCCACCTCCAGGGCGGCGTACCGGGTGCTGAGCCTCGGCAAGACCGTGATGCTCAACCCAAACGAGCTTGCCGTCGCCGGGGAGGGCGAGGGCGAGTCGCAGGCGGTGCTTTATACTCCGTTGAAGGTGGGCAGCGAGATTGTGGGGGTGTTGGGCGTCGATAACCTGGATCCTACCAGCACATTTACCGACCACGACGGGACGCTGCTCGGTGCGCTGGGCGACTACGCCGCCGTCGCCATTCAAAACGCCCGGCTCTACAGCCAGCTTGAAGCCGCCAAGGACCGTGAGAAGCAGCAGCTTCGCGGCGGGTTGGAGCAGTGCGAGGGGGCTTCGGAGGCGCCGCCGGCGTTGAGCAAAACCGGCGGGCTGGAGCCGGGCGGCAAGCGCCAGGTCGTCAGTGTGTTGTTTGCCGATATTCGCGGCTATACCGCGTTTAGTGAGCAGATGCCGCCCGAAAAGGTGGTCGAGTGCCTCAACGAGTATTTTACCCTGGCGTGCGATATCGTCGCGGCGCGCGGCGGCACGCTGGACAAGTTTACAGGCGACGCGATCATGGCGTTTTTCAATGCGCCCCAGCCCCAGCCCGATCACATCCTGCGTGCGGTCGATGCGGGTCTGGCGCTCCAGCGCGCCGCCGCCGAGCGCAGCGCGAAGGCCGACCCGAATGCAGCGCTGACCTTCGGCGTCGGGATTGCCGTGGGCGAGGCGGTGGTGGGGAACATCGGCGCCAAGCAGTGGGCGAATTACACCGCCGTCGGCGATACGGTGGACCTGGCGAAGCGTTTGCAGGAGCAGGCGAGTCCGGGGCAAATCCTGATCGACGAACGGATCGCGCGGGCGCTGGGCCAGCGCGTCCGGGTCGAGCCGCTGGGCACGATGAGACTCAAAGGGCGCCGGACGCAAGCCAACGTCTACGCGCTGAAGGGTTTGGTCGTCCCGCGCGGCCAGACGGCCCGCATATCGCCGCCCCAACAGGAACCGCAGCAGAACTGAAGCACTGAAGCACTCAAGAGCTGAGAATTAGCCTGCGCCGTCGGGACGCTTTCGGTCGCGTTTGCGCTCTCGAAAGCTGAGGCGCAGCGGGGTGCCGGTGTACGGGTAGTACACGCGGATTTGGTTCTCTAGGTAGCGCTCATACGAGAAGTGTACCAGCCGCTTATCGTTGACGTGGAAGAGAAAGGTCGGCGGGTCTACGCGAACCTGGGTGGCGTATAGAATCTTCAGCCGCTTGCCGCCTTTGGTAGGGGGCGCTTGCCGGGCCAGCGCTTCGCGCACGATGCGATTCATCTCGGCGGTGGGCACGCGCACCAGGCGCTCTTCTTGCACGCGCACTGCCGTTTCGAGCACCTGCCCGACTCGTTTACCGGTCAGCGCCGAGACGAACAGCACCGGCGCGTAGCTGAGAAAGTCGAGCTTGTGGCGGACCTGCTGCTCGAACTCGGTCATCGTGTGGGCGTCTTTTTCGATCACGTCCCATTTGTTGACCACGATCACCGCGCTTTTGTGCTCCTCCAGGATCATCCCGGCGATGTGGGTATCCTGCGCGGTGAGGCCCTCCTCGGCGTCGATGAGCAGCAGCGCGACGTCGGCGCGCTGGATGGCTTTGAGGGCGCGGAGCACGCTGTACTTTTCCACGCCCGGCGCGATGCTGCCGCGCCGCCGGATGCCCGCCGTGTCGATCAGGATGATGGGCATACCGTGCCAGACGACGGGTGTGTCGATGGCGTCGCGCGTGGTGCCGGCGACCGGGCTGACGATGGCGCGTTCTTCGCCGAGCAGTTTGTTCAGCAGCGAGGACTTGCCCACGTTGGGCCGCCCGACGATGGCGATCTTGACCGTGTCGTCGTCGTCTGCGTCATAGTCTTCGGGCGGGCGGCGCGCGAGCGCGTCGATAATCGCGTCGAGCAGGTCGCCGGTGCCGGTGCCGTGCAGCGCCGAGACCGGGACGACCTCGCCCAGGCCCAGCGCGTAGAACTCGACCGCTTCATCTGACAGCTTGGCGTTATCGGCTTTGTTCGGCGCTACGATGACCGGCTTGTGGCTGCGGCGCAGAATCTCGGCGATGTGTTCATCGGCGGCGGTGATGCCGTGCACCGCGTCGGTGAGCATGACCACTACGTCGGCCTCTTTGATTGCAATCTCGGCCTGCGCGCGGATTTGCTCCACAAATTCGATGGAGCCTTCGGCGAGCGGGGCGATATCGCGGCTGCCTTTGGGCTGGTAGACTTCGATGCCGCCGGTATCGACGACGGTAAAGGCGACGCCGCCCCACTCGGTATCGGCGTGCAGGCGGTCGCGGGTGGTGCCGGGGATCTCGTGCACCACGGCCAGGCGTTCGCCGGCGATGCGGTTAAACAGGGTCGATTTGCCCACGTTGGGCCGGCCCACCAGGGCGACTAAGGGTCTGCGCATAGCCTATCTTTCCTCACAGGTCGGAGTTTGCCTGCCCGCGCGTGCGGCGCGGGGCGCACCCACTATACCACAAGAGAGCACGAGAGAAAGGTTTTTAACCACGAATAACCACGAATGACCACAAATGAGGGCGTTTCCCTTTATTCGTGTCGATCACGGTTAGGCTTCTTTCGCTCAATCCTGCGGCGTTGCGGTGACGATGAGCTCGCGCGTGGCGGCCGGCGTATCGGGCGTCACGATGATAATCGTCGGCGCCGGTGTGATGGTCGCCGTGGAGGTAGGCGCTCCGGTGTCGATGATCTGTACGGTCACCACCGAGGGCAGCAGGGATATCTGGCCCGGGTCGAAGCCCTCAACGGCGATGATCGGCTCGATCTGAAGCTGGTGAGTGTCCGGCTCCAGCCCGGTCAGATCAACCCGGGCGTGCACGTCGGCGTCGGTGAGCGCATCGACGACCGGGCGCGGCCCGGCGACGTACATGGTGACCGTGCTCGGCGTGATCTCGGCGCGGTAATCCGGCGGCAGGCCGCGCACTTCGACGGTCACATTCTCGAACTCCTTAAGACCTTCTACTGCGTCGATGATGATGCGCACCCGGATCGTTTCCTCGGTAACCGGCATGATATCGCGCGGGAGCACCACGCTGACATTGCGTTCGAAGGTCTCGGTTTGGTCCCAGAGTTCAATCGGTTCGGTGACGGCGGCGCCGGTCAGGTTGTTCAGGCGGGTCTGGCTGCCGGTGACCGTGATGGTCTCCGGAGTGTAAGAGGCGACCTGCCAGGTATAGCCCACCGGTGGGCGTCCCACGATGCGCGGCTGAACCGACAGACGCTTGAACCCCTCGCGCAGTTGGATCGGGACGGTCACATCGACCGAGGTCGGCTCGAATTGCACGTTGTCCACTGATTGCCCGTCTGCGGTCCGGGCGGCCAGCGATGGGGTCGCCTGGACGCTGGCGCTCGCGTCGTCGATGGGCACATTGGCATATGCCTGGGTGACCAATCCCACCAGGGAAGCCGGGCCGATGACCTTGACCTCTGCCAGTGCGGGCTGCGGCTCGCGCGCCTCGAAGCCAACCGCCGGGCTGCCGGTCAGGGTGATGGACACCGGGACGGTCTTGCTGCTGCGGCTGTCCAACTGGACGTTGATCTGGCTCGGCTGGACGCTGACCACCTCGCCCGGCAGGCTCAGGCTGGCCTGGAGCGGGATCACGTGATCGCCGGGCGGCAGGCCGGCGAAGTCGGCGCGCAGCACGATATCGCTGTCGCGCAGGCGGTCCCAGGTGCTCTGCGGCGCCCGGATGGTCACGCGCGCGGTAGCGGCGACCTCGCTCTCGTTCACCAGCACCATGTTCGGGTCCAGGTTGGCGCGCCGGATCGACACCGACCCGCTGTAGAGGCGCTGGTGGATGGGATCGTTCTCGCTGGTGGCGGCGATCCAGATGATGAGCGCCAGCAGCAGCGAAATCCCGAACCAGGCCGCCTGGCGGGCGGCGCCTTCGACCCGGTCGCCGTAGCCTTCCCAGAAAGCCCGGAGCAGGCCGGTCAACCGGTTCATAGCCCGCTCCGCAGTTCATCGACAAAGGTGCGTATGGATTGGACCAGGTTTTCTTGTGGGGGTTCGCCGTAGAATTCGTTAAGGATGGTTTGCAGGCGCTTGGCGTCCAGCCGCCGCACGAAGCGCCCGTTATTGACCAGCGAGATGTGACCGCTCTCCTCGGAGATGACGACCGCCACGGCGTCGGAGACTTCGCTGATGCCCAGGGCGGCGCGGTGGCGAAGCCCCATCGACCGGTCGGGCATGCGGCGCACCGCCGACAGTGGCAGCACACACGCCGCCGCCGCGATGCGGTTCGCGCGGACGATGGCGGCGCCGTCGTGCAGTTCGGTCTTCGGCCAGAAGGCGGTGGTGAGCAGGTCGGCGGTGATCACGCTGTCGAGCGGGATGCCGGTATTGATGTATTCGTCCAGGTGGTCGCGCCGTTCGATCACGATCAAGCCGCCGTGCAGGCGGTCGGAGAGGACCTCGGAGGCGGCGCAGATTTCGCGGATGACGCGCTGGCGGTCGGTCTCCTGGCCGGGGCGGTTGAGGATGCGGATTCCGGCGCGCCCCACCATATCGACCGCGCGTCGAAGCTCCTGTTGAAAGATGACCGGCACGGCAATCGCCAGCGACAGCAGCAGGCTGCGCAGCAGCCAGCTAAACGCGACCAGCGGGAAGAAGTTGCTCAGCACCCAGACGATGAGCCAGATGATGATCGTGCCGCGCAGCAGCGAGGCCGCCTGAGAACCGCGCACCAGGCGCAGAGCAAGATAGATGACCGCTGCGACTAAAAAAATGTCGAGACACGCGGTCGCGCTAAGGCTCTGTAGGGTCCAAATGACTTCCATGCTCGTCGATTATTAGTCGGGTAGGGGCGCAAAGCCGCGCGCTCGACGTTTGGCGGGTCAAAGTTCCGGGCGCACGGCTATTGTCCCAATTGTTGTAGGAGCTGCAAATAACTCTGGCGGTCCGGTGGGTTCATGGCGACGATGGTGCGAATGGTCTGGATGGCCTCATCGCGCAAGCCGGCTTCGAGTTGGAGTTCGCCCAGTGCATCGAGTTGGCGGACGGCATCCGGGAGGCGGCGCTGCTGCTGGTAGACGCGCGCCAAGCGCGAGCGCAGCCCCATTTCATCGGGATGCAGGGTGACCAATTCTTCCAAGACCTCGGTGATCTTGTCGATCTCGCGCTGCCTGGCATACAGACGCAGCAGGTCGTCCAGTTCGGTGAGAGCGTTGGCGCCGTTGCCCACCCGGTAGTGCATGTCGATTAGGATGCGGCGTGTGCGTTCGTCGTCCGGTGCGAGCTTTTTGATGCGCTGGTAGATTTCCATCGCCGGCCGCATTTCGAGGCGCTGGACGTCGATGTCGGCCAGGTGCAGCAGCAAATGCACAAGCCGGTGAGCGGGCGCCTGGGCCTTTTCGGCGAGGGCTTCGGCTTCCCGGTAGGTCGTGCGCGCGTTGTCCCAGTCGGCCAAGTCGTAATACGTGTCGGCCAGGTTGATGTATTCGTCGAACATCTCAAGCCAGCGCCCTTCTTCTTCGAGCCATTGGAGTCGTTTCTTGCGCACGCTCACATCCATCGGCGCCATCTTAAGAAGCTGGCTCAAGATATCGGCGGCTTTTTTCGTCTCGCCGCGCACCCGGTAGGTCTCGGCGACGATATTGTACTTCTGGATCGCCGGGCGTACCCGGTGGGCGTCGAACAGAATCTCGGCGATGCGGATGTGAGCAGGCAGATAGAACGGGGCGATCTGGATCGCATACTGCGCCTCGTCCATCGCCATGGCGTAGAGGCCCTTTTTGCGATACGAGTCGATGCGCGACATGATCGCCGCGATGCGCCCGGTTTGGTCGGTGGCGAGCATTTCCAGCAGCGCGGCCTCGCCGTCGAGCCGCGCGGCTTCGCGCAGTTGCGCGCGCGTCTGGGTGACATTCTTGCGCCACTCAGGGCCGGTCATGAAAGCGAGCAGTGATTGGTTGAACGCGCTGAGCCGGTCATCCGGCATTTGCGCCGCGCTGCGCAGCATCCCGGCATAGATAGCGTCGTCGGCAAGGGCCGGCGGCTGGTCGCTCATTTGGACCAGCTTGAGCGCCGAGAGCAGGTGACGGATGGTTTCGCGCTGGTTATCCAGGGCCATGTAGGCCTGCGCCATGGCAAAGTAGGCCCCGGCGGCCAAGCCATGGTCGCGCAGCGCGCCCTTGAGCACCTCGACGCCCGTCTCGTAATCCCCGTATTCGACCAGCAGCGACCCCAGGTTGAGGGCAAATGCCGGATGGCTGAGGCCGGCCGCGCCGGCGCGCTGGTAGGCGGCGATGGCCGCGCCCAGTTCGCCGGCGCGCTGCATGTCGATGGCCTGGGCAGCGAACATGCCGCTTTGCTGGGTGGCGATGCCGCTTTCAAACAGATGCGTCGCCAGCTCGGCCAGGGCGTGCTCCTGCGCCTCGCCGACCGGGCCTTTCAGATCGGCTTCGGAGGTGGGTTTGGCCGCCGGCTTCGCGGCGGACGGCGCCGCCCCGAATGCGGCAATCTGGTCCCGGCTGATCTTGGGTTTGTCTTTTTCCTTAACCTGCACCTGGTGACCGACTTGGAGCGCGTGCATCGCGTTGAGCACCTGGGGATTGTTTTTGTCCAGCTTCAGCGCGCGCCGGCACGCCTGGATCGCGCGGCCCCCGTCGCCCCGGCGCTGGTAGATCGCGGCGATGGTCAGGTACTCGCGCACGGCGGCTTTACGGCGACCGGTGCGCTCGTAGGCCAGGGCGAGCCGGGAATGGATGTTGAGCATGCCCGGCGAAAGCCGCGTCGCGCGCTCCCAGTTGCCGATGGCTTTCTGCACATCGCGCCGGCCGAGCAGAATCTCGGCGACCTTGACGTAGTTTTCGGCGGCTTTGTCGAGCATACCCAGGCGCTCGTACACGTCCGCCGAGCGCTCCAGGGGGATGTGATCGTCCGGCGCGAGTTGGTGCGCGCGCACGTAGGCGTCGAGCGCTTCTTTCAGCCGGTTAGATTGCAGCAGCGCCAGCCCTACGCTGACATAGGCAGCCGGGTCTTCGGGAAATTCGGCGATGGCGCGCTGGTAAGCTTCGATGGCACGACCCCACTCCTGGTCCCAGGCAGCTTGCGCGCCGATGCTCATCGCTTCTTGGTAAGACTTGCGATTCCCTGGCATGGCGCCCCTCTTAAATCATATGGTCTGGCTTACTCGGCCATCAGGTGCACGAGTATGGCTTTTTGCGCATGCAGCCGGTTTTCGGCCTGGTCGAACAGCACCGAGTGTGGTCCGTCGGCCACCTCGTCGGTGATTTCGTCGCCGCGATGGGCCGGCAGGCAGTGCATCACGATGCAGCCCGGCGCGGCCTGCGCTACCAACCCGGCGTTGACCTGGTAGGGTGGGAAAACCTTCCGGCGTTTTTCGGCCTCTTCCTCCTGGCCCATGCTGGTCCACGTATCGGTGTAGATCACATCGGCGCCCGCGACCGCTTCGACCGGGTCGGTGATGCTGGCGATCCGGCTCCCGGCGGCGATAGCCTTGCCCTTTTCGATGACATCCGGGCGCAGCCGGTAGCCCTCCGGCGACGCGATGGTGAAGTGCGCGCCGAGCTTGGCGGACGCGATCAATAGCGATACGGCGACGTTGTTCCCGTCGCCTAGAAATACGATTTTCTTACCCTTGATCTGCCCCAGGTGCTCTTTGACGGTCAGCACGTCGGCGAGCGCCTGGCAGGGATGGTTGTAGTTCGAGAGGCCGTTAATCACCGGTACGGTGGCGTACTTCGCCAGCTCCAGGATGTGCTGGTGGTCGAACACGCGCGCCATGATCCCTTGCACGTAGCGCGAGAGCACACGGGCGACATCGGCGATGCTTTCGCGCTTGCCCAGGCCGATCTCGGCGGGCGAGAGGTAGAGCGCGTGACCGCCCAGGTGCATCATGCCCACTTCAAAAGAAACGCGCGTGCGCAGCGATGGCTTTTGAAAGACCATCCCCAGCACCCGCCCGTTGAGCACTTGCTTGTTACAGCCGCGCTGCTGCCATTCCTTTTTCAGGCCCGCAGCGAGATCGAGCAGGCCGTTGAGTTCTTCCGGCGTCCAATCTGCGATATCGAGAAAGTGTCGCATGTCTTCTTTAACTTCTTTTCTAATAGAGTGAATCGCCTGCGCTTTGGTCATTTCGATAATGAGAAGTATACCATAGTTGACTTGCCGGTGAAAAGCATCATTATAGGTATAATTTGGCAGTTTAGAGTTTAGGCCGGCGCCAATGCGGGGGGTAGATTGGACGAGCGCGAGATATCGATCAAGTCGCTGCATACCTTGGATGCGTTCCGCGCCTGCGAGGATTTGCAGGTGCAGGTGTGGCAGCTCCACGACCGGGAGCTTGTGCCCGATCACATCTTCCTCACTTCGGTGCGGCACGGCGGGGTAGTGCTGGGCGCGTTTGCGCCGGGCGATGCGGGCGAAAAGATGGTGGGGATGCTGTTCGGCTTCCCCGGCCTGGGCGACGAGACGTTTGGCGTAGACCGGCTGCACTGCTCGCATATCATGGGGGTGATCCCGGAGCAGCAGAGCAAGGGGATCGGCTACCGGCTCAAGCTGGCGCAGCGCGCGCAGGTGCTCCAACAGGGTCTCAAACTGGTCATCTGGACCTATGACCCGCTGGAGGGCCGGAATGCGGCGTTGAACATTGGGAAGTTGGGCGCGATCTGCCGCCGCTACGAGCGCAACCTTTACGGCGACATGCGCGACGCGCTTAACGCCGGCCTGCTCTCGGACCGCTTCGAGGTGGAATGGTGGATCGATTCGGAGGCGGTGCGCTGCCGCCTGGAGGAGGGTAAACCGGAGACGGGGCGGGTCCTGGATGCGAAGGCGGCGAACCGCGTGACGTGGTACGATGGGCTGCCCGTCCCCGGCGATGCGCCGGCTGCATGGAAGGGTGAACCGGCCCTGGTCGAAATCCCTGCCGATTTCCAGCACATCCGCCGCGTTGACTTTGCGCTTGCCGTGACTTGGCGCTTGCACTTCCGCGCGCTGTGCGAGGCGGCGTTCGCGGCGGGCTACGCGGTCGTGGACTTCGCCAGCACGGTCGAGAACGGCATGCGCCGCAGCTTCTACCGCCTGGAGCCGTAGGCCGAATCGCGGCGTTTGTGATAAAACTAGAACGCTATTGCAAGGTCAGTGCAGATGCTTCGAGTGTTGACCTCACCCCCCGCCGCGCTGCGCGCGTCTTCCCCCTCTCCACAGCGTGGAGAGGGGGACAGAGGGGGTGAGGTTCGAGCAACCGAATCTATATTCAAAGTATCAGCCTTGCCCTTGCACGATGCACCGACGGGTGCGAAAGCGTAGATCGCGCTCATGACCGATGACTTCATCCCCCGGCCCGGACAGGCCGAGGTGCTGAAATATACCGGCGGCAGGATGGGTGTTTCGGCAGTGCCCGGCAGCGGCAAGACCGAGACGCTCTCGCGCCTGGCGGAGAAGCTGGTCGCGGCGCAGGTCGCCGATGCAGAAGAAGTGTTGGTCGTGACGCTGGTCAACTCCGCCGTGGACAACTTCGCCGGGCGGCTCGCGCGGCTGGTCACGGCGCGCGGGCTGCTGCCGAACTTCGGCTACCGGGTGCGCACGCTGCACGGCCTGGCGCACGATATCGTCCGGGACCGGCCCGAACTGGTCCAGCTTGCCGAGGACTTCCAGATCGTCGATCAGAGCGAGTCGGAGCGCATCCTGCGCGAGGCCGCCGATGCGTGGGTACGCGGCCACGCCGACGTGAGCGACGCTTTCCTTGCTCCTGATCTGGAGGGGCGCTGGTACGACAAGGTGACGCGCGACTACTGGCCCGAATTGGTCGCCGGCATTGCGCAGAACTTTATCAAGCGGGCGAAGGATTTGCTCCTCACGCCCGAAGATATCGCCGAAAGGCTCGAGGCGCGCGCGCAAGCGCTGCCGCTCGCCGAGATGGGCCGGGCGATCTACGCCGATTACCAGCGCGCGCTGCGCTACCGGGGCGCGGTCGATTTCGACGACTTGATCGCGTTGGCGCTGAAGGCGCTCGAACTGGACGGCGACCTGTGCGCGCGGCTGGGCCGCGATTGGCCTTATGTGTTGGAGGACGAGGCGCAGGACAGCAGCCGCCTGCAAGAAGAAATCCTGAAGAAGCTCACGCGCGAATCGGGAAACTGGGTGCGCGTGGGCGACCCCAACCAGGCGATTTACGAGACCTTCACCACCGCTAACCCACAGTACCTCCGCGATTTCCGCGCCCGGCCCGGCACGCGCGCCGTAGACCTGCCGCACTCCGGGCGCTCGACGCTCAGCATCATCCGGCTGGCGAACTATTTAATTGGGTGGGAGCATCCGGTTGAGGCGGTGCGCGCACACCGCCCGCTCACGCCGCCGTACATCGAGCCGGTGCCGGCCGGCCAGCCGCACGGCAACCCGCCCGACGCGCCCGACAAAATCTATATGCACGCCAAAGCCTGTACGCCCGACGAGGAGGTGCAGCTTATCATCAACTCGCTGGCGAAGTGGCTGCCCGAACATCCCGGCGCGACGGTGGCCGTGTTGGCGCCGCGCCACGAGCGCGGCCGGCGGGTGGTCGAGGCGCTGCAAGCGCGTGCGCTCCCTTATGTAGAGATGCTGCGCACCACCAGCGCCACCCGCGAGGCGGCCGGCGTGCTGGGTAACGTGATCCGCTACCTGGCCGACCCGACCGCGCCGAACAAGCTTGCGACGCTGTACCAGGCGTGGCGGCGCGCCGACCGTAAAGACCCGGCGGCCAGGCCGCGCTTGGAGTCGATTACGAAGGCGCTGCGCGGCTGCCCGCGCGTAGAGGATTTCCTTTGGCCGCAGATGCACCAGGATTGGGAGGGTGCGCTCGACCTGGATGCGGACGACCGGGAGGCGCTGCGCGACCACCTGGACGAGTTCCGCGCGCGGGTGCGCCGCTGGCAGGCGGCGACTCTCTTGCCCATCGACCAGTTGGTTTTGATCGTTGCACAAGATTTGTTCGACGCGGCGGCGGATTTGGCGCTGGCGCACAGCATGGCAGTGTTTTTGCGGCGCCAGGCCGACGCCCATCCGCACTGGCAGCTTCCCGAACTGGCCGAAGAACTGGCGGTTATCGCGCGCAATGAGCGCCGGTTCCGGGGCTTCGCCGAGGAAGAGACCGGCTTTAGCCCGGACGAGCACAAGGGTGAGGTGGTGGTCAGCACGATGCACGGCGCGAAAGGCCTGGAGTGGGACCGTGTGTATTTGATGTCGGTCAATAACTACGACTTCCCCTCCGGGCAGGCGCACGACGTATACATCGGCGAGCGGTGGTTTGTGCGCGGCAGCGACGAGATCGAGCACTTGGATTTGCAGACCGAGGCGCTGGCCCAGTTGGAGGCGCTGGCGGGCGGCGCGCAGTACGAGGAGGGCGCGGCGACGCGCGCGGCGCGCCTGGAGTACGTGGCCGAACGGCTGCGTCTGTTCTACGTGGGCATCACGCGGGCGCGCAAGGAGCTTATCATCACGTGGAACACGGGGCGGCGCGGCGACTGCCAGCCCTCGGCGCCGTTCATCGAACTGCAAACGCGCCTGGATGCGATTTTGAAGGCGGATCTGTCGTGAGACGCCAGGAGTGAGGGAAAACATGGCTCTACTGCCCGGCTTCCAGTTCAGCCAGAACAGCCTGCAAGACTTCGTGGACTGCCCGCGCCGTTTTTACCTGCGCTACGTCCGGCGGGCAGCGTGGCCGGCGGCGGTCGCCGGCGAGGCGCTGGAGTACGAGCGGCATATGCAGCAGGGCGCGGCCTTTCACCGGTTGGTGCAGCAGCACGTGTTGGGCATTTCGATTTTACGGCTGTCGCGCATCGTCGCCGAAGCGCGCGACCCCGACCTGAGCCGCTGGTGGGCGAACTACCTCACGCGCCCGCCTGCCGATCTCCCCCCGGCGCGCTACCCGGAGGTGATGCTCTCGACGCCGGCGGCGGGGCATCGCCTGGTCGCCCGGTACGACCTGGTCGCGGTCGGGTCGGAAGCCGTTATCGTCGATTGGAAGACCTCGCGGAAGCGCCTGCGCCGGGTGTGGCTGGCGGCGCGCTTGCAGACGCGCGTGTATTGCTACGTGCTGGTGCGGGCGGGTGCGCATCTCAACGGCGGCGCGGCCTTCGCCCCCGAACAGGTGAGCATGCGCTACTGGTTCGCCGATTTCCCGGATGAGCCGGAGCACTTCGCTTACGGTGAGGCCGGGTTCGACGCCGACGGCGCGTACCTGACCGGGTTGATCGAGGATATCAAGGCGATGGCCGAAGACGACTTTGTGCTCACCGAGGATGCCGGGCACTGCCGCTTCTGCGTGTATCGCTCGCTCTGTGATCGCGGTGCGGCGGCGGGGCCGCTGAGCGCGATCGAGGACGTGGACGGCGACGCCGGCGCGCCGGGCGAATTAGACTTCGATTTCGACCAGGTTCAAGAGGTTGAGTTCTAACGCAGAGGCATCGAGCGGATCGTCACCTGTTCAACCAGCGCTGCGACCTGTTCTTGAGTGCCCATCGCGGTCCCGTCAAGACTGGCGGCTGCCGCGCCGCACGCTACGCCCCGGCGCAGCGCTGCCGGCAGCGCCTCGCCTTGGCTCAGCGCGCGCACCAGCCCGGCGACCAGCGCATCGCCGGCGCCGATGGGGTTGCGCTCCTGGATGGCCGGCGGCGTGGCGGTCCAAATAATTTCACCGTCCGAGAGCAGCGCGCCCTCCTTGCCCAGCGACACGGCCACGTGCTGCGCGCCCAGCGCGTGGATGACCCGGACGGCGCTGTGCAGATCTTCGACCGTTTCGAGCAGCACACCCACCAGCGCCGACGCCTCCTCGCGGTTGGGCTTTACGAGAAAAGCGCCCGCGTCGCAGCCCCACCGCAACACCTCCCCGCCGGTATCGAGCACGGCGCGCGCGCCGGCCTGCTGGACGATGGAGATTAGCTCGGCATAGAAGCCGGGCGCGACGCCGGGCGGCAGACCGCCGGACAATACCCACCAGTCGCCGGGCCGGGCCAGGCGGTGCACCTTCGCCTTCAGGGCGGCCTGTTCCTCCGGCGTGATGATCGGGCCGGGTTCGTTGACCTTGATATACTTCGTGTAGTCTTTGTCAACGATACTGATGTTGGTCCGGGTCTCGCCGGCTACCCGGACGAAATCGGTCGTGATGTAGGGCGTTTGCAGCCCTTCGACCAGGCGCGCGCCGGCCGGCCCGCCGACAAAGCCGGTCGCCACGCTGGGGGTTTGCAGCGCGTCGAGCGCGCGCGACACGTTGACCCCTTTGCCGCCGTAGTCGGTGCGGCTTGCAGCCGCGCGCAGCACCGTGTCGAACTTGAACGCGGGAATGGTCAACTCGCGGTCAAGGGCGGGGTTGAGCGTCACGGTGAAGATCATTGCACGCTCCTTTGAAAATAAGCTTTTACCTCACCCCCGCCGCGCTTCGCGCGTCTTCCCCCTCTCTATTGAATGGAGAGGGGGATAAGAGGGGGTGAGGTATTTTCATCCTCTTGTGGTGTCGCGCAGCGACATGGTTAGCTCCCTGAAAATAAGATTTTAACCGCGAATAACGCTAATCGCGCGAATAAATCCTCTTCATTCGCGTTATTCGCGTTATTCGCGGTTCATCTTCATCCTCTTATGATGTCTCAATCGGGGCATGGCTAACTCCCTGAAGAATGATTCACTACAGAGACACAGAGGGCACAGCGGGTTTACCAAGAGTCTTTATGGTTCATGCTGCCGGGGCGCTTGGGCAGAATACCCCGATTGGCGTTTCGCGCATACAATAAGCAAACTCTATTGTACCATTCGATGCATGATTCGTATGCGAAACTGGATTGATCCCGGCCTTGTCGAAGTCCCTGACGACCTGCGCGCGTTTGTCGGCGGGCACCCCCTCGTCGCCGAGACGCTGGCGCGGCGCGGCGTCCGGGAGGTCGCCGCCGCGCGCGCCTTCCTCGATCCGCGTTATTACGCACCGGCTTCGCCGTATGATCTGCCCGACATGGCGCGCGCGGTCGAGCGGCTGGCGCGCGGCGGGCGCGTGTGCGTGTGGGGGGATTTCGATGTGGACGGACAGACCGCGACGAGCCTGCTGGTTTCGGCGCTGCGCGCGCTTGGCCGGGACGTGTCGTACTACATCCCCAGCCGTCTGAAGGAGTCGCACGGCGTCCATACGCCGCGCCTGGCGGAACTCATCGACCGGGGGATGGACGTGCTGCTGACCTGCGATACGGGCATCGCCGCGCACGAGGCGGTCGATTATGCGCAGTCGCGCGGCGTCGATGTGGTCGTCACCGATCACCACGCGCTGCCCGATGCGCTGCCGGGCGCGTATGCCGTCGTGAATCCCAAGCGGCTGCCGGCGGAGCACCCGCTCTATGAGATGGCAGGCGTGGGGTGCGCGTATAAGCTGGTCGAAGCGCTGTATGCGCAGGCAGGCCGCGCGGATGAAGCCGGGCGGTTTCTCGACCTGGTGGCGCTGGGCACCGTGGCCGATGTCATGGTGCTGTGCGGCGACAACCGGTACATGGTGCAGCGCGGGCTGGATGCACTGCGCCGCACGGCGCGCCTGGGCCTGCAAGCGATATTCGAGAGCGCGGAGCTGGTCCCGGACCGGCTGAATGAGAACACTATCGGCTTCGAGATCGCGCCGCGTCTCAATGCACTGGGCCGGCTCGACGATGCGAACAAGGCGGTCGAACTGCTCACCACCGGCGACCCGGCGCGTGCGCGCATCCTGGCGAGCGAGTTGGAGGGGCTGAACGCGCAGCGCAAACAGCGCACCGACCAGGTGTACCGCGCGGCGCTTGACCAGATCGAGCGCAACCGCGCGCTGTTGGATGATGCGGCGCTGGTGCTTGCGCATCCGGCCTGGCCCGCCGGGATCATCGGCATCGTTGCAAACCGGCTTGCGGACCTGTATAACCGGCCTGTGGTGCTGCTGGCCGCGCCGGAGGGCGAGCCGGCGCGCGGCTCAGCGCGCTCGGTGGCGGGCTGCGATATCACCGCCGCGATTGCGCAGCACCGCGCGATGCTGCACGGCTTCGGCGGGCACCAGATGGCCGCCGGGCTGAGCATCGACCCGGCGCGCATCGACGGCTTCCGGCGCGCGCTCGCGCGCACCGTCGAGACGATGCTGGGCGACGCCGGGGCACGCGAACGGCTCGTCATCGACGGGTACGTACCGTTCGACGCGCTGACGCTCGATTTCGTCGAAGACCTGGAACGGCTCGCGCCGTTCGGGCCGGGCAACCCGGCGTTTACACTGGCGACCCGGAACGTGACCATCGCCAGCGAGCGCACGGTGGGACGTACCGGCGAACACCGCCGGCTGGTCGTCACCGACGAGGCCGGGACGGCGCAAGCGGTGATGTGGTGGCGCAGCGCCGACGCCGTGCTCCCCGAAGGGCGCTTCGACCTGGCCTACCAGGTGCGCGCCGGCGATTTCCGGGGGCAGCGGCAGGTCGAGGCGACGTGGGTCGATGCGTGCCTTTCCGGTGAGCGCGTCGTGGTGGTCGCTGCGCCGGCGCGCGCCGAGGTGGTGGATTACCGGACGGCAGCCGAACCGCGCGCGGCGCTTATGCAATTGCAGGCAGAAGGGGGTATTATCATTTGGGCAGAGGTTGACCGGCCCGCCGGCGGTCTCCCGCGCGACGAACTGGCGCCGGCGAAGCGCCTGGCAATCTGGACTGCGCCGCCCGGCCCGGCGGAGCTGCGCGCGGCGCTTGACCGGGTCGCGCCGGAGGCGGTTTACCTGTTCGGCGTCGATCCGGGCGTGGACGAGGTAGGCGCGTTCGTGCGCCGGCTGGCGGGATTGGTCCGCTATACGCTGAAGGAGTACGCTGGGCAGGCCGACCTGGAGCGGCTCGCGGCGGTGACTGCGCATCGCGTCGATACGGTGTGCGCCGGCCTGGAGTGGCTGGCGGCGCGCGGCGATATCCGGGTGGTGGAGACGGCGCGCGGCGCGGTTCACCTGGCGCCGGGCGATGGGAGCGCGCGCGCAGATTTGCCGCAAGCGACGGCGCGGCTCCATGCGCTGGCGGCGGAGACGGCGGCGTATCGGGCATATTTCATGCGCGCCGGCGCGAATTTGCTGATATAATAGGGTGTGCCTAGATGTCTTATAGGAGTTTGTACATGCATAGATTATTTTGCATGTTGTTTGTGGTTGTCGTCTGTTTGGGAGCGCCCGCCGCTGCGCGGCAAGACGAGGCTTCGACTGCCTTGCTTTGGACGTCGTGGCTGTACGAGCCGTCTACCGGCCGGGTGACGCTGGTCGATTCGGCGGGCGAGACCGTGCTTGCCTTCCATTTGCGCTTGCCTAGCGGGATAACATGCGATTCGTACCCGGACGATGTGGCGGTCTCGCCCGATGGGACGCTGCTCGGGTACATGGTGACCGACAGCGCCACGGAAGGGCAAGAGTTGGTCGTCGCCGACTGGCGGATGAGCAAGTTTTTGCTTCAATATCTTTTGCCCAGCCCGCCGGACGACGAGGCAGTGTTTGCGACGCCGCTGCGCATTGCTTTTCACGAGACCGACGAAACCCTTGCGCTTGGTCGTGAACTCTACAATCCAGAGACGCGCTTCAGCATGTACAGCGGCGACCAACAAGAAATAACAGAGCGCGACGTCTCGCTTGCCGTCGGCTACCGCCGCAAGAACGAGCGCTGGACGGTTATCGTGCTTAACCCGCTGGCCGGTGGGGTGCGTGCGGTGTTGCATTCGCACAGCGCCCTGACCCGGTCGGTGGATATCCCGGAGGATGGCGCATATTTGCCTGTGGTGCAGCGTTATTACGACGATAAAGTGGTTTTTACGCTGGTGCCGGCCGGGAAGTATGCCCTGCCGCGATATGACAGCTACGTTTGGGACCTCACCGCCCGGACGGTTTCTCAGACCGTCGCCTATCTGACTCTGCCCGAATATACCGATACCCTGGAATCGACCGGCGAGGTCATCATGGCGATGTACGACGACCGGCTGTCACATCGGCAAGAGGACTTCGAGGATGATTGGCACCGCAACACGCTTTATATCTACGACCCGGCGACCGGCTCGGCGTACCCGTTTTTCCACGACCCGGCGTTTTCGCTTGTCGCACCGCGCTTCGTTCAAAACGATACGCGCATCGTGGTGGGTGTGATGGATGAGAACGGCAAGATTATACGGTGGCGCGTGGTCAGGCGCGACGGCTCTACCGACGTGCGGTTCTTCCGGGTCGGCGCCGGCGGGGTCGATGCGATGGGCACGCCGACCGGCTATATCGTGTTGGGGCGCGGCGGTCACGGCGAGGCTTTTTTACTGGATACCGATACGCTGAACCAGCGGGTCGTCAGCCTGGGGCATATTCTGTGGTTTGATGACCAAGCGGTAGCGCCGCGTTTGCTGTGGGTGCAAAACGGCACTGCGCCGGATGATGATGAATCTGATACGCCGTGGGCGCAGCTCGCCGACCCGGTGTACGACGGCGGCGAAGATTAACCCCTCGCCCCCCGCTTATCTTGGAGGGCGAGAGAGCACAAGCCTCGAATCGGCGGGCCAATGCCCGGCGCTTATTCGGCGGTTTCTTCTCCTTCTCCTTCCTCTTCGTCGCCGCTGATGGGGACTTTTGTCTTGCCGGTTTCTTCGGGCGGCGTGGTTTCCGCCTCCTGGACGATGCCGAAGATTTCCCGGAAGCGCGCGGCGAACCGGTCGCCGATATGGTCCCAATTGGCGTCGGCGTCGGCGCCAACCCAGCCGCCGACGTTTTTACGGATGTTCTGCTCGACCGTCCCGCCGATTTCGTCCCAGCTCGCACCTTCGGCTTCGGAGGACGCTTCAGCGCTTTCGGCTACATCTTCAGCCGGCTTCTCGACGCCAAAGGTCTCGCCGAACCAGGCGCGAAGTTTTTGATCCATTTTCGTCCCGACGGTCTGCCAATCGTCGTCTTCGGCAGCGCCGGCCCAACCGCCGACCGTCTTGCGCAGTTGGCGGTCTGCCGTCGTGCCGATATCGTCCCAGGTGACCTCTGCTTCGCCTTCGGTGGGCTGGGTTTTGAAGATGCCGGCGATGAAGCCGCGGAAGTTCGCCTCGAAAAGGCGACCGATGGTGTCCCAATCGTCGTCGGGCTGTGCGCCGACCAGGCTGCCGATTGCCAGTCGTGCCTGTTTTTCGATCTCCTCGCCCAGGTCTTCGAGTGCGGACTGGGTTTTAGCGAAGGGCGGCTTGTTCTCTTCGGCGGCGGGTTCTTCGACTTCAGGGATTGTGTTCTCAGGCTGTTCGGACATTTTGATACTCCTTGCAGTGTTGGCTAGATCCAAACGACTTGCGCTTACTATCGTCATTGATTATAACGCAGCAGCGCTTAAAAAGTTGCACGCAGCGCTTAAGATTTTTGATATCACGATCAAAAAGCTTGAGTCTCGGCGAGAAAACCCCAATTTTTGATGATCTTCGGCAGGGTTGCGTGCAACTCTATTATCGGCCCTGACGCGCGTCTCGTCAAGGCGAAGTGCGCTATAATCTGCTTGGAACGACGAACGACTAACTACGATAAGGCGATTTGGAATGTCCACAACTACAAAATCCCGCCGCCGCCCGCCCTGGATTCGGGTGCGCGCGCCCGGCGGTGAAACCTACGAGCAGATCCGTAAGTTGATGCGCAGTAAAGCGCTCAACACCGTCTGCGAGGAGGCGCACTGTCCTAATATGGGCGAGTGTTGGGGCGCCGGCACTGCTACGTTTTTGATGATGGGCGATACCTGCACGCGCTCGTGCGGGTTCTGTGATATCAAGACCGGGCGGCCCGGCGCGTTGGACTGGCAGGAGCCGAACCGGGTCGCTGAAGCGGTGCGCTGCATGAACCTGCGCCACGTGGTCATTACCAGCGTGAACCGCGACGAGCGCAAAGACGGCGGCGCACCTATCTTTGCGATGGTGATCCGGCGCATCCGGCAGGTGCAGCCCGGCTGTACCATCGAGGTCTTGATCCCGGATTTTAAAGGGAAGATCGAAGCGCTCCGGGTGGTGATGGAGGCGCAGCCCGATGTGCTCAATCACAATGTTGAGACCGTGCCGCGCCTGTTTCGCAAGGTGCAGCCGCAGGACCGTTACGAGTGGGCGCTGGCGACGCTGGGCAACGCGAAGAAGCTGGACCCTGACGGGATGGTGCTGACCAAGAGCGGGATCATGGTGGGGTTGGGCGAGACCTTCGAGGAGGTGGTGGAAGTGATGCGCGACCTGGTCGGTTTGAGGGTCGATATTCTGACCGTCGGTCAATACCTCCAGCCGAGCAAGCAGCACTTACCTATCGAGCGTTATTACACGCCGGAGGAATTCGACGCGCTCAAGCGTCTGGGCTTGGAGATGGGCTTTCGCTGGGTGGAGAGTGGTCCGCTGGTGCGCTCGTCGTACCGGGCCGATGAGCAGGTTCGTGCGCTCGCACGCCGCCCGGCTGCCGCGTCTTAAGGGTTAGATTGTCTTAGTGTTGGAGCATTCGCTTCGCAGCGCCGTTCGGTGCCTTGGGCTTACTGGCCTTCACCCACGCCAGAAAAGTCTCTTGATGCGCCTGGCTCAGGGGGCCGAGCCGGTTCTGCATCAAGGCGAAGGCGGCAGTGTGTGACAGGCCACGTTGGCGCATGTTGAGGTAGCATGATTTATAAGCGTGCATGGCGATCTATCCAATCCTTCAGAATCTTGAAATTTGTCCTAACTTTAGCATATTCTAAGCTTTTTGTGTGTAGAGCTCCGGTAGAAGCTTGGTTTGAGTTTGCTTAGCGTCCGGCGGCGTTTTTCTTGCCGGTCCGGGCGGGTTACAATGGTATCAGGGTCTCGTGTGAACACAGGGCAAAGCGCTATGACGGTTAGAAAGGGTTTGCCGGCGACGCTTGGGTTGCTTCTATTCGTGACGCTCGCGTGCAATCTCACCAACCAGGCCGCGCAGAGCGTCCCGACCGCTACACCGGCGAGTCTGCCCACCGTGACGATCATTACCCCGGTGGACGGTGCGACTGTGCCGTCCGGCCAGCAGGTGGATATCCGTTCGGTGGCGTCGGACACGGGCGGCGGGGTGACCGCGGTCGAGCTGCGCGTGGACGGCACGGCGATTAATCGGTACTCGTCGCCCGAAGGCCCGCAGATTTACGAGACCGTGCAGCAGACCTGGACGCCCGACGCGCCGGGGGCGTACACCATCGAGGTCGTCGCGTACCGGGGCGGCGTCGTTGGCGCGCCCGATTCGATTACGCTCAACGTGGCGGGACAAAGCGCCCAACTGCCGGCGGACCAAGCGCCGGCCGGCTGCGCTGCGATGATTACCGCCGAGGCCGGCCTGCGCGTGCGCAGCGGTCCCGGCACCGATTACGATCACCTGTATTCGCTTCCCAACGGCACGACGGTCGCCATCATCGGGCGGGTGGGCGATAACAGTTGGTGGCAGGTGCGCGCCAGCGATGGGCTGGTGGGCTGGGTGTCGGCGGCGTACACCGACCCCAGCGGCGACTGTCGCTTTGTGCCGGTGGTGCAGCCGCCGCTTGCGCCGACCCCGGCGCAGGGCGGTGCGACGGCCGGCGTCAACTTGCAGGTCGCCAATATCGAAGGGCCGGCCGAGGCTACGCGCGTCGGCGGGAGCGTGACCGCGACCTTTGTCGTCACACTGCGCAACGCCGGCAGCACGGCGAGCGGCCAGTTTACCGTGAGCTTCTACCCGCAGGGGCGCGCGGGCAGCGCGCCGCCGCAGACGATTACGGTCGCGCCGCTCCGGGCCGGCGCGACGCTCACGATG
The DNA here is from genome assembly GCA_016927535.1 of Anaerolineae bacterium. Classification (GTDB taxonomy): domain Bacteria; phylum Chloroflexota; class Anaerolineae; order Aggregatilineales; family JAFGMM01; genus JAFGMM01. The sequence goes on from JAFGMM010000111.1 coordinate 21,480, forward strand.
ATCTTTAACGGGATTTACGGCGCGCCAGGGTTATACAGTGTGGAGGCGGTGGTCGATAGCGGCGGCCAGGTTTCGGAGAGCGACGAGGGCGACAATGTTCGTATTTTTACGATACAGATTTTTTAGATTGTTATAAGTTCTGGGGCAACATTTGAAAACCCTAACGCAGGATTCCCGTCTCAAGGCATTGACGCTGGCTTCTCATGTCTAGTAGAATGCAGATATGCAGACAAGCATTTTGTTAATTGATCCCAATATTCAGTTTGCCGCCCGGGTGCAGAAGGCGCTCGAAAAGAACGGCGCATACCAGGTGAGCGTGTTCGCCACCACGCAGGCGGCGCTTGAACAGTCGGAGCGCCAGCGCTACGTCGTCGCGGTAGTCGATTTTGACGTCGAGGACGCCGCCGGGCTGGCGGCGCGGCTGCGCGAGGCGCAGCCTGGCCTGCGTATTATCGCGGTGCACGATCCTGACACGCCGCTGCCGCCGGAGGTGGAGATCGACGGCGACCTGCACCGACCTTATCGCGCGCGTGACCTGGTGGCGCTGCTGCTGCACGGCAAGCGCCAGCGCCCGGCGCGCAAGCCATCCGGCGCCGAGGAGGCCGAGCCGGCTCCAACTGCGGAGGCGCCGGCGGCGCCGGCGCGCAAAGGGTTGACCTTTGACGACTTATTCGAATCGGGCGTCGGGCTGCAAGAGAAACCCGACGCGGCTCCTAACGCCGGCCAGTTCCCGACGCGGCGCGGCAGCCCAACCCGCAAATTTGGCACTGATGAACTGGCGGAAAGGGAGCCGTCCGAGGATGCTGAAGGCGCGCCTGAAGGTAAATCGGCGGAGCGCGGCCAGCGCCCGTTGTATGAGATTGTGATGGGCGACGCTGCGCCCTCGCCCTCCGGCGATGAACCGGATTCCCTGGAGGGCGTTATCTCCGATGAGCCGGTCTTTGATGCGCTGCCGGATGACCTGGCCCCGCTGCAAGAGGTGATGGCGCAAATCGAGGCCAAGTCGACTCTTAGCGCCGAAGATGAGGTCGTGGATCTCGAAGACACCGACGAAATGCCCGATTGGTTGGCCGAAGAAAAGGCCCTGGTTGACGAATTGATCGGGCAGGCGGAGCCGGCCGGCGTCGAAGAGGCGGAGGCCGAAGCGCCGCCGGAACCCGACCGCGAGCCGAGTCTGTTGGCGGGGGGCGACCTCCCGGATTGGCTGGCTGCCGAACTGCCCAACGTCCCCTCGACCGACGAACTGCGGGCGCCGCCTGGACTGGAAGAGAAAGCGGGCGACGAGGCGGAAAGCGATGCGTCGGAGCCGGACGGCGCGCCGATCGATGAATCGGTCGCGCGGGTCGCCCTGCAATTGACGCACCTGGCCGCGCACAGCCCGGCGGAGATTATGCTCGTCACGCTGCGCCGGCAGTTGGTGGGCTACACCGGGCCGATCCAGGAGGCGGACGCGCTCGACCTGGCGGCTGCGGTGTACCGGCACTGGGACCCCCAGGGCGCAAGTTCGCAGACCCAGGCGCAGTTTGTGCGGCTGCAATCGACCGCTAAAGACTACATTCTTTACTCTGCCCCCACCGCCGGCGCTATGGTGCTCTCGATGGCGTTCCCGGCGAATATGCCGCTACGCCAGGTCCGGCGGCAGGCGCGGGAGATCGAGCGCGCGCTGCAACGCGCCGAATGGGTGATGGATGTGGCCGAGGTCGAGGAGGAGGAGATTGCCCCGGTTGAAGGTGAGGCCGGAGCCGGTGTCGAAGCTGCTGCCGAAGCCGGGGGCGAAGCGGAAGCTGCGACCGAAGACTTGCCCGAAACCGCCGAGTTGACCCCGCCGCCTTCGCCGGATGCGCCTGTGGATGCAGCTCAGATGACCTCGTATGCGTTCGCCTGGGCCTTGCGTGATGTTGAGTGGGAGTTGGACGACGGGCAAAGACAGCATATGGAGCGCTGGCTGGCCGAGATTGCCGGGCTGCACGGCTGGCGGGTGCAGGCGGCGGAGACGCTGAGCGGGTGTGTGAGTTTGCAGGTTGAGGTACCGACGACCAACTTGCCGGCGCAGGTGGTCGAGTTGATGATGGATGCGCTCTCGAATCGGATGCTCGCCGCGTATGCCGATGAGTTTACCCCGCCGCCGGGACGGGGCATCTGGGCGGACGGCTATTATGTCGTTTCGCCGGCGCGCGCCCTGACCGAGCGCGAGGTCCGGCGCTTTATCGACTTCCAGCGCCGCGAGCGGAGCACCTCCCGGTCGAATTGAACTACGCCGGAAATATCCTCGCTAACTAAAATATCCATTTAAACCGTCTTCAAACGAAACACCAGCCGCTTTATACTTCACCTTGCGCCGGCTGTGTAATATGATGAAATCGCAATTCCATACAATGCGCTGCTGTATCTAGACAGCATACCGGAGTTGAAGCGCCCGGTCACCCTCTTGTAGGTGTGTCCGGGCGTCTTTTGTTTTGGGTCTGGTCATGTCACCGGGCAGACGCGAACCGCCAACCTTTCGACCAGGACAGGACGCGGGATCGCTACCAGCCGGACGGCGAGCTTTGCCCGGTGACATCGTTTGGCCGCCGAAGCTAAGCCGAGCGATAAAGCGAGATGGATGATCTGATTACCCTGTTGGAGACATACGGCCCGCCGGCCCTGGTCTATCTGATCTGCCGGGCGGTGGGCCTTTCCCGGAAAGAGTCGGTCGGGTATGCCGGGTTCACGGAGTGGACCGGTCGGAGCCGCGAGCGTGCGGCGTGCTGGCCCGGCGCGCTGGCAGCGATGCGGGCGCGCCTCCGCGAAGCCGACCCGCTGCTGCTGCCGCTGCTGCCGGAGACGCTCCGTGCATACCGGACCGCGCTGGAGCAGGACGATAGGACCGTCGCGCGCGATGTGCTGGACCGCTTGTTCGGCAAGCCCGGCACGCGCAAGACCGATGCCGAGGCCGGCGACGGCGACGGCGCTTCGCTGCCTTTGATCGTATACGAACGGGTCGCCGGCGATGCGCACGACGATTAGGCGCCGCCACCTGCCCGCGCAGGCTGCCTTTATCGACAGCGGCGCGCCTGAACTGATGTTCAGCGGCGCGTTCGGCGCCGGCAAGACGCGCGCTCTGTGCGATAAGATCGTCAAGCTGAGCCTGGAATGCCCCGGCAACCGGGGCCTGCTCTGCCGCAAGACCGAGGTGAGCGTGCGCGCGACGACGCTGCGCACGCTGCTTGACGGCGACGGGACGCTGCCGCCGGCCCTCCTGCCCGAATACATCGCCGAGCACCGCCGCACCGACCGGACGGTTACGCTGGTCAACGGCAGCGAAATTATCTACGGCGGCATGTTCGGCGCGGGAAAGGGGTGGATCAACAGTCTTAACCTGGGCTGGGCGGCGGCGGATCAAGCCGAGGAGCTTGAGCTTGACGATTGGCAACTTTTGCAGGGGCGGCTGCGGCTCGACGCGGTGCCGCTGCGCCAGGTGTTCGGCGCGTGCAACCCGCGCCACCCCGGTCATTGGATTTACCAGCGCTTCTTCATCGACCGGCCGCCCGGCGCGCAGGTCTTCAACGCCAACACGCACGATAACCCCCACCTCCCCGCCGATTACCGGGCGCGGCTCCAAACCTTCACCGGGCCGTTTTACGAGCGCTTCGTGCTGGGCAAGTGGGTAGGGTTGGAGGGCCTGGTTTACGACAACTTCGACCCGCTGGTGCACGTGATCGAGCCGTTTCCGCTTGACCCGGCATGGCGGCGCTGGCGAAGCATCGACTTCGGCTACGTCAACCCGTTCGTGTGTCTCTGGGCGTGCGAAGTCGGCGCGCAGGGAGCCGTCCCGGAAGGCTCCATCGTCGTCTACCGCGAGCTTTACATGAGCCGCCGCCGCGTCGCGGAGATGGCGGAGCAGATCGCGCAGCTCAGTGAAGGCGAGCGCTGCGCCGCCACCTTCGCCGACCACGACGCCGCCGACCGCGCCGAACTGCTGGCGCACGGCATCGGAACCGCGCCGGCGCACAAAGAAATCACCGTGGGGCTGCAAACCGTGCGCGCGTGGCTGGGCGGCGATGGGGCGGCGCCGCGCCTGTACTTCTTCTGCGATGCGTTGGTCGAACGCGACGCGCGCCTGACCACCGACCCGGTGACCGGCGGCAAACGCTACGCGCCCACCTGCACCGCCGAGGAGTTCAGTTTCTACCGCTGGCCGGCGCAGGGCGACGGCAAACCACTAAAAGAGTATCCGCTCAAGGTGCACGATCACGGGATGGATGCGCTGCGCTACCTGCTGATGGGAATCGAACACGGCGGCGGCGCGTTCGTCGAAGCGCGCGGCACGCAGCAGGGGTCGCGGTGGAAGCGGCGGTTTTGAGCAGACACTGCCGGCGGCTTTGCGAGAATCAAAAGGCGCGCCTATTGCAGCGGGCGCGCCATTAAACCCAATTTGTTAACTTCGCCGGTTACCGAACCTCATCAAAATCGCTCATCCACCAGTTGGGTCAACTGCGCGTCGGTGAGCGCGCCGGTCTCGGAGATGCACATAACCGGGTCCATATAGCACGAGCCGAGCTTGACGTAATTCTTGGTCACGTCCGAGAAGAAACCGACTTCGTACGCGCCGCCGCTGTCTGCAATCTCAGTCCGGTGCAGGTACCCGCCGGACACGTCCACGCCGTCGATTGCCTTGACGCCGTACTCGGTAAGGCCACCGGAGCGGCTGTCTTCGCGCCACTTCACCAGCGCCGGGTCTTCGGTCGGCTCCTGGGTTGGCTCTGCGACAGGTTCTTCAGTAGGCTCTTCGGTGGGTTCTTCGGTTGTAACTATTATGACGAGCAAAGCCGGAGCGTCGAGTGGGCTTGCCGCAGCAGAAGCCGCCAATACATCCGAGGCCCAAATCACGACCATCGCCGCGACCGCAAGCAGAGAAAATACACCAATAAGCTTGCCTTTAAGATTGCTCTTTGCCATTAAACCTTAACTCCTTTAATGTAAGCCATTATGCGTTAACCATATCACAAGATAATGGACTTCTCATAAAAGCAGAATTAAAACCGGCAAGCTTTCGGGCGCGCCGCCGCCCTACCTCAAGTCACAAACCGTCCGCCAACCCGGTCCATACCACTTTCTATCTTCACAAATCTGCAACCATCGCTTATACTGGGGCTGTAATCGTAATCGCATAAACTGCGCTGCCGTGTTGACGGCGCCGCCGGAGTTGTAGCGCCCGGCCACCCGTATTGGGCATGACATGTATCGTGCTCAAAGGGGTGGTCGGGCGCTTTTTGTTTAGCGGTTAGCAGTTAGCGGTTGGCGGTTAGCGGTTAGCGGTTGGCTAAAAGCCAAGAGCCAATAGCTAAAAGCTAATAGCCAACAGCTAAAAGCTATTAGCTATTAGCTAAAAGGAGGTGTATATGCCGAATGCTTCTTTCTTGGAGGTCGGGCGCAGCGGGCTGCCGGTCTGGTCGGGGCGGCCCCACGCCGAGCCGCTGCGCGAACTGCGCGGGCGCGAGGGGTATCGCGTGTACAACGAGATGCGCCTCAACGACCCGATCATCGGGGCGACGCTGTTCGCCATCGAGCAGAGCGTGCGCGCGCTGCCGTGGTTTGTCGCGCCGGAGGACAACCCGCGCGCCGGCTTCATTCAAAGCTGCCTGGACGACATGAGCCACAGCTTCAACGATCACCTGTCCGAGGCGCTAACCATGCTGCCCTTCGGCTGGGCGTGGTTCGAGATCATCTACAAGCGCCGCACCGATGGGCGCGTCGGCTGGCGCAAGTTCGCCATTCGCGGCCAGAACACGCTGCACCGCTGGGAGATGGACGAGGCCGGCGGCATCCGGGGCATGGCGCAGGTGTGCCCGCCGGACTTCAAGCCGGTGACCATCCCCATCGAGAAGAGTCTCCTTTACCGCACGCGCGTCGAGCAGGGCAACCCGGAGGGCCGCTCGATCCTGCGCGCCGCCTACCCCAGCTACTACTTCGTGCGCAACCTGCGCGAGATCGAGGCCATCGGCATCGAGCGCGACCTGTGCGGGCTGCCCATGCTGGTCCCGCCCGAAAGCGCCGACCTGAGCGAAGGCAGCGCCGACCGCGCCGCCGCCGAGAACTTGCTGCGCCGGGTGCGCAACGACGAGGAGGCCGGGGTGCTCGTGCCGCCGGGCTGGAGCTTCAGCCTGGTGAGCGGCGGCGGCGCAAAGGCCAACGTGCACGAGGTGATCGTGCGCTACGAGACGCGCATCGCGCTGAGTGTGCTGGCGCAGTTCCTCATGTTGGGTCTGGAGAACACCGGCAGTCTGGCGCTGGCGCGCACGCAAGCCGCGCTCTTCAGCTCCGCCGTGAGCGCCTTCGCCGACATTATCGCTGACACGTTTACGCGCTTCGCCGTGCGCCCGCTGCTCGAACTGAACGCGCTGCCCGCCGGTGGGGTCGCTTTGCAGCACGGGCCGCTGGGCCAGCTCCAATACAACGAGATCGGCGCGTTCCTGGCGCAGATGAGCGGCGCGGGCTTGCTCAACGCGGAGGGCGACGCCGGGCTTGAGACGTGGGTGCGCGAGCTGGTCAATGCGCCGGCGCTCGCTCCTGAGGCGGGCAAGGAATTGAAGGCGGGCGATCACGATGAGGAGGCCGGATGAAGAAATTGCGATGGGTCGAACGTTTCAATGCACAGGATGCGCTCAGCGGTTGGGTGCGCATCTTGCCGGTCGGGACCTTCGCGCGCTTCGGGCGCAAGGCGACGGTGACGCCGCAGGCCGTGCGCGAGATGGCGGCGCACTTCGGGCGCGTGCCGGAGACCGGCGTCCCGGTGACGCGCGCGCACGACGACGCGGCCGGCAAGGTCGGCGACGTGGTGGAGGTGCAGGCGCGCGCCGACGGGCTGTGGGGGCGCATCCGGTGGACGGCGGCGGGGCTGAGGCTGCTGGCGGAGGGCGCGTTTCGCTACCTCAGCCCGGAGGTGGTGTGGGGGCCGGTGGACTACGACGGGCGCACGGTGCGTAATGTACTGGCCGGCCTGTCGCTGGTCAACCAGCCGTTTTTTGGCCGCGCGGTGAGCCTGTTCCGGCTTCGCCCGCAGCGTTCCCAGTACGGAAGTGGAAAGGAGAGATTTATGGAAACGGACATGAAAACGAGACTCGAAGACGAAGAACCCACGAACGGCGTCGCTCAAGGGCAGCCTAAGCTGCCGCCGCGCCGCGCCGCCGGCCTCCTGGACCGGCTGTTAGGCTGGCTGGCGAACCGGCTCGCGGCACTGCTCATCAAGTGGCTGCTGCCGCAGGCGCAGGATACGCAGGCGCGCCTGGACGACCTGGAAGCGCAGCAAGAGGAGCAGACGCTCGAAGCGCGCTTCGGCGCGCTGGAGGGCGCGGGGCTGGGCAAGGGCTGGGCCTGGCGGCTGGCGCAGGTCGCGCGGTACGACGCCGCGCTTGCCGACGCCATCGCGGCCCGGTTCGAGGCGCTGCTGGCGCAGAGTGCACGGGCCGCGCTCTTCGGCGAGATCGGCGGCAGCGGCGGCCAAGCGGCGGGGCCGGTCGAGCAGTTCAACGCGGCGGTGAAGTCGGCGATGTACACCTACGGCCTGGACTACGCCGGGGCCGGCAAGAAGATCGCCGCCGAACAGCCCGAACTCTACACCGAGTACCAGCGCGCGGTGACGAACCGGCTGTGATCCCCCTCACCCCCGGCTTTTCGGTTAAGGGGCGGTTTTCTCCCCCTCACCCCTAAATCCCCTCTCCCACGAGGGGCGAGGGGACTTTCGGAGCGTGCTCCGGCCCCCTTTCTCCCCTCGTGGGGGAAAGGGTTGGGGATAGGGGGGAGAGTCGCGCACAGCGCGAAATAAAAGCAAAAGACGAAAGGAGAGATATCTATGGCATACGATCATGTGACGTTACGCATCCCCGGCCTGAAGGCGAGCGGGGACCTGAGCGGCAACCAGTTCTACGCGGTCAAGCCGGCCAGCACTGCCGGCGCGGTCAAGGTGGTGACCGCCGCGAGCGACAACTGCATCGGCGTTCTCTACAACGAGCCGGCCAGCGGCGAGGCAGCGGAAGTGGCGAGCGGCGGCGTCTTGAAGGGCAAGGCGGGCGGGACCATCGGCGCGGGCGCGCTGGTGAGCTTCAACAGCAGCGGCAAGCTCGTTGCCGCCAACAGCACCGCGAACATCGTCATCGGCTACGCGGTCGAGAGCGCGAGCGCGGACGACGTGTTCCCGTTCGTCTGGCAGCGCAGCCGGTATTAAGCGGCGAAATAAAGGAGGCTATTTATGGCACAACCAACCCGAAGCGACGTACACATTGATGCTTTTCTGACCGAGATGTCGGTCGCGTATCGCAACGCGGCGGCGGCTTTCATCGCCGACCTGGTGTTCCCGGTCGTGCAGGTGAGCAAGGACAGCGGTAAGTACCCGGTCTATACGCGCGATTACTGGCTGCGCGTGGAGATGAAGCTGCGCGCTTACGGTGCGGAACACCCGCGCGCCGGCTATCCCATCAGCTATGGGACCTACGCGACCGAGCAGTTCTCGCTGGAGCACGCCATCCC
>JAFGMM010000018.1 GCA_016927535.1 Anaerolineae bacterium
GCGGCCCTGCGCGAGCACCCCTCCGTTCTGCCTATGCTGCGCATGGCGACTGCGCCGCCCATCGCCCGCGACCGCCTCATCGGGCTGGCCCAGGTGACGCCGAGCCTGGTCAGAAGCATGGAACTCAAAGAGCGGCTTCCGCCGCGTATGGACGATGCTCAGACCGAGGCCGAGTTGGAAAAGATTTGTCGCCTGATTATGCGACTGGCCGATGTCGATATCTTCCCTTGGTTGCAGAGCGGCGCTTCGCCGAACGAATCCGAGGTGTACCGCGCGGCCACCATTGTGGCCGACCGCCTGTGCGGAGCGATGGCCGATCCGGTCATTCGCAATGCCCAAGAGCAGCGGCAGCTCGCCACCATTCAGGTGTGGCTTGAACGGCGCAGCTACGCCCCCGTCACCGTATCGGCATTCGATGAAATGCAGCCGGGTACGTTCACCTTTCGGCTGAATGCGCCGGTCACACAGGAAGGGCGCGCCAGGCAGGTCAACCTCCCCATTGACGTGGTTGTGATGCCAAAGCGAGCCATATCGGGCGAAATTCCCCTACTGCTTGAAGCGAAGTCGGCGGGCGACTTCACCAACGTGAACAAACGGCGAAAAGAAGAAGCGGTCAAAATCGCCCAACTGCGCAGCACGTATGGCAGCGGCGTGCGCTTCGTGTTGTTCCTCTGCGGCTACTTCGACAGCGGGTATTTGGGCTATGAGGCGGCGGAAGGCATCGACTGGGTGTGGGAGCACCGCACGGATGATTTAGCGGAGTTTGGATTGTAGATATGTCTGATCTGAGCACGGTTGAGGCCAATCGAATCGAGATGCAAAGCCGGCTCGACCTGGCAAAGTCACAGGCCGAACGCAACAAGCTGGGCCAGTTCGCCACACCACCCGACCTCGCCGCCGACATTCTCGATTACGCCCGGTCACTGTTCTCGCCTGAGACGCCGGTCCGCTTCCTCGACCCGGCGATTGGCACCGGCGCGTTCTACGCTGCCCTGCTGCGCGCATTTCCGGCATCACAGATTGCGGAAGTCGTCGGTTACGAGATTGATCCGCACTACGGCCAACAAACCGCCGCGCTTTGGTCAGATACACCGCTGCGCCTGCACATCACAGACTTCACCCAGGCATCGTCCCCGGACGCGCACAAGGCAACCCTGCTCATCTGTAACCCGCCCTACGTGCGCCATCATCATTTGGATAGCGCCGAAAAGCAGCGTTTGCAGGCGCAGGTCTGGCGTGCCGCCGGCGTGAGGCTGAGCGGACTGGCCGGACTGTACTGCTATTTCCTGTGCATCGCGCACGAGTGGATGGCGGACGGCGGGCTGGCCGGGTGGCTCATCCCCAGCGAGTTTATGGATGTGAACTACGGTGAGGCGGTCAAGGAATATCTGCTCAGCGCTGTGACGCTGCTGCACATTCACCGCTTCGACCCGGACGACGTGCAGTTCGATGACGCGCTGGTTTCGTCGGCGGTGGTCTGGCTCCGAAACGAAGCGCCGCCGCCTGACCACACAGTCAAATTCACCTACGGCGGCACGCTGGCCCAGCCGCGAATCACCAGGCACATCCCCGTATCCAGACTGAGGGCGGCGCGCAAATGGACGCAGCTAACCTCCGATTCTGCGCCAGCATCCCAAACACACCTGCGGTTGACCGACCTGTTCACCATCAAACGCGGCGTGGCAACGGGCACAAACAAGTTCTTCATCCTGACGCCGGCGCAGATTGACGCGCTGCAACTGCCGATGGAGTGTTTCACGCCGATCTTGCCCAGCCCCCGGTATTTGAACGCCGACGAGATTCACGCTGACGACCAGGGCAACCCGATCCTTGACCGAAAGTTATTCCTGCTCACCTGTGACCTGCCGCCGGACACCATCGAAGCCAGATATCCCACGCTTTGGGGGTATCTCCAGAGCGGCGTCGCGGCGGGAATCCACGAGCGCTATCTGTGCCGGCACCGGACGCCCTGGTACGCGCAGGAAAGCCGATTACCGGCGCGCTTGTTATGCACCTACATGGGCCGTCGCACCGAAGGCAGCAAGCCGTTTCGGTTCATCCTGAATCGCTCCAAAGCCATTGCCGCCAATGTATATCTCATGCTTTACCCGAAGCCGTTCATCGCGGGGCTGCTGGACGACGACCCGGCGCTGGCGCGTTCCATCTGGGAGACGCTGAATGCCATTGACCCAGAGATGTTGACCGGAAACGGGCGCACATACGGCGGCGGGTTACACAAGATGGAGCCGGGCGAACTGGGAAACATCCCGGCGGGTGATGTTTTGGCGCTTTTGCCGCATGCGGTTTTGCTGATTTGATGTTGGCCGGGATGCGATGCGCAAGAGCATCACGGTTTGGCGGCGGAGATAATGTTTAAGAATCGGGAGTGTAACCGCGCTCCCAAAATCCGGACAGGAATCGCGTCTTACATAAAAAGACTCTTGGCACCTAAAGGGAGTTGGGAGCGGTAGGTAGCCGTCGATGTACAAAACCAAGCAATGGTGACAAATTGATTGAAGTTATCAATCAGAGAATCTCCATCACCTAAAATTCTTTTACGATAATTGTTGTTGGAAAATTCGCCGTTCAGAAGGAGCGATTCTATGAACTTCAAACCCTTTGATTACATGTGGGAACGGGGCGAAATAGCAAAAGATAATTCTGATGATGATTATTTCAATAAACTCATGTATATGGGTGAAATGGTTACCAAATTTACGGCAGCAGCTATGGTTGCTGCTGTAAACGATGGGCGTGATCGTCAACAATACCGCCTCAAGTATCAATTGGTGCGTGCTGATGGTATCGGTGATTGGAGTAGAATTATTGACGACGTCTTATCAGGTGTACCTGCGCAACATTTGATGTCTCAAGCATATGTAGAGGCTAGGCAACTCACTGAGCGAACAAGTCGTGGTAACTGGCAATACGAAAGTGTTAATCTCTTAAGTCAGTGCCTCAAGGTAATCGTTCCTGAAAACAATTTACCATCCGGAAAAATCGCCGGGCGTTATTGGTTTAGTACGTTTGCTCCATTGCGCAACAAAACTAGAGGGCATGGGGCAGTTCCTAGTGGTAAACTTAAAGCTATCTGTAAAGATTTACATGAATCAGTACAAATATTTTTAGATAAATTTTGCTTGTTTCAGCGTGGGTGGGCATACTTAAGTCAAACTCTCAAAGGTAAATATCGCGTTACACGGTGGACACAGAGTGCTGATAGTCTTAACTTTTTGAAGACGCGAGAGGGCATCCCAGTTAATTTGCCAGAAGGAATATATATCAATTTTAGTGAGAACGCAGATATTCAAGCTCTAGCCAAGGTAGATATTATCTACTCAGATGTTGATGCAGAGGATTTCTATCTGCCAAATGGGGGGTTTGATAGTAAACATTTTGAAGTTCTATCTTACATTACAGGTCGTACGCGGAAGGAAGATGCTAAACCTTATATTCACCCTATCACTGATCTTCCACCGAGTGAGACACAAGGAAAGTCAGAAATTGAGCAGAGAGGTGGAAGTATTGTTAATTTACCTCCTGTACCAAATGATTACATTACTAGGGAACCACCAGAGCATAGTCTCTATGAAGAAATTGTTCATGACAATCAACATCGTATTATTACTCTGATTGGGCGTGGAGGGATTGGAAAAACCTGGTTAGCATTGAGAGTGTTGAATCGAATTGCAGAGGAAAAACACTTTGCCGCAATTCTCTGGTTTAGCGCACGAGACATTGATCTTTTGCCTGATGGTGCCAAGCAAGTAAAACCTCACATTCTCACAGAGGGTGACATTGCTGAGGAGTTTGCTCGCTTAATCGCGCCTTATATGATGAGCTACGAGGAATTACAAGCCAAAGATTTTAATCCTGTGGCATTTTTATGTGAAAATATGAATCGTAGCTCATTAGGTCCTATACTATTTGTCTTTGACAATTTTGAGACAGTCAAAAGTCCTGTCGAACTATATCGTTGGATTGATCAATATTTACGTCTTCCGAATAAAGCTGTTATTACAACCCGATTCCGCGAATTTAAAGGTGATTATCCGGTTGAATTACGCGGTATGTCCTTTGATGAGTGCAGTCGTTTGATCGAAATGACAGCAAAATATTTAAATATTACAAATCTCCTGACACCCAAATATAAAGAGGCTCTTTTTAATGAGTCTAGTGGACATCCCTATATAGTCAAAATTCTATTAGGCGAGATCAAAAAATTAGGACGTTTGCCAAATATTGAGCGTGTTGTCGTTAGCCAAGAAAATATTTTAGATACTCTGTTTGAACGCACTTATTTTCGACTATCTCCAGTTGCTCAAAGGGTGTTTTTGACTCTATGCAATTGGAAATCATTAGTGCCCCAATTGGCAATTGAGGCAGTATTACTTCGGCTAGAAAATGAAGCGATGGATGTCGAACAGGCCATTGAGGATCTTAGTAATAGTTCACTTATTGAGAGATTGATATCCAAAGAGGACGACGAGATTTTCTTGTCTGTTCCGTTGGTCGCTATGCAATTTGGGCAACGCAAACTCAGCGTCAATCGAATGAAAACCGCAATACAAGCAGATACGGAGTTACTTCATTTTTTTGGTGCAGCCCAGGAGACCGATGTTCAACATGGTCTTGTCCCGCGTATTCGACGATTAATTATAAATGTTGAAGATAAGGTTTGCGCCGGAAATGCAAAAATACAAGAATACTTACCAGTTTTAGAATTTGTAGCGCGTAAATATTCGCCTACTTGGTTAATGATAGCTGATTTATATGAACGTGTTGGTCAGCCCAGCGAAATGGAAAAAATGCTTAAAAAATATCTCGAATTTTCAGATGATGGATTGAACAAGCGTAATGTCTGGCGTAAGCTTGTTCGACTCTATTCTAGACAAAACAAATTTACTGATGAGCTTTTTGCTTGTTTAGAGTTAATACAACTCCCAGATATCGACTACGAAACAATCAGTGATGTGGCGAATCGCTTCAATAGTTTAATGCGGGAGCCAAATTTTGATATTGATGATAATGAGAAAAATTATGTTGTGAAGCAGCTTATTGATCTGATGAATAGTCGAATTGATGAAGCTACTGCTACAGACTGTTCTCGTTTAGGGTGGTTGCATATGCATTATGGAGAATCCCAAAATGCGCTAATTGCCGCTGAACGCGGTTTACGAATGGACCCTACAAATGAATATTGTCAAAAGTTGATGACTACAGCTTCCAAAGAGATATAACCACCTGACACATTTTTACCCAACTGAACTTAGTTTGTAGTCTCTTTGTGGAAAAGTACCTCCCCATCTTCCCCATCCCCATAATACCCCGACCACACCTCCACCACCTCAAAGCCCACGCGCCGGTAGAACGCCAGCGCGCCCTCATTTCCCGCGCGCACGACCAAATACACCTCTCCCAACCCATCCAACAACTGCGCCCCGGTCCCGCGCCGCTGATAATCTGGATGCACCGCCAATAATTCTACCCACACTGCATCTCCGGCAAGCGGAAACGTTGCCACGCATCCAATGATATACCTATCATCTCGCACCGCATAACATCCTCTACGCAGCACAAACCATGCCAGCAATGCCGGCGACACCGGCATTCGTCCAAAGCTCAGTCGGATCAGTCGCAGCATCTCCGGCAAATCGCGTAGACCGGCACGTTGCACACACCCGGCGCGTTTATTTGACTGCTTCCCAACTTCGATTTTCCATCTCGGAACCGATGCGACCGCGACCGCCAAAGCAAACAGCGATAGTCCACCTGCCGCCAGAAGCAGCATGTTCTGCGCGTACATATGCGCCAGCCACGCCAACCCCACCGGTAGCAGCGCGCCGATCTCGCAGACTTCGCGCAGCCGGTGATGTCGCACCCAGCGTGAAAGCATCAACGTCATCACGCCGGCGGCGATGAACAAGCCTCCCCACGAAAACACCGGCAATGTAATTAGAGTAACCAGTGCGCCGGTGAGTAACGCGCGCCGCACGAGCGCCAGCCCTACATTTTTTGTCTTTACAGCACGTCCCAAAGTGTAGCCCTTTCGCCCCCTGACAGGGCCTTCCAATCCCGTTAAGCTTCTCCCCCGGTGCGTAGATTGCACCATTTTGCACAAACAATCAAGCGCTTTTCAACAACAAAAGGAAAATCATTTGACCACTCGAACCTCGATCTCCTCCATCATCGCCGCCTTTCTCCGCCGCCGGGCGAGCACGAGCTTTCCAACCTTCCGCGAGTACCGGCTGGCGCTCGACACCCTAGAAACCTTCGCCGATTGCAACGGCGTCAATACCCTGGATGAGGCCATCGACTATCTGGATTGGGACGCCTGGGCGGAGACCGCCGCCGCCGCGATCTCCCCCCGAAGCAGCGCGCGCCACGTGCAGCGCAGCAAACGCATCGCGCAGATGTTTCTCCAGTGGGCGCAGCAGCAGGGATACTGCGAACGCCGCCGTCTTCCCCAAAATTTAGCTCTCGACAGCACATCCTGAAAGACACCCTGAAGACAGGTCTCGATGCATAGCCTTTTCACCCGCTGACAGAAGCACCGGCTTCGGGCATAGTGGTACGGGTCAACGCCGCAACGAGAAAGAGGCAGTATGGATAAGAAAGATGTACAGGTAACGCTTTCAGGAAAACCCGACCGGGCGCGTAAAGGCTTCGGCGTCGTGCTGACGCTCGCCGGGACGGTGCAGGGCGACCCAACCTTTTCGATCCGCTCGCGCGACGGCGTGCCGGCTTTTTCTTGCACGCTGGACTGCGGCGAGACCTTCGCCGTCCGCTCGGTAGACGGCGCACCTCTGGACGCGCCACAAACGGTTCATGTGTTGACCGATCCATACGAACGGCAGAGCAAGGTCGCATTCTTGAACGACCAGCCTGGCTATCTCGACCGGGCCGGCGCTGCATTTTACTCCGAGACCTGCCTGATCCCGCCCGGCTTTCTGCCAAGCGGCGAGTCATCGACGCAAGCGTTGTCACAGATCGGCGTGGCGCGCACCCGATACAACCTCTCCGCGCTGGCCTTCCCGGTGTCGCTGCGCCTGGTGGGGTACGGCGGCATCGCGCAGGCTATGGCCGAAGCGCTGGTCGCCGGTTCCGAAATCGCGGTACATGCCTACGGGCGCACCCTCTGTACCGGCAAAAAACGCCCGCGCCGCTTCGAGGCGGTCGCTATCTACGTGCAATTCCTACAAAAGATTGCCTGGCCCGACGGCGGCGCAGATTTCATCACGCCGCGCACGTCAACTTTGCCCGGTCGCCTCGGCCCTTCAGCTGCTATCACCGGCGTCGTAGTAGACCCGCCAAATTTCATCCCGGCGCAGAACGGGCGCACCGATTTCATCGCCATCGTGGTCAGCGCCGCGTGGGACAGGCATTTCGACGCGCTGGTCACACTGCTGGCGGTCGGGGAGCAGGCGCGCATCTTGGCTGAACAGGTGAAGCAGTACGACGTGGTTCAGGCGAACTGCGCAGTTCACCTGCAACGCTCGAAGCGCCGGCCCGTCGTGCGCTTCGTCATCCGCGAGCTGGCCGTACTCGGCTGCCGGGAAGCCGTCGGGGACATTCAAACATGGTGGCAATGATGGAGATTCGTGTCAGCCGCCGGCGTTTGATGCTCCTTGCCGGGGCGCTGTTTGCGCTGGCTGCTTTACCCCTGCTTCTCGGCCTTTTTGCCTTGATTGGCTCCGCCGTCACGCCATACGACGCAAACGGCCAGCCCGTGCTGCTGCGGCCCGAAATCGTCGCCGCCGAAGCATACCGCGCGCGCGTGACCGGCTGGCTCGAAACCATGCAAGACGTTCACGCCGACCTGACCCATTTACTCGACACCGGAGGGAATAACCTCTACGCCGACTCGACCGCCGCCAACGACGCACACAGCCGCGCCCGTGCGGTCGCCGAAGCGATCCAGGTCGCACCTGCGCCGCCGCCCGCCATGACCGGCCTCTGGGATGATGCAAGCCGCGCCGCCGCTGCCTGCCTTGATGCGGCAAGTTTGACTGCGATTTGGGTCGGCGCGCCCTCGGAAGATTTTCTCACTGAAGCACAAGACGCTTTGACTGTGACGGGCGAGATATTAAACGACCTGGCGCGCAGCCCCTGGCTGGCCGGTGAGCCGGTGATCGCAGTGGAAAACGGCGGTCACGGGGAATGGGGGCAGTAGCATGAGTTGGGGAAACGACGTGCAAACGCCGGCGACACAGATTGCCGGAATGGACGCCGCACACAGCCGGCAGGTTTTCTCACGTGTCGTGGCCTTGAAGCAGGCGGCGGAACAGGTCGCCGCCGACGCACGGCGCGAACTCATTGCAGTGGCGAAGTCGCTTTGCCCGGCGTGGGTGGATGGCCTGAGCGAAACCGTCCCCGGCATCGACGCAATGTCGCTCGAAGATATCCGCAAGGGCATCGTCGCGCAGGTGCGCCATCAGCAGGATGCGCTGGCCTGGCGTGCGCGGCCCACCGGCGAGGTACAAGATAACGGTGAGATCGTCGCGCTTTATCAAGAAATCGAGCGGCTGAAGCAGGAAAACGAGCGCCTGAAACACAACGTCGCGCTTTTAACTGCACAAGATCAACAACCACCCCAACCACCACCGCCAGCCGCGCAACCCTCTGCGGTATCCGTTTCCGGTCTAGATGCCGGCTCCCCGGAAGCAGCGCTGCTCAGCCTGATCTGCGCCGGTGAAGCGCGTTCACCCGCGCTGCGCGACGCCCTGGCCGAGACTTTGGGCATCTCGGTGCGCACCGGCAGCATCACGACGGCGTTTCAAACTTTGGCGGAGAAAGGGTTAATAGAAGAATTTCCCATCGAAGGGCTGCGCGGCCAGCCGAGTCTGGTTGGGCCAACTGCCGCCGGCCTGGAGGCTTCCCGCCAACTGACCGGGCAGATGGTTGAAACTTCCCCGCTGCACATTTTACTCAAACGCCACCGCGCACCGGCGCACACCTATTTGAACCTGGAAGCGGCGGACCTGCTGCGCCGTCTGGGATACGACGTAAACCTGACCCCGGCGGAGATGCGCACCGGACACGGCCAGTTCGCGCCCGACATTCTGGCGACCTCGCCCGCCGGCGAGGTGTTCGTCGTGGAAGTGGAAACCGGGGCGTCGAAGGACAGCCCGCGCAAACAAACCCGGAAGTGGGAGGTCGTCGCACGGCACACAGGCGGCGTCCTGCGTGTGGTCTGCGCCAACGACAAGGCGCTCAACAAAACGCGCTCGGCGATTGAACTCATGGCGACCCAGTACGATGGGCGGCTCGATATCGGGTTAGGCGTTATCGCTGCGATGTTCGACGCGCTGAAGGCCGGGGGCGAAGAGGTGTTCCTGGACGACCTGTGGACGCACCGGCGGGTGTTCAATTAAAGGGGGCGGCATGGAAGACACCGGCGTTTTGATTGTGAACGGGTTTCTCTACGTCGCCTATTTCCTGTCCGCGCGCCTGCTCACGCTGGTAGCGCTGGGCGTTGGGTTGTTCATCGCCTGGCGCTACGACCGCGAAGTCATCCAGCGGGTGGGCGGACGCACGCGGCGCTACGGGCGCGGCGAGATGCTGGCCGCCGCAGCCATCCCACGCTGGCATTCAAGCCTGGCAATCGCAGCATGGAGCGCCGCCTCTCTCATCGCGCCGACCGCCATCGAACCCGCCATCGGCGCGGCGCTCTGGCTCGCGTTCCTGGCCGGCCTGGTCGCCATCCCCGCCGAACGCTCCGCCGTGCTCTTCCGCTGCAAGATGCTCATCGTGGGCTATGCCGCGCTGGTGCTGGTCTTCCGCCTGATTATGGGCGTGGACCTGAGCGGCGGCGCGGCGCTGGCGGCGGTCACGGGCCAGATGCCCTCCGACGCAAACGAGCTATTCACCTCGGTGAAGTGGTCCATTCTACCCTACCTGGCGCTCATGACCTGGGTGATCTACCCGGCGGGCTTCATCATCGCCTTATGGCAGCGCTACCAGATCGTGCGCCCCGGCATGGCGGCGCGCGGGCGGCATGAGGATGTCATCGGCGCGATTGTCACGCGCGGCGAAGGCGCAGCGCACGACGCGCCGCCCCCGCCGCGCGCCGGTTCGACGGAGGGCCGATGATCCCCGACGACCTGACCGTATTGGAGACCGAGACCGTCTTTGACGGCGACCGCCTCGACTACATCCGCTACCGGATGGTCGAACGCGAGGGCGGGTGCGCCTACCCGGTTCACCGGGTGGTGCGGCTGGCGATGCTGCGCTACCTGCCGGCGCAGACCCAGAGCGATCCGGCGATTCTATTGAAGATGCAGGCGGCGCTGGCAGGCTTCTACAAAGCGCACGTCGTCGCCGATCTGGTCTACCTTGCCGCCAACATGGTCAGCCCGCCGGTGGGCATCGTGCAGTGTTACGGCGTCGTGTCGGTCGCGGACACGCTCGACGCGGCGGTCGATCAAAGCCGTCTGGGGATGGAAGCCTTCAAAAGCACACTCGCCGATTTTCGCCAGATCGTCCTCGCACCGCTCGACGCGGAGATCACCGGCTGGCTGATGAAGCAGATGAAACAGTCTTCCTACACCGTAACGGTCGTCGGCCACGCCGACCCGCGCGAAAATCCACGCCGGCCCGAACAGACCGGGCAGGCCTTCGGGCAGCAGAGCCAGGGGCGCGACGGCGCGCACAACGACCAGCAAATCGAAAAGCTCTTCCGGGGCATGCTCAACGCCGGGCACGAGTTCGTCTTCATGGCGCTCGCCAGCCGCGTGCCGCAGGATCACCTGGCGCGCCTGCTCGCGGGCCTGGCCGAGGAAGCCTCGGTGTGGAAGTCGCGCCAGTCCGGGACCAAAGCCATCAGCTTCAACCTCGCCGTGCCTATCACGCTCTCGGCGGCGGTTTCGCGGCAGGCGGCGCTGGGTTACACCGAACAGGAGAGCCACAGCCTGTCGCGTAGCATCGGCGCGTCGCGCTCACACACTACCGGCACGTCCGAATCCGAAACGGTCGGCGGCGCGCAGACCTGGAGTATGTCGCACAGCGTCGGGCGCGCACACACCGAGGGCGTCGCGCACACACAAGGCGTGGCCTACACCGAGGGCGTCGCGCATACCGACGGGGCAGCGCACACCGAAGGGCAGAGCGAATCCTGGGGCGAGAGCCACTCGGTCGGCACGGCGAAATCGCATTCCGAAACCTCGTCCTGGTCCGACGGCGTCGCCGAATCGCACGGCGTCTCGTCCGGCTCCAGTTGGGGCGTCTCGTCCGGCGAGTCGGTCGGTACGTCGTGGGGCGCAGGCTCGGCGTTTTCGAGTTCGCACGCCGAAGGCGCGCAGAGCGGCTGGAGCGCCGGGCAGAGCGCCGGCGGCAGTCAGGGCATGAGCGAATCGGCGGCGCACAGTACAACCGTGCAGGGCAACGTCGGCGTGGGCATCCCCGGTGTAGTCAACATCGGGGGCGGCGCGTCGGACGGCGTGTCGCACGGCTTCTCGGCGAGCGAGATGAGTTCGTGGGGCACGCAAAGCGGAATGTCGGGCGGCGAGAGTATCGCCGATACCACCGGGCAAAGCATGTCCTTCAACATGGGCGGCAGCGCCATACACACCAGTTCGCAAAGTCAGGGCGGTTCGTCGTCCGAAAGTCACGGCGTCACCACGAGCCACACGGTCGGCGGGGCCGTCACCGACAGTATCACCAACTCCGAGGCCTGGGGCACTTCGCACGGCGTCGGCGTCTCGCAGGCCGACACCGAATCGCATTCGGACACGCGCTCCGCTTCGGTTACGCATTCCTCCGCGACGACGCATTCCTCCTCGGACACGGTGTCTGAAGGCTGGACCGAGGGCTACGCGCGTTCGTCCTCCTGGGCGAATACGAAAGGCCGTTCCGAAGCGGACACACTGGGCATCTCGGCGGCAGCCGCTGCCGCGACAGGGCAGGGTACGGGGCTGGCGCGCAGCCAGGGCGCGGGGCGCGTGTTCGGTTTCGCTGGCGGGGTCGTGCCATCGCTCGGCGCATCCAAGACCTACCAGTGGGTCGATGACCGCGCCGTGCTGGTGGGTGAGTTGTTGACCACACAAGAACGCCTGCTCACCGAAGCGGTGGTGCAGGGCGGCTATTTGACGGATGTGTACGCGCTGCTGCCCAACCGCGAGGCGGTGGTCGCGTTCGAGACGCTGGTGCGGCAGGCTTTCATTGGCACGCAAGGCGTGGCGACGGCGGTACAGCCGCGCTATCTCGCGCCGGAGGAGCAGGAATATGTTCACCTGCATGCCTGCGCCTTCACGCCCGCCACGATGGAGGAGAAAGTGCCCGGCCTGCTTGAGGGCTACCGCCACACAACTTTGCTGCCGCCCTTGATGCTGTCTGCGTACACCGCGCCGGCGGTCTTTGAAGAGGGCCTGGCAATCGTCTCACAGGAGGAAATCCCGCGCTACGCCTTCTACGGCGAGATGGGCCTGGAGAGTTTCCGCGAAAAGGGCGCGATATTGGGCCGGCAGTGGAGCAACGAGCGCGGGGCATTGACCGTCACGCCGTTGGTACTCACGACGGGCCGCCATTTCCACAGCATCTTCCAGGGCGACACCGGCATGGGCAAGAGCGAAGCCGCGATGCGCCTGGCGCTGGAGTCGGCGATGAAGTTCCACCACCCGGTGCTCGTCTTCGAGTTTGGATCGGGCTGGCGCGGCCTGTTCAACTCGCCCCTGCCGCGCGAACGTTTCGAGATTTACCAGCTCTACCCCGGCGCGCCGCGTCCGCTGCGCTGGCCGATCTTGCGTGTGCCGCGCCGCATCCACGTCGATGATTACATCGCCAACCTGGTGCAGATCATCGCCAACGCTGGCGGCATGGGCGAGCGGCAGATCGGCCTGATGCAACAGGCGCTCCGGCAGGTTTATCTCAAAAACGGCGTCCCGATTGAGAGCAGCGTGCAGCCGGTAGTGCCGGGCTGGGGCGGCGCACTGGAGCGCAAGTGGGCGATTGTGCGACGCGAGGAAGAAAGTG
This sequence comes from Anaerolineae bacterium, assembly GCA_016927535.1. GTDB lineage: Bacteria > Chloroflexota > Anaerolineae > Aggregatilineales > JAFGMM01 > JAFGMM01. Next base: position 12,970 of record JAFGMM010000018.1, read on the forward strand.
AGATCGGCGTCAGCGCCGGCACGCGATTGCAAGACCTCACACCGGAACAGCGCCAGCGCCTCATCATTGTGCGCTCCGGCAAGGCGAGCGTGGGCGCTTGGGTCAACGAACTGCTCTACGCCTTCACCAACATCCGCAACAACTCCGACCAGCAGGCGCTCTCCGGCGCGATCAACCGCCTGGAGCGCCTGACGCGCGGCGAACTGGCCGGGATCATCGGGCCGGTGCAGCACGGCGAGCGTATCCCTGCCATCGAAGAACTTCATTTGATCGGGCCGCCCGGCGATGAGTGGGGCGTGACTGTGATCGAAGGTAGCAATAACGTCGGCGCGTTCGTCAAGTCGGTGCTTTTTGGGCTGATGCTCTGGACCATCTACACCGACCGCATGGCGGTCGTGCGGTCGGCGCAGGTGCCGGAGGTGGACCGCATCGATGTCTTCATTGAAGAAGCCAACAAAGTGCTTTGCGGCGTCGAGCAGCCCGACGGCAGCCGCCCCACGACGCCGGCGCTTTTCGAGGACATGTGGCGCGACAGCCGCAAGGCCTTCTACCTGCACCCCATCACGCAGACCATTTCGGCGCTGTCGTCTGCGATCCTGGCGTCTTGCGCCAATGCATTCATTTTTCAATCGAAGAACACCGACGACGTGGGCCGTATCCTGACCCACCTGGCGCGCAGCGACAAAGGCATGCATGACCTGCCGCATGTCCACCACATCCCGCGCCTCGAAGTCGGGACCTGCATCACCCGCCTGGGCGTGAGTATGGACAGGGAGAAGGTCGAGATGACCCTGATGCGCCCGCGTATGGTCGCGCGCGAGATGCCCTCGGATGAGGATTTGTTCGCCTGGTACGGGCAGCCCAACTGGATCGAAAGGAGAGCCATCGTATGAGAGTGTTGGTCGGTTACGCCCGCCCGGACTATGCGGCGTTGTATGCTGCGCTTGCCGGGCAGGGCCACAGTGTGGAGGCGGTCGCCGGTTCCATCCCGGAGCTTCAGGACACGCTGGAGGTTTTCGGCTGCGATTTGATTCTGCTCTGGGCGAATCTAGCGAACTCGCCCGCTGTACTCGTGGAGGCGATGAACACCCTGACGCCCCACGCGCCGGTTGCGGTCGTGCTCCCGCCCGACCTGGCGCACGCCGAGATGCAGATCAAGTCCATGCAGCCCGCGCCGGTCGCGGTGTGGACATCGAGTGATGTGCAGCAGCTTGCCGGTTTGATTTCATCATTGGATTTGCCTACTTCATCGCTGCCTACATCCAAAGTAAGTCAGACAACCCCATCGCCACAATCACGAAGAGCGCAGGGCACAAAAACGCTGGCGGTTTGGAGTGGCTCATCGGGCGGGACCGGCAAAAGCACGCTTGCCGCCGAAATCGCGCACCTGGCTTCATCTGGTAAGATGCTCACTTTGCTGGTTGGCCTGAACGAACCGGGCGGCATCGTCGCGGGCCTGGGTGCGCGTCCCCGACCTGATTTATTGGATATTTTGGACGGCGACGGCGCGGTCTCGCAGCGGCGCGGCGAGTTGGGATTGCTGCCCGGCCCATCCTCTCCAGAACGCCTTGAAGCATTGTATGCGCACGGCGATGCGTTGTCCGACCTGCTATGCACACTCTGCGCAGCCTATGACCTGACCGTCCTCGACCTGCCGCCCGCCCTGACCGGGACGCCGGTGATTGAAGCGCTCTCCGTTGCAACCGACGTGTTGTACCCGCTGCGCCCGGTCGCCGCCGAAGGTGTGGTCGCGGCGCGCGCCTTCGTGATGCTGCCGCAGAAGAGCAGCGCTGCGCTTCACGTAATCTGGAACGGCCCGCCCTCCGACGATCTGCGCCGCGCGATTGAAGAAACGGCGGGACATTTCCCAGAAGAAATCGGCGCGCTGCCCGTTCACCCCGGCGTGGCGAAGGCACGCGACCGGCGGCAGCTTCTCACCGAGGCCGCCGCCGATGGTATCGTGCATGTCTCGGTCGCCGACGCAGTTGAGGATATCGCGGCGCGGCTGTTGGGTTGGACGCCGGAGCCTAACACCACGTACCGGCTGCCCGGCATTCGTGTGAAGGTGACGTAATGGGCGCGACGCACGATTCTCCCCCTGCGATTTTGCTGCTGGCCTGCCTGGTCGATGACGTGCTCTTCCCGGCGGAGGGTCTGGCTTACCCGACCCTCATCAACGCGCGCTTCGGGGTCGATATGCCTGCCGGCGGCGCGGCGCGTCTTCGTGTCGTGACTTTCATTCAGGTTGAGCAGCCTATGCCGGTACGTCTGGAAGTCGCCGTGTTCGATGGGGACAATATGCTGGCGAACCTCATTTCCGACCTGCAAGCCGCCGGGGGATATCAATTGAATGTGACCGGGCTGGATGTGCAATTCGACCGGGGTGGCGCGCACCGTCTGGGCGTGGCGCTGAACGGTCGTCCGGCGGCGTTCTTTCCGCTCGAAGTCTACGGGGAGTTGGCGTGATGCAGCAGCGATATGGCTGGTTTCTATTTTTGCTGGTCCCGGTCTGGATCGTATTGGCGCGTTTTGCGCTGCCATCTTCGCATGTTCTGCCTGCATTCGGCGGCGGTGATATTGATCTGGCGACGCTTAGCGATTCCGAAAACGCCGTGATCTTTTTCTGGCGGGGCGATTGCCAGACCGCGCTGGATGATCTGGCAGCGCTCGACAAGTTTGCTCAGACTGCGACCAATCTTCGCGTCGTCACGGTCGCCATGAACACGCCGCCGGAGGATGTGCCGGCATGGGTGACGCTGCCGGTCGCGCTCGATCTTGACGGCGCGTACAGCGCGCACGCGGACGTCGCCGGTACGCCGATGACACTGTTTCTGCGCTGGGGTGTGGTGAAGGCGGGGCGGTTTGGCGGGCCGGTGGATTTTGATGAGATGTATCAGGACGCATCGGGAGGGTGATGTGCGACGCGCGTTAATCGTTTTGGTCTTGAGCCTCATCGCGCTGCTGGTCCCTCTCCCGACTTCGCCGGACCTGTCGGCGGCGGCCTACCGCGCGGCGTGCGGTCACGTATGCGCTTCGAACGTCGGCGCGGCGTGCGGCGACCCGGTGTGCGGCTCCGGCTCGGATTCGAGACACTGCGGCGGCTGTTCGCCCTGTTTCTACTGCTGCTGCGGCTGTCCCGGCGGGTGCGGCGGTGGCCCGTCGGAATATTGCGGCGACGGCTCGTGCAACGGCGGTGAAAGCTGTTCGTCGTGCCCCGACGACTGCGGCTCGTGCTGCGGCAACGGCGCGTGCGATAACGGCGAGACATACGGCTCGTGCAAGAAAGACTGCGTGCCTCCGCCGCCCGGTGTCGATCCTGATCCAGCCTGTCTGCCCGGCGACTCGCGCACGGTGACTCTGACCAACACGGTTGGCGATTCTTTCCAGATCGAGATGCAGGGCGGCCCAACCGTCGATGCTAGTTCTTACACCTTCACCGGCCTGGCGCACGATGTCGGCTACTCGTTTCGGGGCCGCCAGCACGACCAGGCCGGCTGGTCGAGTTGGTCGGGCTGGAGCGGCGCGGTGCAGCAAGATTTGCAGCCGCCCACCACTACGTCTTCGCTTGGCGGCATCGACGCCGGTGGCGGAAACTGGGCATCTCCGGTGAATGTGTCTTTGAGTGCGACCGACTCCGGCTGCCTGGGGATTGCGAACATTTTCTACGACATCGACGGCGCAGGCTTCACCCCCGGCGACAATTTCACAGTGTCGGGCGATGGCCCGCATACGGTCAGTTTCTACGCATCCGACGGGCACAACGATGAAGCTGCTCAAAATATTTCGTTTTGCATCGACACCACGCCGCCGGTGACGACGGTCAATCTAAGCGGCGAACGCGGCGTCAATGATTGGTGGGTTTCAAATGTACAAGTGTCATTGAGCGCGACCGACAACGGCGGCTGCCTGGGTGTGCAGAACATCTTCTACGATCTCGACGGCGCGGGCTTCGTCCCCGGCGATGCGCTCGTTATTCCAGAGGGCAAACACACGTTGAGCTTTTACGCTACCGACGGCTACAACGACGAAGCAGCACAGACCGTCACGGTGCTGGTCGATACCACGCCGCCGCAGGTCACGTTGATTTGCGACTGGGCGTGGTGGCAGCGCACCGCCGACCGCACCCACATCGTGCTCGACGTGAACGGCGGCAGCGACGATACATCTGGTCTCGATAGTTGGGATGCGAGCATCTGGGTCGCGGAGTCGAACCGCGAATATACCTGCGGCGGGCCGGTCAGTTTGCTGCCCTATGCGTGGGCCGTGCAGGAATATGGGCTGCATCGTATTTCCTTCTCGATTCAGGACTACGCGGGCAACGTGACTGCATTTCGCGACACCTGCACGCATAACATCGAAGCGCCCGCGCCTGATGCGTCGCCGCCCCCAGCTGCAACCGCGACCGCTACCGCTGCGCAGACACAGACCGGGACCTATCGTGCGCCGGCGACGTCTCCGGCGGCTACGGCCACTCAGACCGCTACACCCACCACAACGGCGACGCTTACATTGACGCCAACCGCTACGCAGACGGCGATACCGGCGCCGCCCGCTACGCAGTTGCCCGCTGCGACACCAGAACCGGAGCCGCCGCAAACTCCCCGTTCCATCGCGTGGTTGATGACGCTGCCGGGGGTGCTGCTGTTCGGCTCGGTGTTGGTGTACGCCTGGGGCGACAGGAAGTCGCGTGAGTTGGAAGAAGTCGCCGATGGCATCTGCGACGGCGCGGCGCTTTGGTTTGAACAGAACGTTAAGGAGAGGAAATGAACTTGAGTTTGGAAGTTGCACTGGTCTTGACCGTCATGCTCGCCACGCTGGTCGCCTTCATCGTTGCGACCATTCTGTACACGCGCGAGATGACCCGGCAGCGCCAGGCGATGGGACGCATCCGCGATGAAATCCGCGCCGCCGTGGTGATGAGCCTGGAGCAGGCGCGCCGGCAGGCGCTCGCCGAAGTGGTTGTCACGCCCGGCGCGGTCATGGACCTGCTGGCGCAGGCCGCGCTCGACGCGACCGGCGCGCGTATCGACATCGACACGCTGCTGTCGGTGTCCGACCGCCCGGTACCGGCGATTGTCGTCTCGGCGCTGGAAGCCGGTGCGGAGGTAGTCTTCACCCCCGCCGGCGAGACCTACCGCGAGCACGTGCTGGCGAAGGCCGGGCGCGGTGGCGCTTTGGCCTTTGAGGTATCGCCCGCCAACTCGTCGCTAACCATCGACGAAGAGCTGCGCCAGGCCTGGCAGTTGCTCGCCGCCGAACGCGACATCGCGCAGACCACCTTGCCGCGCCGCCCGATCTGGGATGTGCTGGTGCTGCCTGCTAACGGGAGAGGCTGATGGACGACCGGGTACTCGTCGCCGTTATGGTCGCCGTGTTCGTGATCTGGGGCGGGCTGCTGTGGCCCAACATTTACGACCCGCTCGCGCGCGTCGCGTCCAAGATGCCGGTGACTGAGCAAAAACAGACGCTGGCAATTGTGTTGGCAGCGGTTACGGCGGGCATCGCCGCGACCGTACCCGATCTGGTATTGCTGGCAATCGTGTGCGGTGTGATGGTCTCGACCGACCTGCTCTACCACCACCTCTCGCTGCCGCTGCAAGGGCTGGCAATCGCCCTGGCGCTGGCGCGGCTGTCCAACCTGAGCGATAGCGCGGTGTATGCGCATCTTAGCATGGGCGTCGCGTTGGCGTTGGTCTACCTGTTCCTGGCCGGCCTGGATCGCAACGCCGGTCTGGGCGACGCCACGGTCATGGCGTTGATTGGGCTGGTTGCGGGTTTCGCCGCGCCGGTCATCGTGGTCGCGGGCACGGTTTTTCCGTTGATATTCATCATGTTCAGGCGGGTCAAAGCGCGCGAGCCGCAGCCGCTCGGCGGCTGGTGGCTGGCGGTGATGCTGGCTGCCGCGCCCCTGACCGTGCGTTGAGGTGGAGCGTCATGTGTTGTCTCGTTTGCCTGTTGGTGGGTCTGGTCATCGGCGCAATCATCACTGCCTTTTTGTTTAGCTTTTGGATTTTTTGGTCACTCACGCATTAGCCGGAGGGTTTAATCATGGGTCATTTCATTCGTATTCTGTTGGGTCTCGCGCTCGTTGTGCTCGGCATCCTGGCGGTGCTGCTGCTGGCGCGCCTCACCCTGCCGCCCGTCGTCGATGTGCCGGTCGCGGCGGCGGACATTACAAGCGGCACGGTCATCGACCGGAGCCTGTTCAAAATCGAGAGTATGCGAGGCTTGAGCGGCGGCGCGCTGGACGCCTTCATTACGAGAGATGAATTTTTGGCGCTTTACGAAGGCGGCATGATCGCGGACGGCGAGATGGTTTACGCCGGGTTCCCGCTCTCGCCGCGCCAGATCATCTTTCTGGATCGCCCCAACCCCGAAGTGGACCGTCTGACGCTGCTTGCCCAAGACGGCAACGTGGTTTTCCCCATCGACGTGCAGCCGGGGCAGATCGGCAACTATGTCAAGGCCGGGGATTACATCGACCTGGTGTTCACGGTCGGGCGCGTGGAGAGCAACCGTATCGAAATCCCGCCCGTGCCGACCTACGTGCCTTCATTAAATGATGTCGGCGGGCCGCCCATTGAGCTGCCCGTCCAACCGACGGAAGCGCCGCCGGTCGTGGTGCAGCCCGCGAACGTGGTCACACCCACGCCCACGCCGCCCTTTTTGGAACTGCCCGTCGCGGTGGTGTCGCTGCCGGATGTGCTCATTTTGAAGGTCGAGCGCGAGCAAATCCCCAACTACGCCGCCGCTGCGCCAGGACTGGCCGGGCCGGGCGCGGAAGCCGCAGCGCCTTTCCTGGAAGGCGACGTGATCCGGGTGTATGTGGAACTCGCGCCGGACGATGCGGCGATTGCCGCCTTCCTGCTCGCATCGGGCAGTGTGATCGCACCCTCGCATCGCGCCGCCGTAGGCGATGCACAACCCTACGGCCTGACCTGGACCGATTTCAAAAACTGGTACCTCTCGCGTCGCCCCGACCTGTTCCCGAATGTTGAGTTCCCGGCGACACCCGCGCCCGCGCCTGCTGCGCCGGTCGAACCTACCCCCGAACCGCCGGTTGAACCGGCGCCGGAAGGAGGCAGTTGATGCCCAACGACAAGATTCGAATCGTGGTCGGTTACGGCGCTTACGCCGAACTGACCGCGCTCTCGCGTATTCTCGAAGGGTCGCAGGCCGAGATCGTGGAGGCGGCGCAGACCGCGCAGAAGCTCTTCGACGCCTGCGCGCCTGAAGCGCTCGGCGGGCAGGAGCCGGACATCGCGCTGGTCAACCCGGCGATGCAGGGCTACGCGCACGCGCTCATCACCGATCTGCTCATGCGCGACGACGGCCCGGTGCCGGTGTTCGGTTACGTTGCGGTCGAGGATGTGCAGTCCTTCGGGCCGGGTATGCTCGACGCCGGGGCGCGCTTTTTCTTCGCGCTCGCCAAACCACCCGCCGCGACCGATCTCATCCGCAAGATGCAGGCCGAGATCGCGGCGCTGCGGCAGGAATGGGAGGAGGGCCGGCTGCGCCCGAAACTCACCGAGGTCATCCCGCGCGCCGGCGCGGTCCACCAGCAGGTCATCACGGCCTGGGTGCCGAAGGGCGGCGGCTCCACGCGCACCACGATCTGCGTCAACCTGGCGGCGGCGCTCGCTTCGGCAGGCAACCCGGTCGCGCTCGTGGACTTTGACCAGACGAAGGGCGATGCGCATATCATGCTGGGTTTCACACCCGACGATTCCATCCCGGTTACGCGCGGCATGACCCTGGTCGAACGCGGCCTCTACGACTTGATGGTCAACGTGTTCGCGGGCTGGGAGAAGTCGGAGAAGGCCGCCGTGACCGCGCACCTCTTGAACCAGTACATGGTCAAGTGGTCGTCGGGCAGTAACTCGTATGGCGCGGGCGACCGGCTGCACATCCTGCCCGGCCTCACCGCCGCGCACCAGGCCGGCACCAAAGCCTTCGGCGACGCCAAATTCGTGCATGAAGCGGGCCTCGCCATCATCGACACGCTGAAGTCGATGTACACCTTCGTGATCGTCGATATCGGACAGGACTACAACATGCCGCTGCACGCGGCGGCGCTGCAGGCGGCGACCGAGGTCCTGGTGCCCATCCCGCCGGTGAACACCGCCGTCGTGGATGCGGCGCGCGGGCTGCCGGCGCTGCGCGGCTACTTCGGCAACCTGGAGAAATTCCGCTGGCTGCCCACCGCCTGGCGTGACGGACCGGACAGCCCTTCATTAAAGAGGGTAACGGACACGGTGAGCCTGCCCCGGCTCGATGTCATCATCCCGCACGACCTGGCGGCGGCGGACCAGGCGGTCAACGGCGGTATTCCCTTCGCACTCTCCGACGCCGGGCCACTCGGCGAGGCGATCCGCGACCTGGCGCGCAACTACGACGCGTCGGTGCCGCGCCACAAAGGGAAAAAATCCGGCGGCCTGCGCAGTTTGTTTGCGTTTTTGATCCGGGAGGCGTGAGATGGGATTCTGGTCACGCGATAAAGAAGCACAACAGAAGACGGATTACCTGTCGCCCTTCGCGGCGGCCACGGTCGTGGACACCGGCGAGAAGACCGCGCTCGACTACATCTCCGACACGGTGAGCGAGCGCGTCGTCGGCGCGCGGCTTTTGACCAACGACGCCGACAAGGACGAGCAGGCCGTGCTGGAAGAAGCGCGCCGCTTCATCGCCGAGTACAACCTCTCGGCGGCTTCGCAGAACCTGCCCCTTCTAACCCTCGACCCGGAGGAAGCCGCGCACAAGATCGTGGACCGCATCCTGGGCTGGGGGCCGCTCACCGAACTCATGGAAGACGATTCGGTCGAGGACCTGGCGGTCAACGGCCTGGACAACGTGTGGGTGTTCCGCGCCGGCGCGTCGGGTTGGGAGTTCCTGCCGCACATCCGCATCCCGTCTTGGGACTATTTGCGCAACCTCATCAACCGCAAGGCCGACTGGCGCGGCACGGGCCGGGCCATCACCTTCACCAATCCCACCGTCAACGCGCAGCTGCCCGACGGCTCGCGCCTGCACGCGGTGATGTCGCCGGTGATGGGGCAGGCCGAGGGGCCGGGCATCACGATCCGGCGCTTCCGCCCGGTCGCGGCCTCCATCGATGACCTGGTGAACTTGCGCAGTATGCCGCCGGCGGCGGGGAATTTCCTCAAAGCGGCCATGCGGTCGGGCCTCAACATGGCGATCATCGGCGGCACCGGCTCCGGCAAGACCACGCTCATCAACGCATTACTCGCGGAGGTGCGCGACGACGAGCGCGTTTTGACCTGCGAGGACACGCGCGAGCTACAAGTGCCTATACCGAACTGGATGTCGCTCACGACGCGCGACGCGATGGAGGGCGTCGAAGCCTATGACATGACCGCATTGGTACGCGAAACCCTGCGTATGCGCCCGGACCGCATCATCATCGGCGAGGTGCGCGACGGCGCGATGGGCGCGGTCTTGCAGGCCGCTAACACCGGGCACGACGGCGTGATGTTCACGGTTCACGCCAACTCGCCGGGCGAAGGCATCGAGCGTATGGAGACCATGGCGTTCATGAACCAGACCTTCGCCAAAATCCCCGACCACCAGATTCGTAAGATGATCTCGACCGCGATTCACCTGGTGGTGCAATTGTCCGCGATTTACTCGCCCGAAGGCCGCCGGCGCCGTCTGATGACCATCGCCGAGATACGCGGCATGCAGGGCGACCAGGTGACGGTCGAGCCGCTCTTCGAGTACGACTACGAGACCGACCGGGCGCAGTGGACCGGCATCTTCCCGCACGAACGCACGCGCGAGCGCCTGGTACGCCGCGCCGGGTACGAGTTCCAGCAGGAGGTGAGCCGTGGCGCTGCCTGAACTGATTGCCATCGCCGGCGCACTGTTGACAGGCGCGGGTATCTGGTCGGTGTTCGACACGCTTGCGCGGCCCCGCCGCCGCACCGCCGCGCAAGCCGCCTACATTTATGAAGGGCTTGAAGTCCACCTGAAACGCAACCGTTTGCCGGTCTCGGCGGACCGCTTCGTGTTGGAGGGCGCTATCGCCGGCGCGCTGCTGGCTGGGCTGAGTGTGCTGGCGACCGGCGCGATTGGCGCGGTTTTGCCCATGTTTCTCTGCGGCTTCGTCGTCATTCACTCGACCTACGAGGGCCGCCGCGATGCGCTGGCGATGGAATACAACGCCGGCGTCGCGCTGGCCGCGAGCCAGATATCGAACGCCTGGCTCGCGCAGCCCAGCCTCACCCACGCGATGGACGCGGTGGTGACTTACGGTCATCCCGAAGTGGCGCGCGATTTCGAGGAAGCGCGCGCCGCGCTGAGCGCGGGCAAAAACCTCGCCGACGCTTTTTCGACCATCGCGGACCGGCGGCGCTCGCCCTTCCTGGACGGCCTGGTCATGGCGCTCATCTCCGCCGACCGCGCCACCGGCGACATCCGCACGCTCTTGGAAGGCATCGCGGATTCGACGCGCGCGCAGGTCGAGATTTTTAAGGACTACATCGTCGTCTCGGCGGGCGCGCGGCAGGAGGTGCTCTGGGCGGTGTTCTCGCCCTGGGTGCTGGTGCTGGCCTCGCGCGGTATGTCGTTGATGCCGGGTGCGGGCGAGGGCGAACTCACCGCCGTGTTCGGCTCGCCGGTGGGCATGGTCGGTCTGTTCGTCGCCGGCATGGTGACGCTGGTAGGCTACCGCGCCATGAACCGCGCCGCGCAGCAGGGCATCGTGATGGACCGCATTCAAACCGAGGAGGCGTAAATGAACAAACGTTTTCGCGCGGATGCGCCTGCCGCGTTCGATGTGCGGGTGATGAACCTGCCGCTCAACGCGCGCGAACTGGGCGTGCTCTTTTTCGCGCCGGTGTCGCATGAGACCGCTGCGAAGCTGATCCAGACCCTCCAGCGCGCCTTCGACGCCGGGTTCCGGCGTGTCCACCTGGCGCTCTCCACACCAGCGACCGGCAGCGCACGCGCCGCGCTCGCCCTGTCCAATTTCCTGCGCGGCGTCCCGCTCGAGCTGCGCGTGTGCAACTTCGGCCAGCTCGATCTGGCCGGCATCGTATTGTACTGCGCGGTGAAACGCCGCCTGTGCGCGCCGGGCGCGAAGTTTCTGATGTCCGGCGTCTGGGAGCAGATCGACGGTGTGTACGATGAAGCGCAGCTCGATCAGGCGCGTAATACCCTGCGCGCCAACCGGGAGCGCATGTGCCACCTGGTCGCGGAGGCGACCGGGCAGGCGCGCAAAACCGTGGCGCAGGATTTCGAAGATCGCCGGAGTTTCGATCCTTTACAAGCCTGCGAGTACGGGCTGGCGCACGAAATTCGCGTCGATTTGATCCCCGGTACCGAATTGGTGGCGATCCTGGGCGACCTGGCGGTGGCCGGCGCCGAGGACTTGTTGCAGTGAGGTGCCCGGCTATGGATGACAACTACCCTCATTTGCGCCGGCGCAATCCGGTGCTTGCGCTGCTGCGCGGCTTGTTGATCACCGTGATTGTGCTGCTCGCGTTGGCGATTGCACTCGGTGGCCTGCTTGTTGAATTAGAAGCGCTCGGCGTTCGCATCGACTTAAGCAGCGTCGAGCGGGCTGTCATAGGCTTGATCGAAACATTGAAGCAGGCCACTAACCCGCAGCCGGCGCCCACGCCGTCATGGGAAGACGGCGGCGTCTCCTGGGCAGATGCAATGCTTTGGACTGCCGAAGGCCTGGTCCCGCCGCGCGAAGTGCAGCGCGATATCACTGCCATGTGGCGCGCCTACGGGCTGGCGACGACCTACGACCGCATCATCGCCTACAACTGCGCCGCCGACGGCCTGGCCTGTGACATCACGGTCACGCGGCAATACCCGCCTGACGCGGATAGCAGATGGGGCCGGGTGATCTACGACGTGCAAGCCGGGCGTTGGCGTTTGGATGAACTGGAATCGTGAGGTGAAACATGATTATTTTCGGCATCGTGGTTGACGGCCCGGTCATTTTGGGCGCGGCGCTGGTCGCGTTCGGGCTGCTCATCATTTTTATGACCCTGACCGCGCCGCGCAAATCGCGCCGCGCGCAGACTGTCACCGAGCGCGAGGAAATCAACTTGCTCAAAGACCTGCCTGCCTCCGACGCGCTCTCGCGCACCGTCCTGGACCTGGGCGAGAGTATGCAAAGCCTCTTTGAGCCGGGTACGAGGCAAAAAGGCCCCTCGCGCGCCGAGGCGCTGATGAAAGCGGCGGGCTGGTGGTGGGCGCCCGGCGAGATGCACAAACCCATCCCGACCGCGCCCTTCTGGAACATGGAGACCTACTGGGGCGCGAAGGCGGTGTACATGCTGATGTATGGCGGTGTGGGCCTGCTCTCCGGGCTGGCGATTGTCTCCGCGACCGGGCTGCCGGTCGTGGTCGCCGCCGCCGTGACCGCCGTCGGTGCAGCGATTGGTTTTCTCGACCCCGACTCGAAGGTGAGTAATGCGGCGAAAGAGCGCCAGAACCTCATCACCATCGAGATGGGCTTCAAGGTGCCCGAACTCTGGACCTACGCCATGACGCGCGGTGTGGAAACCTCGCTGCGTATGCTGGCCGAACGGCCCGGCGGGCCGTTCGTTTCGGAGGTGCGGCGCGCGGTGCGCCTGTACGATGTGCATGGCAGCCTCGCGCCCGGCCTCAAACAGATGGCGGAGCGCAACACCGGCGAGCAAATCCGCGAGTTTTCGGTGCAGCTGCGCATGGCTGCCGAACGCGGCGGGCGGCTGCTCGAAGCGCTGGACATGCTCTCCGAGAGCGCGCGCCGCGCCATGGGCCGCTACATCCGCGAGCGCACGATGAAGAATCTGCGCGCGGTGCGCGGCCAAATCATGCTCTGGATGGGCGGGCTGGTGTTCCTGCTCATCCTCGGCCCCGTCGCGATTTTGATCGCCCAGTCCCTACTGGGCGGCTGAAAGGAGGTGTTTATCGACGTGATATAGGAACGAATCTTTAATCCCGCAAGTTCGAGTATGTGGAGGAAATCGTAATGGTTGCAACCTTGAATAACAAAACAATCGCGTTGTACGTCCGGGCGACGATGGCGTTTGAACGATTAGAGCGTGGCGAAGGCGCTTCTGACCTCGCCAAGCGTATCCTGATCGCGGTCCTGCTGCTGAGCGCGGTGGCCTCAATCATCTACGGGGCCGTCCAATCCGCCGCCAGTCAAGCCGCAAGCGCCATCCAGTCGCCGGGCTGGTAGGGAAGGGGGCGGGCCGTGGATGAAGACGTGCCGTGGCTATATTCAATCGTACTGATGTTCCTGATCTTCCTGTGGGTGGTCGGGGCGGTGGCCTTCGGTCTGGCGCACCTGAATGTGCAGGTGGCAGCGCACCGGGGCAACGTGATCGCCGCGCGCGGTGGGCCGGTTTCTGCCGGTTCCGCGTTCGGCGCGGCGTATTACGGCGTCGATACCGCGCCCTCGTGGTCGCCCGATGCGGCGCTGCGTTGGGGCGGTTCGGCGCTGCGCGTCGAGGTGCCCTACGCCTCTATGGTGTTTGGCCGTTCGATGTCCGCGTCCGGCGGCGCGTTTTCCGGCCTCGAGGCCTTTTATCCCGGCCCGCCCGCAGCCTATGAGTGACGAAGACGCCGGCGCGCGGCCCCGGTCGCGCGCCGGGAAAGGAGGCGTGTATGTGTGTGAAGTTGAAGCGTCTGTTTGAACGGATGGAGCGCGGCGAGGGAAGCATCGTCGAAATGATCGGAATGATTGTTGTGCTTGTAATGTTGTTGGATATCGCCGTCTTTATCGTGATCGCGCGTCCTGCCCAGGTCGCTGCCGCCGGCGCATCGCGCGCCTGCGCGCGTATGGCGGTCGATACGCTCTCGTCCGGGCTGGGCCCGGCGCAGGGCGTCGCCGCCGGCCACGCCTATCTCGAAGCGGCGGGCATCGACGGCGCGGTGAGTGTGCTGCCCGCTTCGTGGGATCGTTGGGGCGCGATGACCTGCGCGGTGCGCGTCGAAGCGCCCGCCGGCGCGATCGGCCTCATGCGCCGTGTCGTCGGCAGCGACCGCATCCCGATCAGCCAGCAGACCACGCTCACCATTGGCGCGTGGCAGGCGAGGTGGGAATGATGCTGAAGAAAAGAGTCGAAAAAGGTCAATCGACGTTGGTTTTTGCGCTCGGCATGGTGGTCTTGATGTGGCTGCTCATCGGTCTCATGGACGACCTGGGCCGCCTGGCGCTCGCCGAAATCCGCGCGCTCGATGCCGTGGAACTCGCGGCGCAGGACGCCGCGAACTGGGTCGATACCAACATCTTCTGGGGCGCGCAGGAGGTCAAACTCTCGCCCGCCGCGATGGGCCACGCCCAACAAACCGCCTCTGCCTTGAGTGACGGCAGGGTCACGCTCGGCAGTTTAGGCATCGCCGGCGGTGGGCGTGTGTTGGTGGTGTCAGCCGATCTCGAAGTGCCGTTGAAGTGGATGGCGCGCGTGGGCGTGCCGGTCGGACGGCGCACGTTCCGCGTCTCGACCACGCCGTCGTATGGTTTGCAAGTTGAAAATGAATAGGAGCTTTTATGGGTGAGGATCATTCCCCGACATTTCGATACAGCGAACGCCGGCGTTCGGCGTTCGCGCGCGTGACGCCCACCGGCTGGCTCGCGATTGCGGTGGTGGGCGCGGTCGTGGTGCTGGGCGGCGCGGTCTTGGCAAGTGGGCTGCTCGCCGGGGGCGGGAGCGATTGGGGGATCTCCCTGTTCGCGCCGCCGACTGCTACGCTAACTGCCACCGCGACCGCGACACAGACCCCAATCGCTACGCAAACGCCCCTCCCGCCGACGCCGACGCGGGTGCCGCCGACTGCGACCCCGGCTGTGACTGCAACGCCGCTCCCAACCGCGACGCCGACGCTGGCGGTGTCTTCGATTTCCGGCCTTGTGAGCGTGGGCAAAGCGACTGTGACGACTGAGTGGTTCAACGCCAACCTGCGCGCCGGCCCCGGTTCTGAATACGAGGTGCTCTACCATCTGCCGCCGGGTACGGTGGTGGATGTCTTTGCGCGCTCGGAGGACTGGCTCCTCGTGCAATCGGGCAAAGCCTACGGCTGGGTCTGGAGCGGGCTTGTGGAGATGGACAAGAATCTCGACTTTGACGCGATTCCCGAATGGGTTTTCGAGGCCGAAGAAAC